>NZ_JAABLT010000022.1:0-374838 GCF_009915125.1 Proteus sp. G2673
TGCGACAGCTGAATTAAAAGAAGTTCATGTACCTGATATCGGCGGTGACGAAGTTGAAGTTACCGAGGTGATGGTAAAAGTGGGTGATAGCGTTGCTGAAGAACAATCACTGATCACTGTAGAAGGTGATAAAGCTTCTATGGAAGTTCCAGCTCCATTTGCTGGTGTAGTGAAAGAAATCAAAATCGCAACGGGTGATAAAGTGAGCACAGGCTCTCTTATCATGGTGTTTGAAGTTGCAGGTAGCGCACCTGTTGCTCAGGCAGCACCAGCTCCAGCAGCATCTGCACCAGCAACATCTGCTGTGAAAGAAGTGAATGTACCAGATATCGGTGATGACGAAGTTGAAGTGACTGAAGTGATGGTTAAAGTCGGTGATTCCATCTCCGAAGAACAATCACTGATCACCGTTGAAGGTGACAAAGCTTCTATGGAAGTTCCAGCACCATTTGCAGGTGTGGTTAAAGAGATCAAAATTGCGGTGGGCGACAAAGTGAAAACTGGCTCACTGATCATGATGTTTGAAGTTGCAGGTGCAGCACCTGTTGCTCAAGCACCAGCGGCAACTGCACCAGCACCAGCAAGTTCTGCACCGGCAGCACCTGCTAAAGCACAAGCGACTGCACCAGCGGCGAAAGAAGAATTCGTTGAAAATGATGCTTACGTTCATGCAACACCGGTTATTCGTCGCTTGGCGCGTGAATTTGGTGTGAATTTAGCGAAAGTGAAAGGTACTGGTCGTAAAGGCCGTATCTTACGTGAAGACGTCCAGTCTTACGTGAAAGAGTTAATTAAACGTGCTGAATCTGCACCAGCGAATGCAGGTGGCGGATTACCAGGCATGTTACCTTGGCCGAAAGTTGACTTCAGTAAGTTCGGTGAAATTGAAGAAGTTGAATTAAGCCGTATCCAGAAAATCTCTGGTGCTAACTTAAGCCGTAACTGGGTGATGATCCCTCACGTAAATCTGTTCGATGAAGCAGATATCACTGAGGTTGAAGAATTCCGTAAACAGCAAAATAAAGAAGCAGAGAAGAAAAAACTGGATGTTAAGATCACTCCGTTAGTCTTCGTGATGAAAGCAGCAGCAAAAGCACTGGCCGATATGCCACGCTTTAACAGCTCTATCTCTGAAGATGGACAGAAACTGATCCTGAAAAAATACATCAATATTGGTATTGCTGTAGATACACCTAACGGTTTAGTTGTTCCTGTTTTCAAAGATGTTAACAAAAAAGGCATTATCGAACTGTCTTATGAGTTAGCTGAAGTTTCTAAGAAAGCACGTGCAGGTAAACTGACAGCTGCAGATATGCAAGGCGGATGTTTCACTATTTCTAGCCTTGGTGGTATCGGTACTACCGGTTTTGCACCGATCGTTAACGCACCAGAAGTTGCGATTATGGGACTTTCCCGTTCTTCTATGAAACCAGTATGGAATGGTAAAGAATTCGTACCACGCTTGATTCTACCAATGTCACTATCTTTCGATCACCGTGTGATCGATGGTGCTGACGGTGCTCGATTCATCACTCTGATTAATCAGTACATGAGCGATTTACGTCGTTTGGTAATGTAATTATTTAAACCGGTGCTTAGCGCCGGTTTCTCTGATTACAGTGATGGATTTTACAGTCATACATCTTAGGTTGTGAGATCCGTCATGTTAGAGCGCTTTTCAGTTTATTAACATTTCTGTAAACTGCATGCGGTATGTAAGTCTCGGTGTTAAATATGGATTTTCGTCTGACTCGCCGGACAAATAAATAATGAGGTCACGATGAGTACTGAAATTAAAGCACAGGTAGTGGTTCTCGGTGCAGGCCCTGCGGGTTATTCCGCGGCGTTCCGTTGCGCTGACTTAGGTTTAGAAACAGTTTTAGTTGAACGTCACTCTACTTTAGGTGGTGTTTGTCTGAACGTGGGTTGTATCCCTTCTAAAGCGTTACTCCACGTTGCTAAAGTTATCGAAGAAGCGAAAGCATTATCTGAACACGGTGTTGTTTTTGATGCACCAAAAACAGATATCGACAAAATTCGCATCTGGAAAGACAAAGTTATTTCTCAATTAACCGGTGGCTTAGCGGGCATGGCTAAAGGCCGTAAAGTGACTGTTGTTAATGGCGAAGCACGATTCACAGGTTCTCACACATTGTCTGTTGAAGGTGGTGAAGGTACAACTACCATCACTTTTGAAAATGCAATCGTTGCTGCCGGCTCACGTCCAATCGAATTACCATTCATTCCACATGAAGACCCACGAGTATGGGATTCAACAGATGCACTGCAACTGAAAACCGTACCAGAGCGTTTACTGGTTATGGGTGGCGGTATCATTGGTCTGGAAATGGGAACGGTTTATCACTCTCTGGGTTCTCAGATTGACGTAGTTGAAATGTTTGATCAGGTTATTCCTGCTGCTGACAAAGACGTGGTTAAAGTATTTACCAAACGTATCAGCAAGAAATTTAACCTGATGCTAGAAACCAAAGTAACTGCGGTTGAAGCAAAAGAAGATGGTATCTACGTAACAATGGAAGGCAAAAAAGCGCCAGCAGAACCACAACGTTACGATGCAGTATTAGTTGCTATCGGTCGTGTGCCTAACGGTAAATTATTAGACGCAGGTAAAGCGGGCATCGAAGTTGATGATCGTGGCTTTATCCATGTTGATAAGCAAATGCGTACTAATGTACCTCACATCTTTGCTATCGGAGACATTGTTGGTCAACCAATGCTGGCTCACAAAGGTGTTCATGAAGGTCACGTTGCAGCAGAAGTTATCTCTGGTAAAAAACATTACTTCGATCCTAAAGTTATTCCATCAATCGCTTATACTGAACCAGAAGTTGCATGGGTTGGTATGACAGAAAAAGAAGCGAAAGAGAAAGGTGTTAGCTATGAAGTGGCTTCTTTCCCATGGGCTGCATCAGGCCGTGCAATCGCATCAGATTGTGCAGATGGTATGACTAAACTGATTTTCGACAAAGAAACTAACCGTGTTATCGGTGGTGCAATTGTTGGTTCTAATGGTGGTGAACTATTAGGTGAAATTGGCCTAGCAATCGAAATGGGTTGTGATGCTGAAGATATCGCATTAACTATCCACGCTCACCCAACGTTATACGAATCAATTGGTATGGCTGCGGAAGTATTTGAAGGTAGTATCACTGACCTGCCAAATCCAAAAGCGAAAAAGAAAAAATAAGTAACTTTTTTACTGAAAACAGTTTACTAAAGTAGTTTAAATGATAAGAGCTAAGTTCTTTATGGAACTTGGCTCTTTTTTTATATTTTTTATATTTTTTATTGAATGCTTGATTGTCTTCGGTTGTGTGATGCTGGTTATTTTGTGTAATTGATGTTTATTTGACCGCAAATTTTACTTTAGTACTAATTTGGGTATGAAAAAAACTATAAAAAGTGTGGTTATTAACCAAAATCTTGGTTAAAAGTCTCTGTTATATATTTTGTTTAAGTGTTTTAATCTGAATAAGTGGATATTTGAATCTGATTAATGTTACTTTTATGTGAACGAATTAACATCGTGTTGAAGATTTGCTATGCTGATAGCCCTTAGCTGGGCATAATTTCACAACCTCTTATGTTTTATGCGAGCAAAAGATCCTCTGACCTGGCACTTTATTAATAAGGTGCAGACAGCCGGGTTATACAAAATGACAAAGAAGCGAGGAGACAGTCGTGCTAGAAGAATACCGTAAGCACGTAGCAGAGCGTGCAGCTGAAGGTGTCGTTCCAAAACCTCTCGATGCAACACAAACAGCCGCACTTGTTGAGCTATTAAAAAATCCCCCTAAAGGTGAAGAAGAATTTCTTCTTGATTTAATTGTTAACCGTGTTCCACCTGGAGTTGATGAAGCTGCCTATGTTAAGGCGGGTTTTTTAACTGCCCTCGCGAAAGGCGAAACCACATCACCTCTTATCTCGCCAGAAAAAGCCGTTGAATTATTAGGTACCATGCAAGGTGGCTATAATATTCATGCTTTAATTGAATCTCTGGATAACGATAAATTAGCCCCAATTGCAGCCAAAGCGCTTTCTCACACATTACTGATGTTCGATAACTTCTATGATGTTGAAGAAAAAGCCAAATCAGGCAACGTTTATGCTAAACAGATTATGCAATCTTGGGCTGATGCGCAGTGGTTTACTGAGCGCCCGGAATTAGCAGAAAAAATTACTGTTACCGTATTTAAAGTCACTGGTGAAACCAATACCGATGACTTATCTCCAGCTCCAGATGCTTGGTCCCGCCCAGATATCCCATTACATGCTTTAGCCATGTTAAAAAATGCGCGCGAAGGAATTGAACCTGATCAACCGGGTAGTGTTGGTCCTATCAAACAAATCGAAGCATTAAATAAAAAAGGCTTCCCACTGGCTTATGTTGGTGACGTTGTAGGGACGGGTTCTTCTCGCAAATCAGCGACAAACTCTGTACTTTGGTTTATGGGGGATGATATTCCATTCGTTCCTAATAAACGCGGTGGCGGGGTTGTTCTCGGTGGTAAAATTGCACCTATCTTCTTTAACACAATGGAAGATGCAGGTGCATTGCCTATCGAAGTTGATGTTTCTAAATTAAATATGGGTGATGTTATTGATATTTACCCATATAAAGGTGAAATTCGTAACCATGAAACGAATGAGTTACTAGAAACCTTTGAGCTGAAAACAGAAGTATTAATTGATGAAGTTCGTGCTGGTGGTCGTATTCCATTGATCATTGGTCGTGGGTTAACGTCAAAAGCGCGTGAATCACTAGGCTTACCAGTTAGCACGCTATTCCGCCATGCTAAATCTGTTGAAGAAAGCAACCGTGGTTTCTCATTAGCTCAGAAAATGGTTGGTCGTGCTTGTGGTCGTACAGGTATTCGTCCTGGCGAATATTGTGAGCCTAAAATGACTTCAGTAGGTTCACAAGACACAACGGGTCCAATGACTCGTGATGAGCTAAAAGACTTAGCTTGCCTTGGTTTCTCTGCTGATTTAGTGATGCAATCATTCTGTCATACTGCTGCTTATCCAAAACCGGTAGACGTTACAACACATCACACTTTGCCTGACTTTATTATGAATCGTGGTGGTATTTCACTGCGTCCGGGCGATGGTATTATCCACTCATGGTTAAACCGTATGTTATTACCTGATACTGTTGGTACGGGTGGTGACTCGCATACTCGTTTCCCTATTGGTATCTCATTCCCAGCAGGCTCTGGTCTAGTGGCTTTTGCAGCAGCAACTGGGGTTATGCCATTAGATATGCCAGAATCTGTTCTGGTACGTTTTAAAGGTGAAATGCAACCGGGTGTGACACTGCGTGATTTGGTTCATGCTATTCCTTATTATGCGATCCAAGATGGTTTACTGACAGTTGAGAAAAAAGGTAAGAAAAACATTTTCTCTGGTCGTATTCTTGAGATTGAAGGTTTACCAGAACTGAAAGTAGAACAAGCTTTTGAGCTTGCTGATGCATCAGCTGAACGTTCAGCGGCGGGTTGTACTATTAAACTGGATAAAGCGCCTATTATTGAGTACCTGCAATCTAATATCATCTTACTGAAATGGATGATTGCTGAAGGTTATGGTGATCGTCGTACGATTGAACGTCGCATCACTTCGATGGAGAACTGGCTGAAAGATCCGCAATTACTTGAAGCGGATGCTGATGCAGAATATGCCGCAGTGATCGAAATTGATTTAAATGAGATCAAAGAGCCAATTCTATGTGCGCCTAACGATCCAGATGATGCTCGCCTACTATCTGAAGTGGCAAACAGCAAAATTGATGAAGTGTTCATTGGTTCTTGTATGACTAACATTGGTCACTTCCGTGCTGCGGGTAAACTGCTTGATCAACACAAAGGTCAATTACCAACACGTTTGTGGGTTGCGCCACCAACAAAAATGGATGCGGCACAATTAACGGAAGAAGGCTATTATAGCGTCTTTGGTAAAAGTGGCGCGCGTATCGAAGTACCAGGTTGTTCACTCTGTATGGGTAACCAAGCGCGAGTGGCTGATGGTGCAACAGTTGTTTCAACTTCGACACGTAACTTCCCTAACCGCTTAGGTACAGGTGCAAATGTGTATCTTGCTTCTGCGGAGCTTGCGGCAGTGGCTTCATTACTAGGTCGTTTACCTGAGCCACAAGAGTATTTGGATTTCATGAGTAAAGTGGATGAAACTGCAGAAGATACTTATCGTTATCTAAACTTTGATCAACTAGAGCAATATACGGATAAAGCGGATCAAGTTATTTTCCAAACAACGGTATAACGGTTAATTTATTGCTTTAAAGTATTTTATGTGAACAAACGGGAGGCAAATGCCTCCCGTTTTTTGTTATTTTTGTCATAATAAGAATAAGATATTTTTTATTAAAAAAGCGAGAGCTTTATAAGGGGCGTACACCATGGATTATGAATTTCAGCGAGATCTCACTGGCGGTATACTAGCCCGTTTTTCGATGGATCATGAAGCAATAGGCTATTGGTTGAATGATGAAATTCAAGGCGATATTAGTCTGATAGATCAAATTATTGAAGAAATGGAAGGTATTAAAGGCAGTGAAAGACAGTGGGAACTTATCGGTAAAGAATACAGTCTTTCTATTGATGACGAAGAAGTGATGGTAAGAGCCAATACCTTGCATTTTGAGACAGATGAAATGGAAGAGGGCATGAGCTATTACGATAATGAAAGCATCTCTTTTTGTGGTTTAGATGATTTTGCTACTATGTTACAAAAATATCGGTTATTTATTCTGGATAATAGAAGAAATTAACAAATCCTATATATTTCTTGAATAAATCTGCCACAATATACTATTGAATTACTATTCTTTTCATTACGTTTTTAAGTTTAAAAGGTGGTCTAATGAATGATTTACCCGCTAGTTTAGATGAAGCAACAGGTTGGTTTGTCGCAAATCAGGATCTCTTTATCCAGTATGCGGTAAATATTATTGCTGCATTTTTGATACTATTTGTCGGTCTTTTTGTGGCAAAAATGATTGGTAAAGGTGTCGCCAGAGTTTTAACATTGCGCCATATTGATGCTACTGTTGTGACGTTTTTGTCTGTCCTAGTTCGTTATACCGTTGTTGCTTTTACCTTAATTGCAGTATTAGGACGA
The DNA here is from genome assembly GCF_009915125.1 of Proteus sp. G2673. NCBI lineage: Bacteria > Pseudomonadati > Pseudomonadota > Gammaproteobacteria > Enterobacterales > Morganellaceae > Proteus > Proteus sp. G2673. Next base: position 7,159 of record NZ_JAABLT010000022.1, read on the forward strand.
TTAGGGGTTCAAACAGCGTCTGTTATCGCAGTGCTAGGTGCTGCCGGTTTAGCCGTCGGTTTAGCATTACAAGGTTCGCTGTCTAACTTTGCTGCTGGTGTATTAATTGTTATTTTCCGTCCAATTCGTACGGATGAATATGTGATGATTGGCTCTGTAGAAGGTACTGTGAAAGATGTGCAGATTTTTTCTACAACATTACGCTCAGCAGATGACAAAATTATTGTTATCCCAAATAGTAAAATTATCAGTAGTGAAGTGATCAACTTAAGTCGCGAGCCTAATCGCCGTACTCAAATTATTGTTGGTGTCGCTTATGATGCTGATATTGATAAAGTAAAACAAGTATTGGGTGACGTTGTTGCAAAAGACAAACGTATTCAACATGAACAAGACGTGACGATCCGTTTACATGAAATGGCGCCATCTTCATTAAATTTTGTGGTACGAGTTTGGACAACGAATGCTGATGCATGGCCGGTTTATTGGGATTTAATGGAAAATTTTAAACGCGCATTAGATGCAAATAATATTGGTATTCCATTCCCACAAATGGATGTTTATATGCATCAAACACAAAATACAACAGCTAAAACCGAGTAGTTTTACAGTAAATTGATGACATAAAGCCACGTTAATAACGTGGCTTTTTTTGTCTTTATCGCCATTAGTTTTTCTTATTACCGATAAGAATGATTCATTTCCTCTAATATCAAAACCCCTCTATTATTCAGCTAATATCTAACGAATAATTATTAAGGTATTTTGCATGTTTACAACTTTTTTTCAGGGTTTTTTATTAAGTGCTGCCATGATTTTACCTATAGGTGCTCAGAATGCTTTTGTTTTACAGCAAGGGAGTAAAAAACAATTTCATTTAATGAGTGCATTTTTATGCGCTTTAAGTGATGTTGTATTAATAACAGCGGGTGTTTTTGGTGGCAGTGCATTACTTAGTCAATCAGAAACGCTTTTATTATTGATCACATGGGGAGGCGTGGCATTTTTACTTTGGTATGGTTGGAATGCATTTAAAACAGCTTTTTCAAAAGATATTGAACTATCACAAAGTGAAAATCAGGTAAAAAGCCGTTGGCGTGTGATTGTGACATTAATTGCTGTAACTTGGCTTAATCCTCATGTTTATTTAGATACTTTTGTTGTGATAGGCAGTATTGGTGGACAATTAACCACAGATCTTCGCCCTTGGTTTACAATTGGTGCAGTATTTGCCTCTATAAGTTGGTTTTTCGCATTATCACTACTTGCGGCTTGGTTTTCTCCAATATTAAGCAAAACACGCTCTCAACGTATCATTAATTTGTTTGTAGGATGTGTAATGTGGTTTATTGCTGTGCAATTAGCGGCTCAAGGATGGAAAACTCTCTTTTAATCTTAAAGAACTTTACATCATATATGCTAATGTTCTTCTTAGTCCTAAAAACAGGGCATTAAAATTTATTTTGTCAGGGGGTTTTTGTGAAATTAAAAGCGATTGTATTAGCATCCGTGTTTACGTTGGGATTACCTTCCATTGCACTAGCTGCATCGGAGCCAGAAGGACCACATATTACAACATCGGGTAATGCGACAATTAAAGCAGCTCCTGATATGGCGACATTAAATATTCAGGTTAGCGAAAGAGCAAAAGATGCTGCTCAGGCTAAGAAACAAGTTGATGAGCGTGTTGCAAAATATTTTGCCTTCTTAAAAGAAAATGGTGTTGTGAAGGAAGATATCGATGCTGCTAATATTCGTACTCAACCAAACTATGAGTATGATAAAAAAGCAGAGCGTTCGGTGATTAATGGTTATACAGCAACACGTACTGTTAATGTTAAAATTAAGAAATTAGAACAGCTTAATACGCTACTTGATGGCGCATTAGCGGCGGGTTTAAATGAGATTAATAACGTTGAATTTGGTGTTAATAATCCAGAACAATATAAAGCGAAAGCACGTGAAGTGGCGATTAAAAACGCGATTGATCAAGCAAGTTCAGTTGCAAAAGGTTTTGGCGCTGATTTAGGGGCAGTCTATAGTGTAAGTTATCGAGCACCAGAGGCAACGCCTTATCCAATCGCACAAGTGCGTATGGATGCAATGACATTGAAAGCACAAGCACCTGCCGCCGTACAAGAAACTTATCAACAACAAAGTATTGAGTTTAAAGATTATGTGGATGTGGTTTTTGAATTAAAACGCACTAAATAATTGTACTGCGATAAAATAGAATAGGCTTCAATATGAAGCCTATTCTTTATGGTAACAAGATAAAATAATGTATTACTCTTCACCTTGTTTTAAAACCTTACGGCCAAAATCAATTAGTGCATCTGTTACTTTTCTCATTGTTCTACTTTCTGGTGCAAAGCGGTGCCAATAGAGCATACGTCGTTGGCAAAGTCCCGGTGTTAAATCAACCAACTCTCCACTTTTTAGTTCATTAGCAATTTGTAGATGTGGGATCATGCAACATGTCGAACCTTGTTTAGCTAATTGCACAAAGGCTTCAGAGGAGTTCACGATATGACACGGCACACTACCTGGAGATAAACCGAAATTTTGTTGTAAAAATGCCTGATGCATATCATCAAGATGGTCAAATGCGACTGCTGGCGCTTTTAATAACGACGACTTAGTTACACCATTTGCAAAATAACGCTGGGCAAAATCAGGTGAGGCCACAAATAGATAATCAAGAGCGCCTAATTGATCGACAAGGCAACTTGGTAGTGCTTGTGGTTGAATACTGATGGCACCAACGACTTCACCTCGCCTTAATCGTTCTTGAGTACGAGTTTCATCCTCTACTTGAATATTAAGACGAATAGGCAGTTGCGTTAAGACAGGGTGCAAAGCGGGTAATAACCACGTTGCCAAACTATCCGCATTCACCGCCAAAGAGAGTAAAAGAGGTGTAGAGCCGCTATTTTCATCACCTAACCATTGCTCTTCAAGCAATTCTACTTGATGCAATAGCGCTAATAATTTTTGTCCTTGCTCAGTGGGTTGAGGTGGAACAGTTCTGACTAATAGCGGCTGTCCAAATAAATTTTCTAACTGTTTGATACGCTGAGAAACGGCAGATTGTGTAATACATAACTTTTGCGCGGCTCTTTCAAAACCACGTTCTCGAATGACGGCATCAAGGGCTTGTAATGCTCGATAATCAGGGCGTTTCATTAACAGACTCTCTTCGATTTTATATTCTATTGCTTACTATGCCATATTTTTGGTTGTAATGAGTTAAAATGTTGCTTCTCAGTTTTTGATGTGTCCGGTGCTAGTTTTGAATGCAATATGCTATTCTTAATCCATTAATGTGATAAATAAGGTTTTTTAAATGACTCAGGATGAATTGAAAAAAGCAGTAGGTTGGGCAGCGCTTGAATATGTAAAACCAGGCACGATTGTGGGTGTCGGTACTGGTTCCACGGCTTCTCACTTTATTGATGCATTAGCAACAATGAAAGGTCAAATCGAAGGCACTGTTTCAAGTTCAGAAGCATCAACTGCAAAATTAAAAAGTTACGGCATTCCTGTTTTCGACTGTAATGAAGTCGATTCTTTAGATATCTATGTTGATGGTGCTGATGAAATCAACCACCATATGCAAATGATCAAAGGTGGCGGTGCTGCATTAACGCGAGAAAAAATTATTGCAGGTGTGGCAAAAACATTTATCTGTATCGTTGATGAATCTAAACAAGTCGATGTATTAGGTAAATTCCCTCTACCTGTTGAAGTTATTCCAATGGCGCGCTCTTATGTCGCTCGTGAGTTGGTTAAACTGGGTGGCTTGCCTGAATATCGTGAAAACGTGGTAACAGATAATGGAAACGTTATTTTAGACGTTCATAACTTAACAATTCTTAACCCTATTGAACTGGAAAATAAAATTAACAGTATTCCAGGTGTGGTTACAGTAGGATTATTTGCTAATCGTGGTGCAAATGTCGTTTTAATGGGAACGTCTGAAGGCGTTAAAACGATTAAGTAAGATGATTAAAAAGAGGTGGCAATGGCGACCTCTTTTTAAAATTATTTTAGAAACTGCAAATTCAGTGATATATATCACACCATAGTTATATCTCTCTTTAAAATCCTGCCTTTTTCAAAGTCAAAATCATTTTACTCGGTAGAAAATCGCTTTCTTTATCGCTTATTCTGTCATCACTGCAATCGGTTGTATTGCCACAAACTCTATTTTTGTTATGTTGTTGAGACAGGATTTTGTTTTTCATTAAATGTAACAACGATAGGGCAGGGTAAATGGTCAAAGTATCTTTGGAAAAAGAAAAGATAAAGTTTCTACTCCTTGAAGGTGTGCACCAAAGTGCAGTAGAAAATTTAAGAGCTGCGGGTTATACCAACATTGAATATCACAAAGGCGCATTATCGGACGAAGAATTAAAAGAAGCTATCCGTGATGCACGTTTTGTTGGTCTTCGTTCCCGTACTCATTTAACAGAAGAAATTTTTGCAGCCGCTGAAAAATTAGTTGCTGTAGGATGCTTCTGTATTGGGACCAATCAGGTTGATTTAGATGCTGCTGCTCGTCGCGGTATTCCTGTTTTTAACGCTCCTTTCTCAAATACTCGTTCCGTGGCTGAGATGGTGCTAGGTGAATTACTGTTATTACTGCGCCGTATTCCGGAAGCAAACGCGAAAGCCCACCGTGGTGTTTGGGATAAGCAAGCCAAAGGTTGTTTTGAAGCGCGCGGTAAAAAACTAGGTATTATTGGTTATGGTCATATTGGTACACAGTTAGGTATTTTGGCTGAAAGTGTGGGTTTAGATGTTTATTTTTATGATATTGAAAATAAACTGCCACTGGGTAATGCAACGCAAATTCGTCATCTGTCTGAACTATTGAATATGTGTGACATTGTCAGCTTACATGTACCAGAAACACCATCAACAAAGAATATGATTGGTCATGAAGAAATTCAGCGCATGAAACCAGGTTCAATTCTTATCAATGCTTCTCGAGGTACTGTGGTTGATATTCCTGCTTTAGCGCAAGCGTTAGAATCAAAACATTTATCTGGTGCTGCCGTTGACGTGTTCCCATCTGAGCCAGGTGCAAATAACGATCCTAACGATCCGTTTGTCTCTGAACTTATTAAATTCGATAACGTGATATTAACGCCTCATATCGGTGGTTCAACACAAGAAGCGCAAGAAAATATTGGTTATGAAGTTGCAGGTAAATTAGCGAAATATTCAGATAATGGCTCTACGTTATCTGCGGTTAACTTCCCAGAAGTATCACTGCCAAGCCACGGTGATGATGTAAACCGTTTACTGCATATTCATGAAAACCGCCCAGGTATGATGAATAGCATCAATAAAGTGTTTACTGAAGAAAATATTAATGTAGCCGCACAGTATTTACGTACATCAGGTAATGTAGGTTATGTTGTGATTGATATTACAACACAAACTAAAGCTCAAGCTGAGTTAGTGTTGCAGAAACTAAAAGAGTTACCAGGTACAATTCGTGCTCGTATGTTGTACTAAATAAACGATTTTAATATTAAGTATAAAGGCTCAATAATTTGAGCCTTTATTTTTATGATTCATCACTTACTATGGTTTATTGCTGTGTCTGTTGTTGCCACAATTGCTGATAAAGTGTTTTATTATTTAATAAATCTGTATGTGTACCTTCTTCTAATATACGACCTTTATCAATGACATAAATATAATCTGAAATAGAAATGGAATTAAGTCGATGAGCGATACAAATTACCGTTCTATTTTTACAAATAGCAGGAAAGGTTGCTAAGATTTCAGCTTCTGAGCCATAATCTAATGCGGATGTTGCCTCATCTAAAATAAGAATGCGCGGATTAGGTAAAAGTGCCCTTGCTAGAGCAATGCGCTGACGCTGCCCCCCTGATAAATTACTTCCTCTTTCTCCTACTTGCGTATTAAACCCATTAGGGAGTTGAGTAATAAAATTAAAAGCCCCTGCTAATTTGGTCGCTTCAATAATATCTTCTTCGTTACAATCAGGTTTTGATAAACGAATATTTTCCATAATAGTGCCACTAAATAAAAAATTATCTTGTAAAACGACACTAATCGATTGGCGTAAAGCAAGGGGATCGGCAATCGCAAGATCCATGCCATCTATATAAATTTGCCCTTGTTGTGGGGTATAAAAACGTTGAATTAAACGTGTGATGGTACTTTTCCCTGAACCTGATGGTCCTGTAATACCAATAAACTTTCCTGCAGGAATAGCGAAAGAAAGTTGTTCAATCACATCTGGAGTATTGTCTGTATACCGAAAGCGTACATGAGAAAATTCTATATTTCCTTTAATATGCGGTACAGTGGCAAGCCCTTGATGTTGATACTCTGTGGGAGTATTGAGGATCTCGCCAATACGACGTATTGAGATGCTAGTTTGTTGAACATCTTGCCAGAGTTGAGCTAAACGTAAAATAGGTTGTGTAATATGAGCGGCAAACATATTAAAAGCCACTAATTCTCCCACACTTAACTGTGCCTTCATAATTAAGTTCACACCATGCCACAAGATAATTGCCATAGTAATTTTATGAACAGCGCCAATTAATTGCTGAGCAAGTAACGCTTTTTTGGCAGCAGAAAAACGCTTAAGAATATGGTTGGTGAGCTTATATTGCCATTTTTCAATAAATTGGTTTTCTGTTGCTGTTATTTTAATGGTTTCTATACCATTGATGGCTTCAGTTAATAAGCTCGTATTATCGGCATTCGCTTGGTACTCTTGTTCAACCCAATAACGGATCATTGGGCCAAGTATCAGCCAGAGTAAAAAATAAAGTACTAATGCTGCTATGGTTATCCAAGTTAATAAAACTGAGTAAGCAAACATTACAGAAATAAACACGATAATAAAAATAAAATCCAGCACCATCATCAGTGCTGAGCCAGTAATAAATTGGCGAATATGGGCAAGCTCTTGAATACGAGAGATAATTTGTCCAGATTGACGTTGATTAAAAAACTGATTTGGTAATCGAATGAGATGATTATAAATTTTACCAGAAAATTCCGCACTTAGGGTGCAAGAAACAAAAGCATAAAGTTTATCCCGTACTAAAAGATATATAGGCTCTATAACTGCAATAAGTACAAGCACCCAACCTAAAACTTGTAAATTAGATAAGCTTCTTCCTGTTAATACCTTATCAATGACTTTTTCAAAAATGATTGGATTTACTAAAGAAAATAATTGAATAAAACAAGATAAAATAAAAATTAAATATAATGATTTTTTTTGTTTTAATAAAGAAGGAATACACCACATTAAACTAAACTTGCTTAGTTTATTTGTAAGAATCTTATTAATAATTAGAAGCGTTGGAAAAGTGATGTTTTTATTAATATGATGAATTTTTTCTGTGTTAGTACTTGGATCAATAATAATTAATTTATCATTTGTTCTTTTCTTTAGAATATACCAATATCCATTTATTTCAATAAGTGTATCAATGATACTTTCATCTTTATTATTAAGGTGAGAGAATTGGCATTTTAAATTTAGCTGTTGAGCAGCTTCAATAATATTTAACTCAGAAAGATGATTAATATCACCTAAAAAATGAATAAGCTGCTCTTTTTTTAATGAGTTTTTATTTTCTTTTGAAAAATAAATTAGCCCATCAATAATTGAAGGATGAAGAGGAAGATGATTTTTAGCTATATTATTCATAGATATCTCTCTATTATTTTTCCCTTAATGCTTCATGACGATAAACTTCTATTGGGCTGAGTAAATAATCAATCACTCGACGTTTTTCAATAATTACATCAGCGACTAAAGACATCCCTGTGGCAAGCTGATATTGCTCTTCATCTTCACCAATAGCTTGTTTATCTAGTTCAATAAGGACTGGATAAACTAAGCCTAATTGTTCATGCTGTACGGAATCTTTTGCTATATTGATAATAGTTCCTTCAATGGTGCCATAACGGGTATAAGGAAAGGCATCAATTTTAATTACCGCTTTTTGTCCAGGATAGATAAAACCAATATCTTTATTGAGAATATTTACCTCTGCAATATTATGTTGATTATCTGGTACTATTACCATTACTGCTTGTGAAGGTTGTAATACAGCTCCTAGAGTATGAACAGAGAGCTCTTGGACAGTACCTGTAACAGGAGAACGTACAATTTTTAATTGCTGACGTTTCTGAGCATGATAAAGATTTTGCTGATAAAGAAAAACTTCACTTTCATATTGTTTAAATTTGTCATACCACTCTAGATATTTTTGTTTTTCTAATCTGTCGCGTTCTTTAATATGTTTTTTTTCTTGACTGGATAAAATAATTAACTCTGATGATTTCCTCTTAAGAGAACGATTAATTTCTAGTAGTTCATGTTGATTTTCTAAAAATTCCATAGTACTAATGATTTTCTTATCATAAAGTGTCTTTTTTATATTAAAGCGATTTTCAATATTCTTCTTTAATTTATTTAATGATTCAATTTCCTGATGAGTCAGGAGTTTATTTTTATTGTTAGTTTCTATTTCAGCATTAATATTATTGATACTGGCATCAAATTCATCTTTTTCTTTTTTATAACTTAATAGAATTGATTCTTTGTTTTTCTCATTTAATGAATTAAATTGAGGGAATGTATCAGGTAAAGTAATTTGACTTAATGCTTGATAACGAATTTTTAATAATAATAGATTCTCTATTTTATTTTTTAGATTATTGATCTCTTCATCAACACCTAAAATATCAAGTGTTAATAAAGCTTCTCCTTTGGAAACCTGTTGGCCATTTTTTACATGGATTGCTGTTAAGCGACTATGTTCATAAATTTGAATTTGTTGAGAGTAACCTGAAACAACTAATTTTCCCATTGCTGATGAGAGTACATCCAATTTGCCTATATATGCCCAGAGTATAAATATAATAACGCTTAATGAAATTATTATCGCAATAATACGGCTATAAGGTGTTGGTGGTTTTTCAAGCACTGCAATATGATTAGGATAAAAATCATAGTTTTTAGGCTCTTTTTTAGCTTTAAAATAATGATTAATGAGTTGTTTGATTTTTGATTTCATTATTTTTATCCTTGTTGATGTAGCCAAAGTTTTTTATAAGAACTATCTTTTTTAATCAATTCATTATGTTTTCCTTCTTCAATTATCTGACCATTTTCTAATACAATAATGCGGTCACAGTTTTTTATTGTTGAAAGGCGATGAGCTATCATAATGACGGTTTTATTTTGTGTTATAAGAGGAAGATTTTTTTCAATTATGGCTTGAGACTCGCCATCTAATGCACTAGTGGCTTCATCAAAAATTAAAATCTTAGGTGATGATAGTAAGGCTCTGGCAATTGCTATACGTTGGCGTTGTCCCCCAGATAAAGATCTGCCATTTTCAGCAATTAAGGTATCGTATCCCAAAGGAAGCTTTAAAATAAATTCATGAGCACCTGCTAATTTAGCAACATGAATAACTTCATCTAATGAGGCTGATGGTTGGGTTAATCGGATATTATCAAAAACGGTTAAATGAAATAAAAAATTCTCTTGTAATACAAATCCTATTTGTTGACGTAATACTGTGGGAGGAATTTCGCAAACAGGAATTCCATCAAGCTTAACTAGTCCTAATTGTGGTATATAAAGTCCTGCGATCATGCGTGCTAATGTGCTTTTTCCTGATCCAGAAGTTCCAACTATGCCAATAGTTTCATGCTTTTTAATCACAAGAGAAATTTGCTTTAAAATGGCGGGAGCATCATGTTGATAGTAAAAACTTACATTCTCAAAACTCACTTCACCTTGTAATATAATTTTCTTATGTGCTTTTTCTTGCTCTATTGGAAGATTAAGAATGTCTTGTAAATTATAAACAGCCGTTTTTGTTCTTATATACTTTCCCCAAACTTCTATTGCGGAACTTAAAGGTTGCAAACAATGAGTTAACAACATATTAAATGCTATTAGCTGACCTATGGTCATTGAGAGTGAAATCACTTCAGAAGCACCAAGACATAAAAGAGTGGCTATCGTTATTTTTTGTAAAAATGAAACAATGTATTGCGATAGGTTATCAATTTTTTGCAATTTTAAATTTTCATTAGTTAGTTGATGAATTTGCGTATTCCACTGTTGTGTAAAACGCGGTTCTAATGAAAGACTTTTTATTGTTTCTATGCCTCCTAGTGTTTCTGTTAAAAAAGCACTATTTGTTGCCGAGCATTGATAAAGTTGTTGTACTGTGTTTTCTATTTTTGGTGCAATTAATTTAGCTAATATAAAATAGAGTGGAATGGTGGTAAGAAATATTAATGTTAACTTTAATGACAAATATGCCATAACAAACAGAAAAATAAAAATAAATGAGAAGTCAACTAATAACATTAATAAGGTCTTTGTAATAAATTCTCGAATAATATCAAGTTCTTTTACACGGGTGACAATAATACCTGTTTGGCGAGATTTAAAGTAACTAATAGGTAACTTGAATAAATGATGAGTCAATTTTAAACTCAGTAACATATCAATTTTATTAGCAGTATGATGATAAATATATTCTCTTATTCCCTGAAGTACAGAGCTTGAAATAGCTACAAAAATAAGACCTATTACTAATACATCAAGTGTGGACAAAGCTCGATGTATAATAACTTTGTCCATAATTATTTGTATGACTAGAGGAGATGCAAGTGCTAGCAGCTGAAGAATCAACGAGTAAAATAAAACACTTTGAAAGAATGAACGATATTTCATAAAAGTAGGAATAAACCAAGAAATATCAAAAAAATGCTTTGTTAAAAAATCTAGATAATAATAGTGATGTGCACTGTTTTTTATTAATGTTTCTTTGTTCCATGTTTCCATTTGGTCAGTTTGTAGGTTATAAATCAGAAACTCATGATCATTATATTTTAAAATAATAAATATGTTTTCTAAATTGTCTAAAAATATAATTGGATGATTTAATTGTTTTTTAAAAACATGATGAATGCTTTTTTTTCTTAGTTTAAAAGCGTAGGTTTTTTCTAATGATGAAATAGTGTTATTACATTCATTATTAGTTAAATTTTCATTGTTTAATTGTTTTCCCGATAGATTCAGAATTATATTGATACTTTTTATAATCTTTGTGTTTTCTCTATTTTTCATCTTAGATATAGTTTGGTTAAAAATAGAGATTTAAACTAATAATGTAAGATAATGATATAAAAAAACAAAGATGGTGGAAAATAAAAATTAATATATATATAAGTTAGTTATTGAAGCTCCATTTTTTATTAGGTGTAATAATTTCAGGTAATGGAACATCCCAATTAGCAACAGGAAGATAATCAACTTGTTGGAAAGTATGAGCAAGCCCCATTGGGTAAAATGATTTTTGTTGCCAGTTTTCTAGTGTTCTATCGTAAAAACCACCGCCCATACCTAATCGTTGGCCTTGGGTATCAAAAGCCACTAATGGTGTAAAAATAATATCAATATTAGAGATAGGAATAACCATATTCACATTTAAAGGGGGTTCAGAAATATTAAAGCGATTTTTGACTAATACAGTAGAAGGTGTGTAGCGTAAAAAAAGGAGGTGATGACGATGAAATGGGTGTAATACAGGTAAGCAAATCTGTTTATTTAATGCCCATAGTTGAGAGATCAAAGGTGATGTATCAATTTCACCATCAAAAGAAAGAAATAGTGCAATCGTCTGCGCTGGCTTGATTTTAGGATGAGTAAGAACTTGCTCACATAATTTATCAGCAGCCTGTTGTTGTTCGTCTAATGTCAGTAAACGTCGTTTTTGGCGAATAGTTTTGCGGATTTCATCTCTTTGTTGAAAAAGTGAAGTATGCGTCATTCATTAATCCATCAATAAGTGCTTAGTGTTAAGTGGGAATCATCATTTTTATCAATTTATCACACTTTAGAGGTAAGAAAGCGAAGAGGTTGAAGATATGAGAATAGAAGCATAAAAAAAGTTCTAAACACTAAGTAGTTATAAAATACTTAATGTTTAGAACTTTAGTAGGGTCTCCAAGATGCCGCCGCAAGCTGTAACCCTTGAACCCATGGTCCAAGGTGAACATAGTGTTGCTACCATTAGGCTGCCTGAACGAATCGGGTATGCTCACAAGCAACAGATCACCACGTTCTATGTGTTTCGAATATCGGCTCAGGGGACTGGCCCGCTGGCAAACATCTCAGAGAAATTTGGTGGGTGCGTTAAGCACCTTATCTATGAACTATTGTATTATTTTAATTGTAGAAAGCAACCTATTATCTGTGAATTTCATGGTATACGCATGCTTTCTGAACAAATCTACTTCGCAGTTGAAAAAGTGCGATCATGGTGCTTGCCTTGATCGTGTAAAGCTTGTTCAATGGATTGTTGTAGCATTTTTATCTTTTCTTCCATGTTGTAGGCATAGTCTCTGGTTTTTAACTTTTCTTCTGCCAACTCATGACTCATATTTAATGCCACGATAAAAATTAAGTGCTCTGTGTTGGAAACACCACTGCGTTCTTTGAGATCTTGTAATCGTTGTTCCAGTTCAGCAGCAGAAGCCAGTAAAGCATCTCTTTGTTCTGGTGGGCAATTGACACGTAATGAGCGCCCAAAAATTTGAAGATCAACGGGTTGTGCGGACATGATTCCTTCCTGACATAAAATCTGTGCTACGTGTTTAGTAGTGTATACGGTTATAACACTGTATTAAACGCTATTACTGCAAAAATTCCAATGATTAACATGGCTTAACTGGTACAGCGACTTCTATTGATGGTAGCATATCTTGAACTATTCCCCTAAATGCGACGTTTATTCTTATGTCAAAACAGAACACATTACCAAATTATCAAACTATTGATGCATTATTACAGCAACATACAGTACCTTTAACTGCGGCTGAAATGCATGGTTTGATTACAGGATTTATTTGCGGTGCAGTGCGCGATAGCAGTTGGAAAACCTTATTGCACGATCTGACTAATGAAGGTTTAGCCTTTCCTAAAACGCTATCAGAGCCGCTTGAAGAGCTTTATCACATCACCTATGAACAGCTTGATGACAGTGTGTTTAACTTCTTTATGTTAGTGCCTGACGAGTCGGAATCGGTTTTTTCAAGAGCTGATGCGCTTGCGGGTTGGGTTAATCATTTTCTTTTAGGATTGGGAGTTGCTCAACCTAAGTTGTCTGATCATAAAGAATTGACTGAAGTGATTACTGATTTGCGTAATATAGGTGCGCTAGGTTACGAAGAAGACGAAAACCAAGAAGAACTTGAAGATGCACTTGAAGAAGTCAGTGAATATGTAAAAGTATCCGTTCAACTTTGTTATATCACTTTTGTCGCACCAAAAGACAAAGACAATAACGAACAAAATGAGCAACGTGTACTACATTAATTTCATCATTAATTAGATAACCATAAAGATAAATGAAAGACAGGAGTGGGTATGAATAAGCAAGAATTTTTATCCCGTCGTCAGGCATTATTAGCTCAAATGAAGCCTGCGAGTGCAGCTATCTTTTTCGCTGCACCACCAGCGCAACGTAATGCCGATAGTGAGTATCCTTATCGTCAACATAGTGATTTCCTTTATCTAACGGGTTTTAGTGAGCCTGAAGCTATTCTTGTGCTGATTAAAAGTGATGAAACACATAATCATAGTGTGCTTTTTAATCGTGTTAGAGATTTAACCGCTGAAATTTGGTTTGGTCGTCGCCTTGGGCAAGAAGCTGCACCTGAAAAATTGGGCGTTGATAAGGCGCTACCTTATGAAGATGTTAATGAACAACTTTACCAATTATTAAACGGGTTAGATGTTGTTTATCATGCTCAAGGTGAATATGCGTTTGCTGATGAGATAGTCTTTAATGCATTAGAAACCTTAAGAAAAGGTTCTCGTCGTAATTTAAAAGCACCACAAATTATTATTGATTGGCGTCCAATTGTTCATGAGCAACGCCTATTTAAATCTGATTTTGAACTTGAATTACTGCGTAAAGCCGGAAAAATTACTGCATTAGCACATACGCGTGCGATGCAAAAATGTCAGCCTGGTATGTATGAATATCAACTTCAAGGTGAGATTGAACATGAGTTTGTCTCTCATGGTGCGCGTTTTCCTTCCTATAACAGTATTGTCGGCAGCGGTGAAAATGGTTGTATTTTGCACTACACCGAAAACGAAACCAAAATGCGTGATGGGGATTTAGTACTCATTGACGCAGGCTGTGAATATGAAGGTTATGCTGGTGATATCACCCGTACTTTCCCTGTCAATGGTAAATTTAGCCGTCAACAACGTGAAATTTATGACATTGTCTTAAAATCCATCAATGTGTCTTTGGAATTGTATAAACCTGGTACAAGCATCAAAGAAGTCACTGAGCATGTCGTGTATATCATGGTCGAAGGATTGGTTAAACTAGGCATTATGCACGGTGAAATCGAGCATCTTATTGAAACAAAAGCTTATCAGCGTTTCTTTATGCATAGCTTAAGCCATTGGTTAGGTCTTGATGTTCATGATGTTGGACATTATGGCACAGACCGTGACCGTATTTTAGAACCAGGCATGGTGCTGACTATCGAACCGGGGTTATATATCGCGCCAGATGCCGATGTGCCACAAGAGTATCGTGGGATTGGTATTCGTATTGAAGATGACATTGTTATCACTGAAACAGGTAATGAGAACTTAACGGCATCTGTCGTTAAAGATCCTGATGAAATTGAAGCTCTGATGGCAGGAAAAATTTAAGGCTAAAATCAGCATGAATGTGATTATTGTGGGTGGTGGAATGGCCGGTGCGACATTAGCACTTGCACTCTCTGCATTAAATAAAGGTAAGATTTCAATTTCGTTAATTGAAGCAAAAGAGCCTGAGAATGGGCATCCGGGGTTTGATGCAAGAGCGATCGCATTGGCTCATGGAACAGCGAAACGGTTAGAGCAAATCGGGCTTTGGTCAACATTAAAACCTTTTGTCACTCCCATTAATCATGTTCATGTTTCTGATAAAGGTCATTGTGGTTTTGTTAATATTGATGCACAAGACTATGATATTTCAGCTCTGGGTTATGTGATTGAGTTGCATGATGCAGGGCGGCTACTCTTTGCCAAGCTAAAAAAGCAATCTAATATCACGCTTTATTGCCCTGCTAAAGTTGAACAAGTTCAGCGTAATATCGACTGCGTTGAGGTAACGCTTGATAATGGTACGCAAGTAACAGGTGATTTACTGATTGCAGCAGATGGTACAAATTCGCCTATAGGCCACCAATGCCATATTCAATGGCAACGTGAGCCTTATCATCAAGTCGCTGTAATTGCTAATGTCAAAACAGAAATAGACCCAGAGGGAAAAGCCTTCGAGCGTTTTACTGAATTTGGCCCATTAGCCATGTTACCGATGAGTGAAGGGCGCAGCTCATTAGTGTGGTGTCATCCGATTGAAAAATGGGATGAAATTTCACAGTGGGATGATGAAACAACCGTTGCACATTTACAGCGTGACTTTGGCTGGCGTTTAGGAAAAATAGAACATATTGGTAAACGCAATTGCTACCCTTTAGCACTACAAAAAGCCAATCAAATTATTGGTCATCGTTTAGCGTTAGTTGGCAATGCTTCGCAAACACTTCATCCTATTGCAGGGCAAGGTTTTAACCTCGGTTTACGTGATGTTATGGCACTCGCCAATACGATCACTCAAGCGATTAATGCCAATGCTGATATTGGTAGTTATCGAGTGCTCTCTCAATATCAACGGCTTCGCCAACAAGATAGAGAAAAAACAATCTCTATTACTGATGGGTTGGTGAAAGTGTTTGCAAATCGTTGTGTGCCACTGATTGTTTCTCGCAACTTAGGGTTAATGACGATGGAGTTGCTCCCAATGATGAGAGATAAATTGGCGCATCAAACACTTGGCTGGACAGACTAAATATAATCGCTTTTTAGGATACTTTTATTATGAAATCATTTGATGTTGTTATTGCTGGTGGTGGAATGGTGGGGCTTGCATTAGCCTGCGGATTACACGGGTGTGGATTACGGATAGCGATAATAGAAAATCACCCAGTAACAAAACATTTTCACCCGCAAGATGATTTTTCATTACGGGTATCTGCTATTAATACAGCCAGTGAAATGTTGCTAAAAAAATTAGGTGTTTGGGAAAGTTTACAAGCATTACGAACTGCACCTTATCAAGGTATGGAAGTTTGGGATCAAGATAGTTTTGGTCGTATTGAATTTTCGGCACAAAAAGAAGGGTTCAGCCATTTAGGCTCTATTATCGAAAATAATCTTATTCGAGAAGTGCTTTGGCAAAAATGTGAAGGCCACAGTGATATAACCTTCTATTCATCGACACAAATTGAACGTGTTGTTTGGGGGGAAAATGATGCATTTATTACCCTTAATGATGGTGAAATGTTGACGGCAAGATTAGTTGTCGGAGCCGATGGTGCTAATTCATGGTTACGCAAACATGCAGATATTCCTCTGACTTTTTGGGATTATGAACACCATGCATTAGTCGCGACTATTCGTACTGAACACCCCCACGATAATGTTGCACGTCAAGTCTTTCATGGCGAAGGTATTTTGGCATTCTTGCCTCTTTCTGATCCTTATACTTGTTCTATCGTTTGGTCTTTACCAAACAACCTCGCTGAAAGTTATAAAAACGCAGAAAAAAAACTGTTTGAGCGCACATTAGGTGTGACTTTTGATATGCGTTTAGGCCAATGTGAATTAATCAGTGATCGTATGACCATACCATTAACAGGTCGTTATGCACGCCAATTTGCAGCGCCTCGTTTAGCATTATTAGGCGATGCGGCACATACTATCCATCCTTTAGCTGGACAAGGCGTTAACCTTGGCTTTATGGATGTTGCTGAGTTAATCGGTGAGATCCGTCGCTTAAAAGCAGAAGGTAAAGATTTTGGTGAATATCTCTACTTGAGACGATTTGAGCGTCGTCGCAAACATGCTGCTGCTATTATGTTGGCAAGTATGCAGGGATTTCGTGAACTTTTTGCTGGCAACAATCCAGTTAAAAAGCTGGTTAGAGATATCGGTCTTTCGTTAGCAGATAGTTTACCGGGCGTAAAACCAAAGTTACTTGAACAAGCAATGGGACTTTCTGATTTACCTGAATGGTTAAGTGATAAAAATTTCACTTCAGTTGAAAAAATCTAATTCCTCTCTTATTTCACATTACTTTTATTTATATCTGACTGAAGAGATAGAACTAAAAAAATCTATTTTTTCAGTCTATTCTTTGCACTAATTCCTTTTTTATAGGAATTCCTCGCTAAAAATGAGCGCTGATACGCATAATTGCAATCATTAGTTCTGCATACTCATATCTCTCTATTATGATTGAGAAACACAATACCCTATTTTAACTTATGGTTTATTTTTTCTGACAATGCTAAGTTCAAGAAGATGGTATCGTTTGCGTTGTACGTTAATTGCTCGTATTTGTTAAATCTCTGTTTAAAAATAAACTTAAACTCGTGATTAATACGCTGATTTCTAATCAAGTTTAATTTTATATTTAACAAATTGCGTTCTCTGAATAATCTAAAGTAAAAGTAGAAAGAGGGAAGAATGGCAAAACAGACTCCGTTGTATGATGAGCACGTAGCCTGCGGTGCTCGTATGGTCGATTTTCATGGTTGGATGATGCCACTGCATTATGGCTCTCAAATAGATGAACATCACAATGTACGCCGTGATGCAGGTATGTTTGATGTTTCTCATATGACCATTGTTGACTTACATGGCTCGCAAGTTAAAGATTTCCTACGTTATTTATTAGCGAATGATGTCGCTAAACTCACCGAAAAAGGTAAGGCGCTTTATACCGGTATGCTTAATGCATCAGGTGGTGTAATTGATGATCTTATCGTCTATTACTTTGATGATTCTTTCTATCGCCTTGTGGTGAACTCCGCTACTCGTGAAAAGGATCTGGCATGGATTGAGCATCATGCTTCAGATTATGTCGTTGATATCACTGTTCGTGACGATTTGGCATTAATCGCGGTTCAAGGCCCTCATGCACAAGAAAAGGTTCAACGTTTATTAACTGAACAGCAACGCCAAGTTGTTTCAGCTATGAAGCCTTTTTATGGCGTAGAGCTTGATGACTTGTTTATCGCAACAACAGGTTATACCGGTGAAGCTGGTTATGAAATTGCAATGCCAAAAGAGCAAGCCGTCGATTTTTGGAAAAAATTATTAGCGGTGGGTGTTAAACCTGCCGGATTAGGCGCAAGAGATACATTACGTTTAGAAGCGGGAATGAACTTATATAGCCAAGAGATGGATGAAACTATTAATCCACTTGAAGCGAATATGGGCTGGACGATTGCATGGGCACCTGAAGATCGTCAATTTATTGGTCGTGAAGCATTAGAAAAATTACGCGCAACAGGCACAGATAAACTTGTCGGCCTTGTCATGCGAGAGAAAGGTGTGTTGCGTGCAGGTACTGCCGTACACTTTACTGATGATTTGGGGGAATTAAGAGAAGGTGTGATTACAAGTGGTACTTTCTCGCCCACATTAGGCTTTAGTATTGCATTAGCAAGAGTTCCCGCAGGTATAAAAGATAGCGCAATTGTATTAATGCGTAATCGTGAGATGCCAGTAGAAGTGGTAAAACCTGGCTTTGTTCGTTCAGGTAAAGCATTGGTATAACACGCACAATTATTTTAAATGGAGAGTAAGGTCAATGAGTCAAATACCTAGTGAATTAAAATACGCGCAGTCTCATGAGTGGATCCGTTCAGAAGGTAATGGTGAATACACTATCGGTATTACTGAACATGCACAGGAATTATTAGGTGACATGGTGTTTGTTGATCTACCTGAAGTGGGTAGAGAAGTGGCAGCAGGTGATGATTGTGCAGTCGCGGAATCAGTAAAAGCTGCATCAGATATCTATTCACCATTATCGGGTGAAATTATCGCAGTAAATGAAGAGTTAGATGGTTCTCCAGAGCTGGTAAACAGCGCGCCTTACGGAGAAGGTTGGCTATTTCGCATTAAAGCAAATAATGAAAGTGAATTAGATGACCTACTTGATGCTGCTGGTTATCAAGAATTGGTAGATAGCGAAGAGTAAACCGAAGCGCCCCGTCAAATTAATGTCGGGGCGTTTTCATTTGTTAGCTTGTTATCGTAATGCTGTCTTAACGCGCTTTAAGCCGTGTGCTATTTACCTATCCATATCATAGTGAATTCAGGAAATTACTTGCAATGACACAGACTTTAAATCAGTTAGAGTATCGCGATGAATTTATTCGTCGCCATATTGGTTCATCACCAGAACAGATTAAAGAGATGCTCAGTGCTGTTGGCGTCTCCTCATTAAATGAATTAACTCAAAAAATTGTTCCAGATAATATTCAATTAGAAACACCACCGAATGTGGGTGCTGGGGCAACAGAGCAAGAAGCCTTAGCTGAATTGAAAGCGATCGCTAGCCAAAATAAACGCTTTACTTCTTATATTGGAATGGGGTACGCGCCTTCTGTATTACCGCCTGTGATTTTGCGTAATTTATTAGAAAATCCGGGTTGGTATACCGCTTATACACCGTATCAGCCAGAAGTATCTCAAGGTCGTTTAGAATCATTACTGAATTTCCAACAGGTGACAATCGATTATACAGGAATGGATCTCGCCTCTGCATCATTGCTAGATGAAGCAACGGCTGCAGCTGAAGCAATGGCGATGGCAAAACGTGTAAGCAAACTAAAAAATGCAGATCGTTTCTTTGTCGCTGATGATATTCATCCTCAAACCTTAGATGTTGTCAGAACTCGTGCAGATACCTTTGGCTTTGATGTTGTTGTTGATAAAGCTGAGAAAGTATTGGAACTTGAAGGTGTTTTTGGTGTGCTATTACAACAAGTCGGCACAACGGGTGAAGTTCATGATTACAGTAAGTTATTGGCTGAACTGAAAGAACGCAAAATCATTACTAGTGTTGCTGCCGATTTAATGGCGCTGGTGGTATTAACAGCACCGGGTCATCAAGGCGCTGATATCGTATTAGGTTCAGCACAACGGTTTGGTGTACCGATGGGATATGGTGGCCCTCATGCAGCATTCTTTGCTTGTCGTGATGAATATAAACGAGCAATGCCAGGGCGTATTATTGGGGTATCTCGTGATGCTGCGGGTAATCGGGCATTACGCATGGCAATGCAAACGCGTGAACAGCATATTCGTCGTGAAAAAGCCAACTCCAATATCTGTACATCTCAAGTTTTGCTTGCCAACATTGCTGCTATGTATGCGGTTTATCATGGGCCAGAAGGATTAAAAACTATCGCTCAACGTATTCATCGTTTAACGGATATTTTGGCGGCGGGTTTACAGCAAAATGGCATGGCCTTACGCCATCAAACTTGGTTTGATACCTTAACAGTTGAAACTGCAGATAAAGCCGCTGTATTACAACGTGCAAAAGACGCTGAAATTAACTTGCGCACTGATATTGTGGGTGCCGTTGGTGTCACATTAAGCGAGATTACAACTCGTGAAGATGTATTAAAGCTAGTTGAAATTATCAGTGGTAAAGCATTGGTGGGTGATATTGATACACTTGATAAACAAGTCGCTTCATCTTCAGCATCTATTCCCGCATCTATGCAACGTAAAGACACTGTGCTGACACATGAAAACTTTCATCAGTATCACAGTGAAACAGAAATGATGCGCTATATGCATCGTTTGGAAAATAAAGACTTAGCATTGAATCAAGCGATGATCCCATTAGGATCATGTACGATGAAACTTAATGCTGCAGCTGAAATGATCCCTATTACATGGCCTGAATTTACAGAGCTACATCCATTCTGCCCAGCTTATCAAGCGAAAGGTTATCAGGTCATGATTGGGCAATTGGCTAATTGGCTTGCTGCATTAACCGGTTATGATGCAATGTGTATGCAACCAAACTCGGGTGCTCAAGGTGAATATGCAGGTTTATTAGCTATTCGTCGTTATCACCAAAGTCGTGGTGAAGGAACGCGACATATCTGTTTGATCCCAAGTTCAGCTCATGGTACTAACCCTGCTTCTGCTCATATGGCAGGAATGACGGTAGTGGTGGTGGGATGTGATGATAACGGCAATATTGATATTGCAGACTTAAAAGCTAAAGCAGAAAAACATCAAGCTGAACTCTCTTGTGTAATGGTGACATACCCATCAACGCATGGTGTTTATGAAGAAGGTATTCGTGAAGTTTGTGAAATCATTCATCAATATGGCGGACAAGTTTATCTTGATGGTGCCAATATGAATGCGCAAGTGGGGATCACAACACCGGGCTTTATTGGCTCTGATGTTTCTCACTTAAACTTACATAAAACTTTCTGTATTCCTCATGGCGGTGGTGGCCCAGGTATGGGACCTATTGGTGTGAAATCACACTTAGCACCATTTGTACCGGGACATTCTGTTGTTGAAATGGAGAATGTCACCACACAAGGCGCGGTTTCTGCAGCCCAATTTGGTAGCGCTTCAATACTCCCCATTAGTTGGATGTATATTCGTATGATGGGGTCTCAAGGGCTTAAACAAGCAAGCCAAGTGGCAATCTTAAATGCGAATTATATCGCGCAACGCCTGAAAAATGACTATGACATTCTTTATGCTGGCGCTGATGGTTATGTCGCACATGAATGTATTATCGATATTCGTCCATTAAAAGCGAATTACGGTATCAGTGAAATGGATGTGGCTAAGCGTTTAATTGACTATGGATTTCACGCTCCAACCATGTCATTCCCTGTTGCGGGTACATTGATGATTGAGCCGACAGAATCAGAAAGCAAAGTGGAAATTGATCGCTTTATTGAAGCTCTGCTTTCTATTCGGGCTGAAATTGCACAGGTAGATAAAGGTGTATGGCCAATTGATGACAATCCATTAGTTAATGCACCTCATACACAATATGAATTAGTGCAAGAGTGGTCACACGGTTATAGCCGAGAGTGTGCTGTATTCCCAAGTGAAGCAACGAAACAAAACAAATATTGGCCTGCGGTTAAACGTCTGGATGATGTGTATGGCGACCGCCATTTACATTGTTCATGTGCGCCAATTAGTGATTATGAATAAGCTTTAATCTAACAATATTCCTAAATTAAATACCGATGGTTAAGTTAGCCATCGGTATTTTTTTGTTGTTACTTCAACCAGCCTTTTTTCTGCGCCTCTAATAATTGAGGGTAGAGATATTGCCAAAATTCTGGCCACTGTTTTTCAATAAACAGATTGCGCGCTAATACTTGTTCTAAGCGGATATTATTTTCTACCCAACTTTGACCTTCATTATGTAAATTCATCAGCATTGGCATGGTGCGATCAAGAATATTAGCAAACTGAGACTCGGGTGTTTCAGCAGCATCATATTCCAACCATAAATTGAGGAAATATTCACTTTGTGGGGAGGGTAATAAAGCAAAAATGCGTCTTGCCGCTTTTTGCTCGTGTTCTTTGATAGCTTCACGTGCCGCAACGTCATACACCATAACGTCGCCAGCGTCGATTTCAACGATATCGTGGACTAAAGCTAATTGAATAGCACGCCCCATATCAATATCGCCCGCATAAGGTTGGAAACTCATTGCAGCAACCGCAAAATGCCAGCTATGTTCTGCTGTATTTTCAGAACGGCTATTGTCTAATACATTATTTTTACGATAAACACGTTTAAGTTTATCTAACTCCATAATAAAGTTAATCGTATCAGAGAAGGGGCCAAATGCGCCTTTAGGTAATTGTGTCATAAAAATCCGTATTGGTTATGATAAATAAGAATTACTCTTCTTCTAAAGAATAAGGCAGTGGTTTAATGGATAAACGACTGGTGCTATCGCCTTGAACTCGAAATACACTATCGAACTCCATATCGTTATTCATAACAACTTCAGCCAAAATAGTATTATCAGCCATACGTACAGCGCTTAATACAGTGCCCGTTTTACGCCATTTATCTTCACCCAATTGCCACTCAATGCTACCTCCGATCTCAGGTAACTCAGTACCACCACCTGATAACAGATACATTGCACGTTTATTGGCACCTCTAAATTTCGCACGAGAGACCATCTCTTGCCCTGTATAACATCCTTTTTTAAAGCAGATGCTCAGTGGCAATGCTTGTAGGTTTGTTGCTTGAGGTAAGAATTGCTCAATATTTGGAGTATCAATAATAGGATATCCAGCCTCAATATCTAAAGCTAACCATTGCTCACTATTACTGGTTTCTGCTTTTAATGTTGCTACAAGATTTTTTGCTGTTTCTTCATCAGTTACGATTAAAAAGCGTTCGGTAGGTAAAGGCAGTTGAAGAATATAAGTATTATCATGATTAACGACTTCGTTTGCTTTACGAGGGATATTTGGAAAGTAATCAGCTAATGCAAGAGCTGCACCTTGTCCAGCTAATCCTAATAAAACGCTATCTGTATTTTCAGCTAGGGTTACTTTTGAGAATACGGCATATTTTTTTAATTCGGCAAGTTGTTTTTGTGCGACATTTTTACGCAGAATATAAGCAAAACCTTCTTGCTGGTGGAATAAGCGAAGTGTGCTCCACATTTTACCTTTTGCTTCACAGTGTGCAGCCAATGTATGTGTCGTTGTTGGAAGTGCTGCAATATCCGTTGTTAATTGACCTTGTAGATACTTTTCACTGTCAGCACCTGTTGCTGTTATCAGTGACCATTCATCTAAAGAAACCAGTGTTAATGGCAAATTGATTGCTGCATGAGGGCGTTTAGCCTGAATAGAATTTTGAGTCATGATGTCACCAGCTATTAAATTAATCAGATACATCAGTTATGGTAAAAGAGTGACAAGACAATGCAAGTCATTATTATTTTTAACGCACAGAAAATGAACTTGATAAATAACAAATGAATGTGTGTTCAATAGGTTGTCTATGAGACTAAACATGCAAACTGTGATCATTTTGATGTTAAAAATTTTGCGATAAGACTATCATCAATACTAGGAAGAAATAGTGGTATTTCTTGATTTGAACAATGTAAAGAGCAGAGTATGACTATCGATATAGAGAATAAAGCACGAATTAACTGGGCATGTCGTCGTGGAATGCGTGAACTAGATATTTCTATCATGCCTTTTTTCGAGAATGAGTACGATACGCTATCTGATAACGATAAAGCACTTTTTGTTCGTTTACTAGAGTGTGCAGATCCTGATTTATTTAACTGGTTAATGAATCATGGACGCCCTGATGATGATGAGCTCTATTATATGGTGAAATTAATTCAAGATCGCAATAAAGCTAGAATGGCAGAAATCGTTGATAAATATTAATAAAAAAAACGTATAAAATCAGCGATAGGCTAAATAATAATTTTTTGTTGATTATAAATGACGCTTTTATTATCTCATAAAGGCGTTTTTTTATTTTCATATAAAAAATAATATTATTCATGTTCTAAAATGTGATGAAATAAAAAACAGGTTTGCGATAAAAATGCGTGTTATCTCTATAATTTATCGTTTAAATGATTTTTTTTCACGATTATCTTCTGGATATTTAGTCGATCGGGTATGCTTATTTTATTAAAACAGCAATTAAAAAAGAATAAAAATTAAGTACTTATTATTAAATTATGTTTTTTAAACACAGATTAAATAGAAAAATTAACAATTAATAATCAAGCTAAAATATAAGATAAACTATTTGCAAGGTTAAGAAGGAAGTTACATTATAAATAGGTTGGTTTTTTATTATCTTTAACTTATTTCTATCTATATAGAATTATAGCAGGAGTGAATATAACTCGTGATTTTATGGAAATCGCACCTCACAGTATCATGGTTCACTCAACTCTTCTCAACGGTTGCTTATGTTGCCTTTGTGATAGCTTTACTGTTGTATCCATGGCCACCTGATTTTATTTATGTTTGGGTGCCATTGTTACTTCTCCTGATAAGCAGTTGGTATTTCACACAAAAGAATATTAGCCGTATCAAAGGAGATTTTATTTTACTAAATGGCAATCGAATTCAATGGAAACTACATGAATGGCAAATAACGAAACGTCCTTGGATAAGCCGTTTTGGCACTCGAATAACATTGACTTCTATTCTAAATAAAAAGCAAATCACGTTATGGGTTGCATTTGATAGTATGACTGAAAATGAGTGGCGTAACTTCTCTCAGTTATTAATGCAATATCCAGATATTTAATATCTGGATATTAAATTTATAAGTTTTCTTCTATTTCACGTAGAATTTGCATACACCATTGTGATAAACGTTCATCAGTCTCTTCAAACTGGTTGACGTCATCTAATGCAAGACCAACAAAATGTTTGCCATCATCTGATAAAGGTTTGGGGCTGATAAATTCATATCCATCGACAGGCCAGAAACCAATAAATTTAACACCACTTGGTAATAAATGATGATAGAGCATACCCAGCGCATCAAGAAACCATTCGCTGTAATCGACTTGGTCACCCATTCCATACATGGCAATAAGTTTATTTTTTAAATTTAATGTTGGCAATGTTTCCCAAATATTGAGCCAATCTTCTTGGATCTCGCCAAAATCCCAAGTGGGAATACCTAAAATAAGGATGTCATATTGCTCCATAAGCGTGATATCACACTCTTGAACATTATGAAGATCAACGAACTCTTCACCGAGAATATCACGAATTTTTTCTGCTGCCATTTCGGTGTAACAGGTACTGGAACCGTAAAATAGACCAATTTTCATAAAGATTTCTAGGATATTTTTGCCAATAAAGGTCACTATTGTACCAGAAAAATTTTTTTATAAGGCATAATGTAAAGGCGATAAGCTAAAGAGAGGGAGAGTCAGACTGTGTCACAAACCAAATTATCGATAAAAAAGACAACTCAGATCAATGAAGATACAGATATTATCATTGAACAATTTCTCGACAATATTTGGTTAGAGCAAGGCTTATCCGCAAATACGCTTAGCTCTTATCGCTTAGACTTGCAAGCATTAGGGCAATGGCTTGCACATCATCAATTAGATTGGTTGTCAGTCTCTACTTTGGATTTGCAATCTTTTCTCGCGACGCGTTTAGATGAAGGTTATAAAGCCAGCAGTGCAGCCCGATTACTCAGTACAATGCGTCGGTTATTCCAATATTTATATCGTGAAAAATTACGTTTAGACGATCCTAGCGCATTACTTTCAACCCCTAAGCTTCCTAAGCGTTTACCAAAAGATTTAAGCGAGCAACAAGTTGATGATTTACTCAATGCCCCTTGTATTGATGAACCATTAGAATTACGTGATAAAGCAATGCTTGAAGTGCTTTATGCCTGTGGGCTTCGTGTGTCTGAATTAGTGGGGTTATCTCTTTCTGATATCAGCTTACGGCAAGGTGTATTAAGAGTGATCGGTAAGGGCGATAAGGAACGACTTGTCCCTTTAGGGGAAGAGGCTATTTACTGGTTAGAACAATATCTGCAATATGGAAGACCCACTTTAATGCAAGGAAAAACAGACGATATTGTTTTTCCTAGCCTAAGAGGGCAGAAAATGACACGACAAACTTTCTGGCATCGGATAAAACATTATGCTGTGATTGCTGGAATTGATACTGAAAAGTTATCACCCC
The DNA here is from genome assembly GCF_009915125.1 of Proteus sp. G2673. Classification (NCBI taxonomy): domain Bacteria; kingdom Pseudomonadati; phylum Pseudomonadota; class Gammaproteobacteria; order Enterobacterales; family Morganellaceae; genus Proteus; species Proteus sp. G2673. Next base: position 33,863 of record NZ_JAABLT010000022.1, read on the forward strand.
ATGTGTTGCGCCATGCATTTGCAACACATCTTTTAAATCATGGAGCAGACTTGCGTGTTGTACAGATGTTATTGGGGCACAGTGACCTCTCTACAACACAGATTTATACCCATGTTGCAACAGAGCGCTTGAAAGTGCTTCATCAGCAACATCATCCAAGGGGATAGCCATCAACACGCTGGCATTAAATAGGAATTTAAATGAAAAAGAAATTACGCTGGTTGCCAATACTATTAAGCATGGTGTCAATGCCTGTGCTTGCTGACAATGCTTCTATTGAAGCGCAATTGGCTAAAATGCAAATTAAAGCAGAAAGCATTCAACCAACCCCGATTGTTGGATTAAATGCGGTGTTATCAGATAAAGGTATTTTTTACATTACTGACGATGGTAAATATCTAACAGCAGGCCCTATTTATAATATCAGCAGCGGTGAGCCTGTTAGTATTGCCAATCAAGTTATTATGAAAAAAGTAGATTCACTTAAAAATGAAATGATCGTTTATAAAGCGCGTAATGAACGCCATGTGATCACCATTTTTACTGATATTAGTTGTCCTTACTGTCAAAAACTTCACCAAGAAGTCCCTGAGCTGAATAAACAGGGGATAACGGTCCGTTATTTAGCATTTCCTCGTAATGGTGTTGGCAATAATATTGTGAGTAAAGAAATGAATGCGGTGTGGTGTAGCGGTTTCCCTAATAAATCGTTAGACAGTGCATTTAAAGGTGACAAAATTATTCCCATTGATGAATGTAAAAAAATCAATATTAATGAACATTTTAAATTAGGCACCATGATAGGAATTCAAGGCACACCTGCTATTGTGTTACCTAATGCGAGTATTTATGGTGGATATATTTCTGCTCAAAACCTTATTGAATTATTAGATAAAAAAGAGAAGTAATCACGTTTTATGGTCACTATTGAACCGACACTACGTCGTCGAATTGCACAGGCAACTCAATTGCCGGATAACTTAGATCCTTTATTACGACAGATTTATGCTAATCGTGGAATAACATCCGAAGTTCAACTAGAACGATCGTTAAAAGGCTTACTTCATTACCAAGCATTAACAGGAATTAAAACGGCAATTTCATTACTCATAGAGGCTTTAAAACAGCAATCTCGTATCGTGATTGTTGGTGATTTTGATGCTGATGGTGCAACCAGTACAGCATTGGCTATCAAAGCATTACGCCAAATGGGATTTAAGCAAGTAAGCTATCATATTCCTAATCGCTTTGATGATGGTTATGGCTTAAGCCCTCAAGTTGTTCATGATGTTGCAAAAAAAGGGGTTGATCTCATTATTACTGTTGATAATGGTATTTCCTCTTTTGAAGGGGTGGAAACTGCCCATGAATACGGTATTCGAGTTCTAGTAACAGATCACCATTTGCCGGGACAAACATTACCTGCTGCTGATGCGATTATTAACCCTAATCTTTCTGATTGTCCTTTTTTATCTAAAGCATTAGCGGGCGTTGGTGTTACGTTCTATTTAATGACGGCATTAAGAGCTGAATTAGAAAAACAAGGTTGGTTTGAGCAACAAAACTTGCCTCGCCCCAATATGGCGGATTTTCTCGATTTAGTAGCGCTAGGTACTGTGGCAGATGTTGTTCCTCTAGATGAAAATAATCGTATTTTTGTTTATGAAGGATTACGCCGAATTAGAGCGGGTCGTTGTTGCGTAGGGATAAAGGCACTTACGGAAGTTTCTCGTAAAGAGCTCTCTCAATTGGTTAGTAGTGACTTAGGTTTTTCTTTAGGGCCTCGCTTAAACGCAGCTGGGCGTCTTGATGATATGTCTGTGGGTGTCGCTTTACTTTTAACCGATAATATTGGCTCTGCGCGTGAAATTGCTAATGAACTTGATGGCTTAAATCAAACTCGTCGTGAAATTGAAGCGGGTATGCAAGAAGAAGCCTCCACTATTTTCCGTCAATTTATGGGCACTCAACATGACTTGCCGAATGGTTTAGCAATTTATCATCCTGAATGGCATCAAGGTGTTGTGGGGATTTTAGCGTCTCGCATTAAAGAAAAATTACATCGCCCTGTTATTGCTTTTGCCCCTAGCGGGGATGGTCTATTAAAAGGCTCAGGTCGTTCAATCAGTGGGGTACATCTCAGGGATGCGTTAGAGCGATTAAATACATTAAACCCAGGTCTGATGCTCAAATTTGGTGGGCATGCAATGGCGGCAGGACTTTCACTTGAAGAAGATAAATTCCCGCTATTTCAGCGTCATTTTTCCTCTTTAATGTCTGAATTGGTTTCTGACGAGCAGTTGCAAGGTGTTATTTTATCTGATGGTGAACTAACGGAAAATCAATTATCGCTACCTATCGCTGAAATGCTAAGAGAAGCAGGCCCATGGGGGCAAGCTTTTCCTGAGCCATTATTTGATGGCAAATTTACGTTATTGCAACAGCGTATTGTAGGCAGTAAGCATTTAAAAATGATGCTTCAGCCAGTAAATAGTCATCTTATGATTGATGCTATAGCATTTAATGTTGATATCAATATTTGGCCTGATAACAGTATTAAAACCGTTGAGTTAGCTTATCGATTAGATGTGAATGAATTTAGAGGGCAAAGAAATGCGCAACTGCTTGTTGAGCACATTTGGCCTTGTTAATACGAATAATTTAAGCAATTTATTGTGATATAAAGTAAAACGTTGTTATGACAACAACTATTGAGTAGACAATTGTATATAAATGCTATAAACCCGTGGATATATCCGTTACAATATGCGGTTCAAAATTTATTCCAATTGTTTTTGAAAACAACATAAAGACGAAAAAGCATGTTTGAAATCAACCCAGTAAAACACCAAATTGAAGAAGTCTCTGAAAGAACACATGTTCTCAGGGGGTATCTTTGACTATGATGCCAAGAAAGAGCGTTTAGAAGAAGTTAACGCTGAATTAGAACAACCTGATGTGTGGAATGAGCCAGAAAGGGCGCAAGCATTGGGAAAAGAGCGTTCATCTCTTGAGGCTATCGTAGAAACTATCGACCAATTAGACCAAGGATTAGAAGACGTTTCTGGTTTACTTGAATTAGCGGTTGAAGCTGATGATGAAGAGACATTTAACGAAGCCATTGCTGAATTAGATGTGTTAAATAAAAAGCTTGAGCAATTAGAATTCCGTCGCATGTTCTCTGGTGAATATGACAGTGCGGATTGCTACCTTGATTTACAAGCTGGCTCTGGTGGTACAGAAGCACAAGATTGGGCAAGTATGCTGATGCGTATGTACTTACGTTGGGCTGAATCAAGAGGCTTTAAAACTGAAATTATTGAAGAATCTGACGGTGATGTTGCAGGATTAAAATCAGCGACTATCAAAATTATTGGTGAGTACGCTTATGGTTGGTTACGTACAGAAACAGGCGTTCATCGCCTAGTTCGTAAAAGCCCATTTGACTCCGGCGGCCGTCGCCATACCTCATTTAGCTCTGCCTTTATTTACCCTGAAGTTGATGACAATATTGATATTGAAATCAACCCAGCTGATTTACGTATTGACGTTTATCGTGCTTCAGGTGCGGGTGGACAGCACGTCAACAAAACAGAATCTGCGGTTCGTATTACCCACGTTCCTACAGGTCTTGTCACTCAATGCCAAAACGATCGCTCTCAGCATAAGAACAAAGATCAGGCAATGAAGCAGATGAAAGCGAAGTTATACGAGCTGGAAATGCAGAAGAAAAATGCAGACAAGCAAGTAATGGAAGATAACAAGTCCGATATTGGCTGGGGTAGTCAAATTCGTTCTTATGTTCTTGATGATTCACGTATTAAAGATTTACGTACTGGTGTGGAAACGCGTAATACACAAGCAGTATTAGACGGTGATCTTGATAAATTTATTGAAGCTAGCTTAAAAGCGGGCCTGTGAGGAAAAACATGTCGCAACAGCAACAAGGTGCGGAGCAGGCACCTGATTTAAATAACGAACTGCAAACACGTCGCGAAAAATTATCCGCTTTACGTGATAATGGTAACGCATTCCCAAATGATTTCCGCAGAGATTCTCTGTCTAACGAATTACATCAAAAGTATGATGCAATGAGTGCAGAAGAGTTAGAAGCAGCGAATGTGGAAGTTGCTATTGCAGGTCGTATGATGACTCGCCGCATTATGGGCAAGGCATCTTTCGCTACATTGCAAGACATGGGGGGGCGCATCCAGCTTTATGTTTCTCGTGATGATTTGCCAGAAGGTATCTACAACGAGCAATTTAAAAAATGGGATCTTGGCGATATCTTAGGTGCTCGTGGGCGAGTTTTCAAAACGAAAACTGGTGAATTAAGTGTTCACTGTACAGAAGTACGTTTATTAACTAAAGCATTGCGCCCATTACCGGATAAATTCCACGGTTTAGCTGACCAAGAAATGCGTTATCGTCAGCGTTATTTAGATCTAATTTCTAACGAGGAATCACGTAAAACTTTCCAAATTCGTTCACAAGTTATGGCGGGTATTCGTCAATTTATGGTGAACAAAGGCTTTATGGAAGTTGAAACGCCGATGATGCAAACCATTCCTGGTGGAGCAAGTGCGCGTCCGTTTATTACTCACCATAATGCGTTAGATATTGATATGTATCTGCGTATTGCACCTGAACTATATTTAAAGCGTTTAGTTGTGGGTGGCTTTGATCGCGTATTCGAAATCAACCGTAATTTCCGTAATGAAGGTGTATCACCACGCCATAACCCAGAGTTCACTATGATGGAACTCTATATGGCGTATGCAGATTACCGTGACTTAATTGAATTAACGGAAGAATTATTCCGTACATTAACTGAAAATGTATTGGGTTCTTCGTTAGTGAAATACGGCGACCAAGAGTTTGATTTTGGCAAACCATTTGCCAAATTAACCATGAAAGAAGCTATCTGCAAATATCGTCCAGAAACGGTAATGGCTGATCTTGATGATATGGATAAGGCAGTTGCTATTGCTCAATCTATTGGTATTAAGATTGAGAAAAGCTGGGGCTTAGGCCGTGTTCAGTGTGAAATTTTTGAAGAAGTTGCAGAAAGTCACTTAATTCAGCCAACTTTTATCATTGAATATCCGGCAGAAGTTTCACCATTAGCTCGTCGTAACGACGATAATCCATTTATCACTGACCGCTTCGAATTCTTTATTGGTGGTCGTGAAATTGGTAATGGTTTCTCAGAACTTAATGATGCACAAGACCAAGCTGAACGTTTTGAAGATCAAGTTCGTCAAAAAGAAGCGGGTGATGCAGAAGCGATGTTCTTTGACCATGACTATATTACGGCATTAGAACATGGATTACCGCCAACAGCAGGTTTAGGTATTGGTATTGACCGTATGGTAATGTTATTTACTGATAGTCATACTATCCGTGATGTCATTTTATTCCCAGCAATGCGTCCTAATAAATAATTGTTATTCTAATTAAAGAATCGCAATTAATTGAAAGCCACCGATAGGTAGCTTTTTTATGTTTATTATTAATAGATTATATTTTTCATGATGATTAAATAATCACTTAAATAAGAAGGGGATTGCTGTTAGATTAGGGGAGCGTATAATCGGAAAAAACAACTGCGGGCGTAGTTCAATGGTAGAACGAGAGCTTCCCAAGCTCTATACGAGGGTTCGATTCCCTTCGCCCGCTCCAAAAACTCTTTTCCTCAAATACTCTCTCAATATTGTCCACTCAACATTTATGTTTATTTAGCTAATTTAAGAATATTCCAAACCTTATTTTTCCCCTCAATTATTCTTTTCTCTCTTTAATGCTTCTTATTTATTTTTATCGTAATCATTATATCAACGTTATGATTTTAAATGATTTTTTGTTTTTTATCTGGAATTATAAAAAATGATATATAAGTAACATTTTTGCTTCCTGCGCATAACTCTTTTTATGTATATAAAATAAAAAATCAAATTATAAAAAACTTTAGTAAAAAATTAAAATAAATTGAAAAAGTGTCGATAAGAGTACATTACGCCCTATTGGGCTTACTTTATCTTGTTAGTTGAGAAATTCGATGCAGAAACTTCGTAACATTACTATTCGTCTGATGATGATAATCATATTGGGGACTTTATGTGTGTTATTTGGCAGTGTTAGTTTTTATAGCGCATGGTCACTATCAAAAATATCTGAAGGTAATCAATCTGATAATAAAATAATTAAGCAAATGGCTGCTCTTAGCATGGGAAATGATCAGTATTTTCGATTCACTTCTCGATTAAATCGTCTTGTTGAGGAAAAAGCAAAAGGTAAAGACGTCGATTTTACACAAGCACAGCTGGCGATGGAAAATATGGAAAAACAGATTGCGTATATGAAATCTGTTTCTCCTGGGCCAATGGATGCAAAAGTATCAAAAGAGTTAATGGATATATGGCAAGCGCTTTTTGAGCAAGGCGTAAAAAAGCAGATGGAATTAGCACTCAATGGCACCATAGAGCAATATGAACATCATGCAAAAAATGTAACACCAGCATTGAGTCGTGAATTAGGTAATGTGAGTGAAAACTTTAATAATGTCGCAAATATAAAAATTGATAGTACGATTAAAGAAGTGAATGAGCTTATTGAAGTGACACAAATTGTTATTATTATTAGCGCCATTTTAGGGGGATGTATCCTGATCCTCACTGATCGTTATTTAGTGGTAATGTTACAAAAACCACTAGAAAGCATTCGTCAACATTTTGTGAAAATTACAAAAGGTGATCTGAGTCAGCCACTAGAGCCTTTTGGTAATAACTGTGCTGGGCGATTAATACCATTATTAAATGATATGCAAAATAGTTTACATGACGCGGTAAGCACGATCAGAATGGGAAGTGATAATATTTATCGTGGTGCATCTGAAATTGCCAGAGGGAATAACGATTTAGCTTCTCGTACAGAAGAGCAAGCAAAGGCATTAGAGCAAACAGCAGCAAGTATGGAAGAGATAACCGCAGCTGTTAACCAGAATATGGAACATGCTTATCAAGCGAGAGAATTGGCTGAAGTTGCATCAGTGACTGTTGAAAAAGGCAATGAATTAGCTGAATCTGTTGTAACAACGATGGATGGGATCTCTAATAGTTCAAGTCAGATTGCAGATATTATCAATGTTATTAATAACATTGCCTTTCAAACGAATATACTCGCTTTAAATGCGTCAGTAGAAGCGGCAAGAGCAGGAGCTCATGGTCGAGGGTTTATGGTTGTCGCCAATGAAGTGCGAAATTTAGCAGGAGATAGTGCTAAAGCTGCGAAAGAGATTGAAGCCCTTATTGCTGATTCTACAACACGCGTAAAAAAAGGTGCAAGATTAGTGAGTAATATGGAAAAAATGATGGAAGATATTTTGACGGGAGTTAAACAGGTAACGTCAATAATGAAAGAGATCACGATTGCATCTGAAGAGCAAAGTAAAGGTATTGGTCAAGTGAGTGTAGCTATTACTCAAATGGATGGTGTAACGCAACAGAATGCCTCTTTAGTTGAACAAGTTTCAGCAGCGGCCATTTCATTAGAAAGGCAAACCGAAGAATTACAGTTATCTGTACAAAAATTCAATTTTGTTCATCGTTGATATAAAAAATGCATAGTGTATGTGTCTAAGGTGGTAAGTTTTACTCGTTAGACGCATGAACATAATAAATATAAAGCTTAATTTAGTCATTTATTGAGTATTGAAACAGCATAGTTCATGACTTTTTCCATGAGAAATAGAAAATTATACCCAAATTAAGTGAGCTATAAGTAATAGTATTATTTCATTTATATTCAATTAATAAAAAAGTACTTTCTATTTCAATTCTTATAGTCAATCAGTGATTATATTATAGCTTGAAGCGATTTGATTTTTTAAATATAAAGATATACATCCCCTCTCTTATTATAAATAATAAGAGAGGGTGCTAAAGAATACAGAATCAATATTTAGAGTATTTTTTTTATATATTGTTCTGTCTTGCTTATAACATCTTGATATTGAGGATGATTGAGATAAGCCTCATTGACGGTCTTATTTATATCATGGATTACTCTTTCTTTTTGTTTATCTGTCAAAGTCAATAACAAGGCTTTTAAAATTACTTTCACTGCCGCAATTTCATACGCTATATTGACAACTTTTTTTTCCATAAGATCCTCAAAAGAACGACAGTTTATTGCCTTGTGATAAATTGTTTTTTATATTAATTAATTACTTAATAAAATCCAAGAAAAAATTAACTTGATAAAGAATATACGATTTTATCATGTTGTATATTAAAACAGTAAATATGAGGATATTTGAGATTTGAAAAACAGATATTCAGTAAATTTAACTTAGCATTGTATTAATGGGTAGAAAATCACAGAATACCCTATAAAACTAAGGGGTAAATTTTATAGCAATAGTAAATATCATTTTCATTAAGGTTGAGTAAGCTTCTTCACATATTGTTCAGTTAAGTTAATAATTTCATTGAGTTGAGGATATTTGTTCGATGTATCCTCAAGTACTACAGATATATTGGCCAACATATCTCTTCGTTGTTTATCACTTAGCGTGGAAAGTAAGGATTTGATAACAATTTTTAGAGCGGCAATTTCGCATTCAATTTCTTTTAAATTTTTATCCATGGTTTACCTGCCAGTATTTAATAGGTGAGTAATATAGGTAATTTTTTTGTTTATCACAATTATAGAAGCATATTATTTAGAGAAGTATCGCACATTATGTCTAGTGTTTTAACCTAATATAAAACATTAAAAATAATTATCAAATAGTAAATTTTATATGTAGCTGTAGATTAAGGCTTTATTGATATCCTCTGACATTATAATGAATAAGATAAATGATTAAAATTGATGTTAAATTTAGTTCTCTTTTAATGGCTTTATTACTGGTTGTATAGTAAACAATTCTTAGTTGTAATAATAAGAATATATCTTTTAAAGATAATCTATTTTTGTCTCACGTTGCTTAATATTGAAATCAGCAAGGGATGTCGTTATTTGTTGTCTATGAAAGATTAAATTTTTTATTTGTCAGCGGGGATATTATAACCCAATAAATTACATTAGCTCTGGTAATAAAAAAAGAGCTTATATTTTTTATATAAAGCTCTTTGGAGTTTGATTAATGATTATTTTGCTTCACAAAAGCAATGTAGGCATCAACCCAGCTTTGTATAAAAGTTGCTGTTTTCTCTGAAAACTTCCCATTCTCAACCATTCCGTCATACCATTTTAGATAACATTCTGGTTGATTTAGTGTTGGCATATTCAAGAAGGCTAATGAATTACGTAAATGCTGTTGAGCTATTGCGGTACTAATATTGCCGGTTGAAACGCCAATAATACCGGCTGGAATTTCATTCCAAGCATTTGTTCCATAAGGGCGAGAGGCTTGGTCAATCGCATTTTTAAGCACACCGGGTATTGAGCGGTTGTATTCCGGTGTGATGAATATGATGCCTTGGCACGCTTTTATTTGCTGTTTAAAATCGATAACAGAGGCGGGGGTATTGCTGTCATCATCTTGGTTATAGAGAGGAAGAGTACTAATATCAATGAACTGACAGGTAAATTCTTGAGGAAATAACTTAATTAAGGCATGTGCTGTTTGTTTATTAAACGAATCTTTTCTTAAACTACCGACAACGATACCAATTTTAAAATGACTCATCTTAGTTCTCCTATTGGAAGGATAAAATGAATATCAACTCTTATATTAGATATTCATTTTTTGATTTTATCTTTGTATTCAAAAACAGCAACAGAATACAAGAATATTTTTACACGTAAGTTGCGTAACTAAATGATAAAATTCGTATTATTATTTTTATTATTATCTGGTATTATCTTAATAATATAAAAACGATATAGTTTATATGACAACGTCTTTACTAAATAAATCCAATATTCAAAAATTGATGTGTTTAGTGTGATGCAAGTAGTGTTTTAAGTAAAAAAATGAATTGATATGAGAACTCATTGAAATTAAGGGCGCTAGCTTATTTATTTAGTATGCAGTAGGTAATAGAAAATTATAATAAAATGGCTTAAAATGCGACAACTCATATGCTCTTATTTAAGTCTGATCGGAATTAAGGAAAAATGATGTCCTTATTACAAAATAAAAAGAATGTCCTTGCTGTATTTATGGCAACCAGCGTTCTCACATTATCTGGGTGTACGTGGACTGATTATTCTCGTCCAGTTGAAACGCCTGCGCCAGCACAAACTACACAGCCAGTAGTACAAACTCAGCCAGTGGCAGTTGCACAACCGCTTTCTATGGCACCCTCATCAGAGTCTGTAGATAGTGGTGTAGATGCAGGAAAATTGGGGATAGCACCTCAAAGTGCTTGTATCAAACAACTTGATTCTTTGAAAACTTTTTCTCCATCTGACTATAAATCTATGATGAGCGCATTTAAAGAAATTAGCGAAATCAATGCGATGTACCGTAGTGTTCAAAGTACAGCAAGTAAAGATAGCTTAGATTTATTAAAAATGAGCATTGAATCAAAAACAGAAGTTTTATGTGCAAAAGTTCGCTATTTGTCGATTATGTCAGTTAATTCGACATTAAAAAAATTAGGTGAATAATTACTATGAAATTAAAGCAGAGTGTTTGTCTCGCTTTTATGCTGTTTCCAACGCTATCGTTTGCCAATAATGAGTTTAATTCTGTTATTGAAGATTTTGACCGTTATTTTGAAACGCAAGAGCCAATTAAAATTGAGCCTAAAACATCTGCTATAACTTCATCGTCAACGAGAACTGGTCAGGCTAATCGTAGAGTAAACCTCACCACAACAGCGACTCAACAAACAAAACCAGAGCGACAAGTTAAACCTTCTACGCCAGCTAAAACAGATAATCAAACAGTCGAACCTATTAAGACGCCTGATATTACGTTGGCAGAAAATTGCCTTGTGTTACCCACTAATTATTCAAAATTAGAGAGTGATTACACTCGTTATTTAACTCCGTTGCTTTCATTTGTTCCTATAAAACCACAATTTACACCAGAGGATCTTAATCGTTATAGCTACAGAAATAATGCAACGGTTTATAACCCGTTGGCTCTTTATTCAAAAGAAAGTTATACAAAGCCTCAACGTAATGACAATTTCTTGTTAGATATTATTCCAGGAACATTTTATTCTGTTACGGCTATCCCTTTTCACTTTGCATATCAGTTCAATCGTTCTGTACTCGATCATAAACAACCGCTTTTTAATAAAGAGCTATTAAATCGTTTAGCAGATACGAGAAATAAATATCAATCGTTGTATCAAAAATACACTGAGCAGGCAGCTATAACAAAAGAGCATTTGGAAAAACTTCAAAATGCAAATAACCAAATTAAACAACTTGAATTGACGCTGGCTGAAACAGAAGAAAAGTTAGCTATAGCGAACAACCTACTTACTGATGACACGTTAAAACAGGCGGTTGCTAAGCTACAAAGTGATTTAGAAACAATACAAAAAGAGCGTGATTTACTAGTTAAACAATTATCTGAAAAAGAGAACGTATTACAGGCAACAACAGTAAAAAATACAGAGTTAGCAAAACAGCAACAAAATTTTGAAAACCAAGCGGGAATACTTAAAACCTTAGAGGCAAAATATACTCAGCTTGAGCAAGAAAAAGAACAATTACAATCTCAGTATCAGCAGGCTCAAACTCTGTTAAAAGATGATAGCGCGAAAAAAGAGATTGATAAATTACAACGTTCACTTGAGAGTATAAAACTAGAGCAAGAAAAATTAATTAGCCAATTAAATGAAAAGCAGATATTACTCGCTAAAATTGAACAAGAAAAAGAAACGATACAAGCTCAGTATGTTGAATCTCAGCAATTGCTAGTTGGTAATAATAAGCAAAAAGAACAAGAATTAGCTAATTTAGAAGCAGTAAAAAATAAAGAGATAGCAACATTAGAAAATTCGTTATCAACAATAACAACGGAACAAGAAAAATTAACTAAACAACTCACAGATGTACAAAATCAATTAGCAATAATAAAGAAAGAGAAAGAAGATGTGCAGACTCAATTTACACAGGCTCAACTATTGCTAAAAGATGACTCTGCGAAAAAAGAAATAGATAAATTGCAAAGTACATTATTGAAGATCACATCAGAACGTGAAGATTTATCTAAAGAACTTGCATTAAAAGTAGCAGAAGCAGAAAAGCAACAAGATGCTAATAGCAAACTTGTTGAGGAACAACGCAAAGAAATAGCACAACTAAAAATACAAGTTGAAAAAAGTAATCAGGAACAAACTCAACTTAATAAATCGCTTTTAGCTGTTCAACAGCAAAAAGAGCAAGTGGATGAGAAATTAAAAGCGATCCCAGAATTAAAATCACAGTTAGATAATAAAGTCACTGAATTAGCTGATTTGAAGAAGAGTTTATCTGCCGGTGAAAAAGCTGTTGATAATTTAATTGCTGATAAAAATAATCTGATAGCCAAATTAGAAAAAGCGCAAACTGAGCTATCTGAGAAATATCAAACATTAGATACACAATTTAAAGAGAATAATATCGTCTTAGCTCAAGTTACCACGAGCAAAACAGAGAGTGAGAAAGCTTTAGCATTACTAGAAAAACAACTCGCTGAAAAGCAAAATACGACGGATAAATTGAGTGCTCAATTAGCTGAAGCAAAAGTACAATTAGAAAAACAGAATACAGAAAACACACAAAAAATCAGCACATTAAAGCAACAGCAAACAGAATCTATTGCTAAATTAAATGAGCAAATTAAAGCAAAAGATGCTGAATTAGCGAAAGTTAATACAGACACTAATAATATTTTAAAAGAGAATAAAACGCTAAAAGAGCAGCTTGAGAAAATGGCGGGTGAAGGGCAAATGATTGCTGGGCAACTTGCTTATGCTTATTCGATCATTGGAAAAGATAATGCCCAGCGTAATAAATCCATTTTATCTGAGATCCAAAAACAAAATTACGTACAATATGACGATAATACCTATTTTAAAATCTTAAAACAGGGTAAACCAGTGGCTTCAATTACAGGTAAAACAGTTGTATTTACAATGCATGAATCATTGACTGACGGTACTGTAACTCTTAATTATGATAAATCTAAGCCACTTATCTTACCTTACCGTCAACTGCCATTACCACTGAATACCTTTATTGCAAAAGCGGGTATCAATGGTAAAGCCAAAATTTATATAAAACCAAGTGGCGGTTATGGGAAAAATGGTGTACCTGGGCAAGTACCTCCAGAATCCATGTCTATTGTAACAATTGAGATTTTAGATATTAAATAGAATAATTAAAAGTTAGCATCAGCTCTTTTCTTTTTATTTAGAGAAGAGCTGAAATTTTATTATCGCCATAAATACTCATCGTTCTTTAAGCAAAGTTCTCTTTCTAGTAACCAATCTTTTAATTTTTGACAATTTTCAGGATGTTCTGGAATACTGTTTAAAATCTTCCATAATGGTTTTATTAATTCAGAATTCGGTGTTATTTTTTGGATGTAATCTAAAGTATTATTAATTTCAACATTAAAGACAGGTTCATTTTTCCAATTATCGAGGAGAAACTGGATATTACTCTGTAATAAGTCATCAATAACAATTAGTCTGGCTTTATCCGCATTAAGTTTAATATTTATATCATTTAAAGATAAAAAAGAATCACTTTTATTTGATAGTTGTTTTTCTTCAAATAACTTAATATTTTCACACTGCTTAATTTGAAGCTCAAGCTCTCTTTTTGTGTCATAAAGCGTGAAAAGCTGAGGTGTAATGTGTTGAACCCACCACATAAAAAGTGGTTTTATTACAGCTTGAATTAAGCGCATATGCTCATTGATATTGACCGTTGCTTTTAACGATTTATCCCAATCAGCCGGTGTTATTGTTGAATATGGTTGCTCTGCATGAAAATGATTTGCGAAATTAATAACATCACGTATATCTTCTTTAGATATAACAACAAAGCAGTATTTCTTTCGTAAAAACCAAGTGGACTGTAATAAACTGTCTAAGCTTTCACGGCATAAAACCCGAGCTAGTATTTTTATTTGTTGTTCATTAATATCACATGTAGTAATAGTGTTTTTATTCGAGCGGAAAGAAAACTGTAGATCAAACAAGTTATCTACAGTTTCTTCATTATTTGATGCCATTATCTTTTTTAATAGGGCTAAATAGCCATAATAATGGGCTTTGGTACTATATATATTTTCTTTTATCACGATATACAATTCACGTATAAGAATAGATTTCAAGTATTCTAACTATAAATTGCTTTTAGATATTATGATATTCGGTCGGATTTTTTATAATTTTGATCTGATATTTCTCGCTTTACTTGGCGTCATATTAAAACGACGATGATAGCTTTGTGTAAAGTATGATTGGCTTGAAAAACCTGATTCCATTGAGATATCAACAATACTCATTTCTGTGGTCAGCAGTAGTTGGTGTGCGTAAATAATTCGTCTTTCACAGATCCATGTTCTTGGTGAAGTACCATAAACATGACTAAAAAGCTCTTTAAACGTTGTTAATCCCATTCCAAACTCTCGAGCAAATTGTTTGAGCTTCCAATTTTTTAAATGATTTTTTTCCATAAAAATCTTTAAGCGATCAACTTGACGATGGCTAAGTTGACGAAATAACGCCATTAAGTCAGAACCTTGTTCAGTTGAAAGCAATAGAACTAAAAGCTCTTCAATGCGTAATTGAGTGAAAGTTTCAGGACAAGATTGAGCAGTAAGATATTCAAAGCCATTACTACAAAACTGAATGAGAGGTGAGTTTTGAAAACAAATAAAGGCTCGAGAAAACTCTTCATCTCTTTCTATTTGGCACAAGATATCGTTATGCTTAGACATGAAGTTTCTTAAGAAGTCATCAGAAATAGGGATATAAATAATATCGCTAGGCTCTGCGCCTTGAGTTTTTATTGTATAACTACCTTGTTGTAGAAAAAGAACTTGGTTTTCGTTAATTGTCACTGTGTCAGTACAATTTTGTAATATAAGTGCATTCTTTCTTATAAGAAAGATCGCTTTTTGTTCATTTTCTAATATTTGATATTGTGGATAAAAATAAGATTTTTTTTGAATAGTACAATTATATTGCTCGGTTTTGTCACACTGTATTGTATTCATTTTTCGCCCAAAAAATATTATATAAGTATCACTGCATTTTTATAAAGATAAATATCAGAATATTTATAAAAACACTTCTTTATTATTGAATGTTATTAAAAATAAAAAAGAGACTATTTTCTTTAATTTGATGTGGTTTTTTTTAGATATTAGGCATTGCATTTTGTTTTGTTAATTTAAGATAAGTCATTTTGTTAATTTAATGACATTCCTTATAAATTGCAAAAAGAAATTAAATATAGATAAATTTTTTCTTTGAGGCTCTCAGTAATAGTATGAGTATTAATGTAATTAATAATTTACGCTTTTTATAAATTTAAATAAAACCCATATATAACAATTAGTTGATTTTGATTATTTCTTTACAGTGTAAAAAAATAATAAATGCATTTAAAATGCAAAATTTATTATAAATGCTAATTCGTAGTAATTATGAAAAATATTTGTTAAATAAATTTTAAAAAATCAAGCGAGGAACATAACTATAAAGAAGATCAAAATTGAAAAAATAAATAATAATATTAAGTTATATTAACCACTGTTACTATAACGCTGTTTCTATATAATATAAAACAAGCCATAAACCATAAAATAGTACACAAAAAATTTATTATTTGTTTATTTGCTTTGTTTTTACCGTTTGTTTTTATTGTTTGTGTGATCAATGTCTCGTATTTTTTTTGATAAATTTTAGATAGAGTTAATTTGAGATATTGAATTTTTTTGAATGAACTTTTGTGAAAATATGGATTTAGGTGTTAAATGTTAATTTTTAATGAAAAATATTTATCCAAATAAGCTGATAATTATTACGATTTATTTACATTACGCGTAGATTATTAAAATAGTGTGTTTTATCTCCTAATTTAATTAAGCTAAATTTTATTTCGTTCAAGGAACAAATCAAAAAACTAAAAGGTAATAATAGGCTTATTGCCGGCATTATGCTTGCCGTTTGTTTATTAGAATGGTGAATGCATAAGTGTATTTATTGTCAGGGAGGTAAAAGGATATAGCTAATTATGGATAATAAGCGAACACTGCGAAATATTATATTCAGTGGGATATGGATAATTTGGACTCTTGCCTTAATTGCCTTTTGGCGTTATCAGATGGCGGGTGAATTTTTGATTATTCTAATCCTAATTTTTAGCATTATTATTTATTCTATAACGTTGAGGTTAAAAAAGGCCGCTATGTTTAGTCGTAAAACTGAAACACCAAAAGCAGCAGAGCCTGTTGCACCAGTAGTAATAGAAGAGAAAAAACCGATGCCAGAGCAAAAACTATACACGATTATTGCGAAAGGAACAGTATTCCAAGGCGATATTAATGTTGACGGCGATATTCAAATTTGGGGTAAAGTTGCCGGTAATATTAATGTTAAAGATGGCGTTATTCGTGTTATGCATGCGGGGCAAGTTGAAGGTGAATTAACTGCACCTGATATTATTATTGATGGTTTTGTAAAAGGTATCTGCGCTGCAAATAATTTAGATATCTTAGAACATGGCGAGTTACGTGGTACTAGTCGTTGTGGCAGTATGTCTATTAAGCGTGGTGGTATTTTTACTGGGCAATCAGAGCAAGTTGAACATCAAGCAAAATCAGTAGCTCAACAACGCGTTGTTTCAATAAAAGAAAGCTCTAATGCAAATAAAGATAAAGTTGTTGCTCCAGTAGAAAATCAACTAAAAGAAAACAAAAAATAAAGTACCATTTTTCTTTTCATTGTTCGTTACTTATCCTATTTTATCGCTATTGTCTTAATTTTATATAAACAGAGAATAACGATGAATTTAGAGACTCCCAGGCTACACCTAAGAGAATGGCGTGAAAGCGATAAAGCGCCATTTTTTTCTGAAATCAACTCTTCACCTGAAGTGATGCGTTATTTTCCTTGCACTTTATCTCGATTAGAAAGTGATAATATGGTTGAGATTATCCGTGAAAAATTTATTCAACAAAATGGATGGGGAATGTGGGCTGTTGAATTAAAAGAGACTCAAGAATTTATTGGTTTTGTTGGGTTAAATATTCCGGTAGCGCCTTTACCATTTAATCCCTGCGTAGAAATTGGTTGGCGAATTGCGAAAAAGTTTTGGCGAAAAGGTTATACCTATGAAGCGGCTTTAGCTGTATTTAAATTTGCTTTTGAGACATTGGGGTTAGAAGAGGTTGTTGCTTTTACTGCAGTTTCAAACCTTCCATCTCAAGGTGTAATGCAGAAACTTGGTATGCATCAATCTGATCATTTCCTTCATCCATCATTAGATAAAACACATCCTCTAGCTGAGCATGTTTTATACCGTTTGAAGAAATCTGATTTTACTTTTTAGTTTAACGAATAGTACGCTTTTTTTCAGGAAGTGGTGGAACAGGTTTTTTATCATCAATAAGGTGACGTATTGCTAAAATTGGATGATAAATTAACATTCGTGGACCAGCCCAACGCATGATTTGTTTCATTGTTTCTCGCTTAGCGGGTTGATAACAATGAATAGGGCATTGTTTACAGGCCGGTTTATCTTCACCATAACGACATTTATCTAACCGGTTGTAGGCGTAATCGATTAATTGTTGATAATAATCTGAGTCAGTTTCAGGGTGCGAATGAGCATAAAGGTGAACCATTTTTTGAATAGTTTTTTTCTCACGATTTATTCTTTTTCCTGACATGTCTTTCTCTCTTAGTAATATGTTGTATTTATTATACATGTTATCATTGAGTCGATAGAGACGCTAAAATATTATGCAATGCATAATGATAAAAATTTTTATCAAAAAGACTTTTCTTTTTTCTTAGAATATACTACTGTATTTATATACAGTTTATTTGCCTTTAAATGGTGAAACCAATGCGTGTGGAAATTTTATTTAATAAACAATCTAAGATAACTGACTCCTTATTTCCGCTCTTAGAACACGAACTGAGAAAAAAGATCACTCCAGAATATCCAGATATGCAGTTTCGTATCGCCTTTAGTAGCATGAACTCGATTCAAGTTACGGGCATAAAAGATGAAACTAAGCATGAACACATAATGGAACTTATTCAAAGTGTTTGGGAAGATGATGGTTGGTTACAAATAGACGATGAATAAAATGTAGTAAATAAAGCAATAACGATTGCCAGAACGAATTGGCTTTTTACTTGTTTATATAAAAAGCCAATGACATAGAAAAGGAAATCACTGGCAATCTAACTTTAACACTGTATGTCTATCAATGATGACAAATTTTATTTTCACTTGTTGTAAATCCCCCCTCTGCAGGAATAAATTTACCTTTCCTTTCTAAGAAATCAACTAATTCAGTCGCTGTCATATTTTCAGCTGAGCAAGTATGAAAACGTGAGTCATCGCCGAATTGTTTATGGATAGCATCAATTAGTGATAATTTAGTGAATGTCATTTCTGAAGAAAGGATCATTTGCAAAACTTCATGACCATGTATTGATGACATAGTGAGTGAGCCCTTAAAAAAACAAAAGATACATTAATTATGCATCTTTATGATGTGGTATCTTTGTTTTTAATCATAAAAAGCGATGATAATAAATCATCGCTTAAAAAGAGCCTTATTTTTCACTTCGTTGAAGTATTTTTTGCATTTCATCTTTGAGATGAAGTTTTTCTTTTTTTAGTTTGGCAACTTCATCATTATAGCCAGCTCCGTTAGGGCCTTCTAATTTAGCAATTTCTTGGTCGAGTCGATGATGTTTATCGTAGAGAGCTTCAAAGCGGGGATCACTATTTCTTAATTGAGAAACAAGGGATTGTTGATCTGAGAACATATAACCTCCTATGAAAAGAAATTGGGTCTCTATTTCAGTATAATCATAGATAGCTTATCTGCACGGCGATGTATCACAAATTTACATTTCATGAAAAAACGTGATTTTTCTTTTTAAAACATTCAGAATTATCCGCTCATAGTACTATTTACTAAGATGTTAGCATTCAAGCACTAAAAATATTAGTATTCAGATAACGAGCAATAAAAACATCTGACTAATTTTATTAACGGCGAAGTGTTCGCTGTAAAAATGGAGAGAGTGATGAACAAAGTAATATTATCTTTAGTAGCAGCAATGTCTTTATCTGCGTGTGCACAAGCTACTGACAGTTTAGATAAAGTTGCGCCTTATCCTAAGGCTCAAGAAAATCAAGTTCGTCATGTTATTGAGTTAGAGAAAAAAGATAATGAAAGCAATTATCAGGTTGAATTAATCATCGGTAAAGAACTTAAAGTAGATTGCAATCATCAGTGGTTTGGTGCGGATTTAGATGAAAAGAATTTAGAAGGTTGGGGTTATAGCTATTATGTTGTTGGTGATTTAAATGGCCCAATGTCTACAATGATGGGATGCGCTGACAATACGAAAAAAGATGCCTTTGTACAGGCTAATATAGGATCAGATGCTTTCATCCGTTATAACAGCAAATTACCTATTGTTGTTTATGCGCCAAAAGATGTTGATGTGAAATATCGTATTTGGTCAGCGGCTGAGACTACTCAAGATTCTGTTAAAAAATAACAGTCAGCCCTATTTAGGATAGATCTTCATTTACTAAAAAGCCCTTTGTTGTTAAGACAAAGGGCTTTGTTGCGATTTAAAAACTAAATATTAACGTATAACTAAAACTGACATTTTGGCATGGCGTACAATTGATGATGCTGTTGAACCTAATAAATAAGAGGAAACATTAGGTCTATGTGAGGCAATCGCAATTAAATCAGCATCAATGTGGCGAGCATATTCTAAAATTTCATCTTTTGCATTACCAACACCCACATTACATATAATTTGCTCATCAGGAATTTTTGCATCTTTGATCATTTCTTGTAGTGCAACAAAAGCAAGGCGAGTACGCTCTGACGAATCTTTGAATTTTTCAGGAATAGCGGCAAATTCGATACCAAAGAAAAGTTCAGCATTAGGTATAACGGTGAGGAAGTGGATCTCAGGTTTACCCACCTTTGCTATTTGTTCAATGTGAGTGATTAGTTCCTGAGAAAGTTCATCTTCTAAAATATCAATGGGAACTAGGATTTTCTTATACATTACAAACCTCACTTAGCGTTAGTTTAAAATAATTACTATTATCTCCTAATAGTAAAAAATAGCTGTGATCTGTGTTTTAAATAAGAGTGAGAATGATTATTTACTACTTTATAGTATTAAGCATTAAAAATTAAAAATAGTCTAAAATAATATTAGAAATATAATCAAAATAAGTTATACACCTTAACTTGTTGACAGGAAAGCAATTAATAAAGTCGTATTAAAAACTAAATTTTCTTTTTCTCATTAAAAATAGAAAATGCATAAAAGAATGATTATCAATTATATTATTGTTTTGTATCTATAAGATTTTATTAGTAAAAATAAGAGACAGAAAGATTTAAATATGGCATATTAATAGGTAATGACATCTCAATATGATGTTTGGACAGCAATCTTAGTCCCTAAACTGGATTGTTATTCAGAGTCGTCCTTTATTCTCACCAATGAGTTATGGAACCTGAAATAACCTGTGGAACTCTATTTATCTATGGCAATAGAGTAGGCTATTTAAAACCAAATAAGATTATTATTATGACACATAATCACATTGATGATATTGAGTTGGCTCGGGCTGATAATAAGCAGTCTGAAAAATTTAAGGCAGCTAAAAAAAGTACGTTAGTGAGTGTTTTTGTCAATATCATTTTATCCATTTGGCAAATTACAGTGGGCTTTTTCTCACATTCTCAAGGTTTAATTGCTGATGGTATTCACTCACTTTCTGATCTTATTGCTGACTTTGTTGTTTTAATTGCCAATAAAGGTAGTCAGAAAAAACCGGATGCAGACCATCCTTATGGGCATTTTCGTTATGAAAACGTGGCATCACTTATTCTTGGGGTTATTTTATTAATTGTGGGTTTAGGGATGGTGTTTTCAGCCATTCATAAAATTTTAGATCCATCTACTATTCCAGAAGTTCATAGTGTTGCTTTATATGTGGCTTTACTTGCATTAGCGGCTAAAGAAGGATTATTTCGCTATATGCTTGCTGTTGCAAAGAAAGTCGACTCAAATATGTTAGTCGCAAATGCTTGGCATGCACGTTCTGATGCTGCTTCTTCATTAGTTGTTGCGATTGGTATTATCGGAAGTTTGGCTGGATTTAAATTTTTTGACCCATTAGCTGCATTAATTGTCGGATTATTTGTTGGTCGTATGGGATGGCGTTTTACTTATCAAGCTCTACAAGATTTAATGGACAGAGGCGCTGATGAAGAAACGCTGGAAGAGATCAAACAGGTACTGGTTTCAACACCGGGTGTACAAGGTGTTCATGATTTAAAGACGCGTCGTTCTGGTGATTATTTACTTGTAGATGTACATCTTGAAATCAGAGGTGATCTCACAGTCAATGAAAGTCACGAAATTGTTGTTAATGCACGTAATAATGTTTTGCAAAATAAACAGATCTTGAGTGTAATGGCTCACGTTGATCCTGCTTAAATTAAATTGAACAACTAATAAAAAAGGTAATGATAGATTTTCATTACCTTTTTTATACTTTAAATGACTATTTTAAAAATTGACGCAGTTTTCTTTTACTTGATTACTTAGCGCTGCAATCAGATTATCTACGGCACATTCCGCCATCGCATAGCGAGTCTCTTTTGTTGCAGAGCCGATATGCGGAACAGCAACCACATTCTTCATTGTTAATAAAGGTGAAGATGAAGATAAAGGCTCTTTTTCAAAAACATCCAGTCCAGCACCTGCGATCTCTTTTTGTTCTAATGCACTGATTAGTGCCAATTCGTCCACTACAGCTCCGCGCCCTGCATTAATTAAATAAGCATCAGATTTCATCATCAAAAATTGTTTTTTCCCCATTAAATGATGCGTTTCTGGTGTTAATGGCAACGTGATACAAACGAAATCAGATTGCTGTAATAAGGCCTCTAAAGAGCAATGCTTTGCTGCAAATTTATTGTTTGCTTCTGTATGTTCCGTTCGTGAGTGATAAAGAATATTCATATTAAAACCAAAGTGCGCGCGCTGAGCTAAGGCTTTGCCTATTCGCCCCATGCCAATAATACCCATAGTTTTATGATGAACATCAGTGCCGTACCAATCAGGTGTAATACTTTTAACCCATAAACCTTGTTTAACATTATCAGCAAGTTCAGGAATACGTCTTGCTACAGCAAGGACTAACCCCATCATGGTATCTGCAACAGTGTCTGTTAATACAGTTGGAGTATGCATTAGTTTAATATTACGTTTGGTGAGTGCATTAACGTCAACATTATCATAGCCTACAGAAACCGTTGAAACGGCTTTTAAATGAGGTGCTTGGTTAATAAAATTTTCATCGATATTGCCACCTGCACCGAGTAATCCAGAGGCATTAGCAAGTGCTAAACGGAAGTCATTAGAGTCTAAAGAGAGCGTTTTAAATTGTCTGATATCAGCAAAATCAGATAGTTTGTTGTACAGTTTTTCGGGCAGATCTTGGTAGAGCAAGACAGTCGGTTTCATTATGTTCTCCATACTCGATACTCGTCATACTTCAAATCACAGCGTTGTTGACTGCGTTCATTCGCACTAGTCTCACATACTACTGTATGCTCCTAGCGACTCATTTACTTGTCGCCTAGCTACACCTTGAATTATTTAGCGTATATATTCAATGTGTTTATTAATGGTGACTATTGTATGTAGCCGTTGACCCGTTTTTCTCCGAATTATTTAAAGGGGAGTGTTCTTACTCCGCTTAAACATATTAGCGGAGAAGTTAATAAGGTATGATAAAACCCATTGAATGTCAGTCTTATCATGTAATTCACTGATTAATTGAAATGTAACCGTTTACTTTAAGTGGGTGTTTATTTTAGAGATAAATAGGTGGAATGTATTATGTATTTTATTAACTTACTGTAATGCAATCCTAAATTAAGATGTTGTATTAAAATTTAAAGCGTATCAAAAGAGTGTAAACGTTTACACTAAATGTCGGTTTGATCACGAAATGATTTTGTTGATCTTGCTAAACTCTATGTCAGTGAACAGAAACCGTCTTGCGCTTTTCCTTTGAATTGAATCAAAAGAGGTGAATGTGGAAATATTAGTAACGGGTGGTATGGGATATATCGGTAGTCATACTTGCGTACAAATGATCGAAGCGGGAATGACACCGATTGTTTTAGATAACCTTAGCAATGCGAATGAAGAAGTACTTAATCGTGTTGAAGCCTTAACAGGTAAACGCCCTCTGTTTTATAACGGTGATATTCGTGATGGCCAGCTACTAGCATCAATTTTTGCGAAGCATTCTATTCAGTCTGTTATTCATTTCGCGGGATTGAAAGCGGTCGGTGAATCTGTTCAGAAGCCAATCGAGTATTACGATAACAATGTTAATGGCACATTGGTGCTAGTGCGTTGTATGCGTGATGCGGGCGTAAAAAGCATTATTTTTAGCTCATCTGCAACCGTTTATGGTGATCCTCAAACGGTTCCTATTACTGAAGATTCGCCAGTAGGAGGGACAACTAACCCTTATGGCACCAGTAAATATATGGTTGAGCGTATTTTATCTGACTTATTTGTTGCTGATGAAAGTTGGTCTATTAGTTTGCTGCGTTATTTTAATCCAGTAGGCGCGCATCCATCAGGTACGATGGGCGAAGATCCTAAAGGTATTCCAAATAACTTAACCCCTTATATTTCTCAAGTGGCAATTGGTCGTCGTGAACAAGTCGCTGTTTTTGGTAATGATTACCCAACAAAAGACGGTACAGGTGTTCGCGATTATATCCACGTTATGGATCTGGCTGATGGTCATATCGCAGCATTAAATGAATTAGGTAAAAAAGCGGGCTTACATATTTATAATTTGGGAACAGGTAATGGTACTAGTGTGATTGAAATGATTGAAGCATTTCGTAAAGCTAGCGGTAAACCTATTCCTTATCAATTACAAGCTCGTCGTCCTGGTGATATTGCAGAATGTTGGTCAAGCCCAGCAAAAGCAGAGAAAGATTTACATTGGAAAGCTATTCGTTCAATTGATGATATGGCTGCGGATGCTTGGCGTTGGCAGTTACAAAACCCAAATGGTTATCTGAAATAAGATTTAAAGTAAGTATTCAGATAATCTTGAATAAATAAGAGAGAAGGTTATGTCGAAACTGATTTTTGATCCTGTTGAACATCCTCATCGTCGTTATAATCCGCTAACGGGTCAGTGGATTTTAGTTTCACCACATAGAGCGAAACGACCTTGGAATGGTAAAGATGAAAAGCCTCAGATTGCGACACTTCCCTCTTATGATCCGCATTGTTATTTGTGTCCAAATAACATCCGTGTTTCCGGTGATAAGAATCCCGATTACACAGGAACGTATGTCTTTAATAATGACCATTCTGCGTTGTTGCAAGATGAATATGATGTTGAGCCTTCATCAAACCCTTTATTTCAAACTCAAGCAGTAAGAGGTATTAGTCGAGTTGTCTGTTTCTCGCCTGATCATGGAAAAACGATCCCTGAATTGCCCGTCAGTAGCTTACGTAAAATTGTTGATACTTGGGATAACCAAATAAAAGAGCTCAGTAAAGAATACCTTTGGGTTCAAGTCTTCGAGAATAAAGGCGAAACGATGGGATGCTCTCAACCTCATCCTCATGGACAGATTTGGGCGAGTGATTTCTTGCCTAATGAATTAGCGCGAAAAGATACGCAATTAAAATCTTATTTTGAAAAATATGGACGCAATCTATTAATCGATTATGTTGATGCTGAATGTAAAGATGCAAGTCGTACCGTAGTTGAAACAGAACATTGGCTGGCAGTAGTGCCTTATTGGGCTTCTTGGCCTTATGAAACGATGTTGTTACCTAAAGTGCATATTCGAAGAATGAGTGAATTAAATAGTGCTCAACGAGATGATCTTGCTATTGCAATGAAAAAATTAACCAGCCGTTATGATAATTTATTCCATTGTTCTTTCCCTTATTCAATGGGATGGCATTTTGCGCCTTCTTTTAAAGATGAGAGAAATATCGATCACTGGCAATTACATGCGCTTTACTATCCGCCACTATTACGTTCAGCCACTGTACGTAAATTTATGGTGGGATATGAAATGCTGGCAGAATCACAAAGAGATCTAACGCCAGAACAAGCCGCGAATAATTTACGTCAAGTAAGTGATATTCATTATAAAGAGCAACATTAATGATCTGCGATATAGCAAGGTATTTTAATTAATCTGCTTTTTATTGAGCACGAAATAAATTAAATCAAACATCTCATTATTTACATAATGATGTGATGGGGTTTCTATTACTTAATTTTAAGCTAAGGATTTATTATGCAGGCACTTATTAATAATGTGACTCGTTCATTTTCAACTATTTTTGGTTACGCGCCTACACATTTTATTCAAGCGCCAGGTAGGGTAAATCTTATTGGCGAACATACTGATTATAATGATGGTTTTGTTTTACCTTGTGCAATTAATTATCAAATGGTCGTTGCAGCGGCAAGACGAGAAGATAATACTATCCGTGTCATTGCGGTTGATTACCAAAATGATGTTGATGAATTTAGCCTCGATAATACCATTGAGTTTTTACCTAATAAAATGTGGGCTAATTACGTTCGTGGTGTTATTCATTTTCTACAAAAAGATAACTACTCTTTTCATGGTATGGATATTGCGATATCCGGAAATGTCCCTCAAGGTGCTGGGTTAAGTTCTTCTGCTGCATTAGAAGTTGCCATTGGCCAAACGCTTAAAACACTTTATCAATTACCTATTAGCCAAAAAGAGATTGCATTAAATGGCCAAAAAGCAGAAAACCAATTTGTTGGTTGTAATTGTGGCATTATGGATCAGCTTATTTCGGCTTGTGGTGAAGAAAATCATGCACTATTAATCGATTGTCGCTCATTAGAAACGTCAGCGGTAACAATGCCCGAAAATATGGTTGTGATGATTATCAATACCAATAAAAAGCGTGGTTTAGTGGATAGTGAGTACAATACCCGTCGTCAACAGTGTGAAGAAGCTGCTCGTATTCTAAATGTGGCTGCATTAAGAGATGCCACATTAGATGATTTAGTTGCAAAAAAATCATTAATGAGCGAAGTAGTTTATCGTCGGGCACGTCATGTTATCACTGAAAATGATCGTACATTAGATGCTGCAGAAGCCTTACGCCATGGTGATTTAAGTACATTGAGTAAGTTAATGATGCAATCACATCTCTCAATGCGCGATGATTTTGAAATCACAGTTAAAGAGGTTGATTCATTGGTTGAAATCGTGAAATCGGTGATTGGTGATTGTGGTGGCGTAAGAATGACGGGTGGTGGATTTGGTGGTTGTGTCGTAGCATTAGTGACACCAGATTTAGTTGATAAAGTCGTTGACTCTGTTAAGGCGCAATACGAAGCTAAAACGGGATTAAAAGAAACTATCTATGTCTGCTCTGCAAGCCAAGGAGCGGGCTATTCGGAGGCAAAATAATGGCGACTAATGAGCTTCGCTTTCTTGAACCTGAACAAATGACAGCACAACCTGCATCAGATGGAAAACCTGCACAAGTGGTCGTGCTTAAAAATCGTTTTGGTATGTCTATCTCTTTAATGGATATTGGAGCAACTTGGTTAACCTGTATTGTACCGGTTAATGGATATCGTCGGGATGTGTTATTAGGCTCTGCGGATATGAATGCCCATAAACAACAAACCGCGTATTTTGGCGCAACGGTTGGGCGTTTTGCTAATCGTATTGCAGGGGCTAAGTTTGTATTAGAGGGGCAAGAATATAAAATTAGTGCTAATGAGGGTAAAAATACCTTACATGGCGGTAAGCAAAACTTTAGCCATCTTCGCTGGGGGATCACGGCGCAATCTTCGCAATCTGTCACTTTTTCACTAATTTCTAGTGATGGTGACCAAGGTTTTCCCGGTACGGTAAAAGTAAGTGTGACCTATACACTGACAGATAATAATGAAGTATGTATTGATTATCAGGCGATGAGTGATAAAACTACGCCATTAAGTTTAACTAATCATGCATATTTCAACCTTGCGGGCGAACATACTGAGCGTACCGCGCTTGAGCATGATTTAAAAATTTGTGCGACTCATTATTTAAAAAATGGTAAAGGCAATATTCCTACGGGTGAGTTTGCAAGCGTAGCTGGAACTGGGTTTGATTTTTGTAAATTAAAACGTGTTGGCCTTGATTTTATGGCAGATGAATGTCAAAAAGCCGCAAATGGTTACGATCATGCATTTATTTTAGATAAAAAAACGATTGAGGATAAAAAGCCCGTTGCGACCGTTATTGCCCCTGAAGGCGAACTTAAAATGGATGTTTTTACAACCATGCCTTCTGTCCAATTCTATACAGGTAACTTTCTGGCAGGAACAAGAGGAAAGAGTCGCCATTACGGTAATTACTCAGGATTGGCATTAGAAACACAATATTTTCCAGATGGCCCTAATCATCCTGAATGGCATGAAAACCAAGGTGTTTTACCTGCCAATACAGCGTGGAATAGCCAAACAATCTATAAGTTTTACTCGTAATAACAAAAGGAAAGTGTAAACGCTTTCCTTTTCACTATTTATTTGATCTTTTTACTTTTTAAATTTCACTTCTTCGCTGATAATCAAGCCACTTAAATTCTATTATTCTCTTTTTTCTTTGTTTGTAGATTAACGGCTCGTTATTTCTTAACCATGAATAAAGGTGATCCATAAGGAGTGGATATGGCGACTATCAAAGATGTAGCGAAAGAAGCGGGTGTTTCTGTCGCGACGGTATCTAGAGTCATAAATAACTCGCCGAAAGCAAGTCAAACATCTATCGAAACCGTTAATGCAGCGATGCAAAAACTGGGCTATCGACCTAATGCGGCAGCAAGGGCGTTGGTTAGTCAAAGTACGCAAACTTTGGGGGTTTTAGTGCATGACGTTTCTGATCCCTTTTTTGGTACACTCGTTAAAGCGGTTGATAACGTTGCAAGACAATCAGGGAAACACATCTTAGTCTGTAATGGTTATCATGATGCTCAAGATGAGCGACAAGCTATTGAGTTATTGATTAATAGCCGCTGCGATGGCCTTGTTATTCATTCAAAAGCCCTCTCTGATGAAGAGTTACTGGCTTATGCGCATGAAGTTAAAAGCATGGTATTGATTAACCGTTTTATTCCTGAAATTGCCGAACGTTGTGTCGCTTTAGATAATTATAAAGGGGCATGGATGGCAACCGAGCATCTTATTCGTCAAGGTCATACTAAAATCGCGTATATTTCATCTACTCATCATATTGAAGATACAACTCAGCGCCTTGCTGGTTATAAAGCTGCATTAGAAGCTAATAATATCTCATTGCCTGAAAGCTATATTGAGTATGGCGAGCCGGAAGGTGAAGGGGGAGAAAAAGCCATGATGCATTTGCTAACAAAATCAATTGATTTTACAGCAGTAGTGACTTACAACGATTTTATGGCCGCTGGGGCTTTATCTGTTCTTGATGAAAATGAAATCCCTGTACCTGAAAAAATCTCAGTTATTGGCTTTGATGATGTCTTAATTGCACGCTATATTCACCCTCGTTTAACCACGGTGCGTTATCCTGTACAAATGATGGCAGAGCAAGCCGCAACACTTGCTATCAGGCTTTCTAAAGGTGAAATCCTCGAACAAAAACAACGTATTTTTTCACCCACATTAGTTCAACGTAATTCTGTTTTTAATCTTAGTCACCTCTCTAAATAACCTTATTTACTTTTTAATCTAGTCTATCCTCTTAATGGTTTTCACATTAAGAGGTCAAACTTAATTAACCTGTGTAATCGTTATCATTTTAAGGCCTTTTTCAACGATTATTTGAGAGTCTGAAATTTATTAAATAAAGCTATCATTGTATTTTAAGCTTAAATTCTGCTTTGTTCGCCATGGTAATCGTTTGTTTTCTTATTTTGTGATCCATTTACGTAACATAAGCGATAAATTTGTGAACGGAGTAACGGAAAAAGATTGTGAAAACGTTTACATTGAAAATCTACTCTCTCTATGGGTCTGAAAGGAAAATATTATGCATACAGAAGGTGTTGGATTAAGCACAATAGACTATGCAATTTTTGCCCTCTATGTCGTCATCATTATTAGTCTAGGATTGTGGGTTTCTCGTTCAAAGGATGGTGAGAAAAAAGGAACAAAGGATTATTTCTTAGCAGGTAAAACCCTTCCTTGGTGGGCAATTGGTTCTTCGCTTATTGCCGCGAATATTTCAGCAGAACAATTTATTGGTATGTCAGGTTCTGGTTTCTCCATTGGTCTTGCTATCGCCTCTTATGAATGGATGGCAGCGCTGACATTAATTATTGTTGCTAAATACTTTTTACCTGTCTTTATCGAAAAAGGTATTTATACCATTCCAGAATTTGTCGAGAATCGCTTTAAAAGCCGTAACTTAAAAACCATTCTTGCCGTGTTCTGGTTGGCATTGTTTATCTTTGTTAACTTAACATCGGTACTTTATTTAGGTTCATTGGCATTAGAAACCATCTTAGGTGTACCAATGATGTATGCCATTATTGGTTTAGCATTATTTGCGGTTATCTATTCACTTTATGGTGGACTTTCTGCTGTTGCATGGACAGACGTAGTACAAGTGTTCTTCCTTATCCTTGGTGGTTTATTTACCTCGGTATTAGCGGTCAGCTATATCGGTGGTGATGGCGGGATCATGGAAGGCTTAAGCAAAATGACACAAGCCGCGCCAGATCACTTTAAAATGATCTTAGAAAAAGATAACCCGCAGTTTATGAACTTACCGGGTATCGCTGTGCTAATTGGTGGTTTATGGGTTGCTAACCTTTATTATTGGGGCTTTAATCAATATATTATTCAGCGTGCCTTAGCTGCTAAATCTATCAATGAAGCACAAAAAGGACTCGTGTTTGCTGCATTCTTAAAATTAATTGTTCCTGTTCTTGTGGTTGTTCCGGGAATTGCTGCATTTGTTATTACAACTAACCCTGAATTAATGGCGGGCTTAGGGACAATGGCACAAGCGCATATTCCAACGTTGTCACAAGCAGATAAAGCCTATCCTTGGTTAACTCAGTTCTTACCAGTAGGTGCAAAAGGTGTTGTTTTTGCTGCACTTGCTGCTGCAATAGTTTCATCTTTGGCCTCTATGCTTAACTCTATCGCGACTATCTTCACGATGGATATTTATAAAGAATATGTCGGGCCTAAAGCTTCTGAAACGCGTTTAGTGAATGTGGGGCGTATCAGTGCGGTTATTGCTCTGATTATTGCTTGTTTTATCGCACCATTATTGGGTGGTATCGATCAGGCATTCCAATATATTCAAGAATATACTGGCTTAGTAAGTCCAGGTATTTTAGCTGTATTCCTATTAGGCTTATTCTGGAAAAAAACAAACGCAAAAGGTGCGATTATTGGTGTGGTCTTATCTATACCGTTTGCTCTATTCCTAAAATTAATGCCTTTAGGTATGCCATTCCTTGATCAAATGATGTACACCTTTATGTTTACAACCGTCGTGATTGGTTTAGTGAGCTTAACCTCAACGAAAACAGATGACAGCGTAGGGGCGATTACATTAACAGATAAAACCTTTAAAACACAAAGCGGATTTAACATCGCTTCCTATGCCATCATGGTCATATTATGTGTGCTTTATGCTGTGTTCTGGTAATAACAGTGTGATGATTTGTTGATCCGTTAAATCTATAAATATCCTACAAAAGAAGAAAGCAGAGGGTTAATACCTTCTGCTTTTTTTATGTTTGAATTGTTTACAAAGAGGTCTAGCGAAAATGGTGCTGATTTACTTTGATACAGATTAAAAAAAAACACCAAATATGAAAAGAAAATCATTCTCATGAATATTTGATTAAGTTAATATTAATCATTCTCATTACTATAACTGTTATCAATTCAGGGAACCACTATGAACTTTAAAATGGGTGTTTTAACAGCCTGTATTTTATCTGCCTCTTACCCGCTGTATGCACAAGAAAATAAAGAAGAGAAACTTGTTGTATCAGCATCAGGGTTTGCTCAACAAATTACAGATGCACCAGCAAGTATCACCGTGATTAGCAAAGAACAACTCGCAAAAAAACCGGTTCATGATTTAGCCGATGCCGTAAAAGGTGTTGAAGGTGTTAGCATTAACGGTAATGCCAACAAACAAGAAATCACGATGCGTGGTTTGCCGGGTGAATACACACTTATTCTTGTTGATGGTCGCCGTCAAAATAGCCGCGAGTCGCGCCCAAATGGGAGTGGTGGTTATGAAGGTGGCTTTATTCCACCCGCAGATGCGATTGAACGAATAGAAGTGATTCGTGGACCCATGTCATCTCTGTATGGTTCAGATGCAATGGGTGGTGTTATCAATATCATCACTAAACCAGTAACAAAAGAGTGGCATGGCTCTGTTGCACTTGGCGGTACATTGCAACATAACCGTGATGCAGGTGATTCTATTAATGGTGATTTTTATCTTTCGGGGCCTTTAATTGAAGATAAATTAGGCCTACAGCTTTATGGCAGTAGCTACTTACGTGCAGAAGATAAAATCACTTATGGGCAAGGTCGTAATGACAATAAAAATATTACGGCAAAATTGGCATTCACACCGACTGATAATCAAACCATTTTATTAGAAGCAGGTCGTAATACGTTACAACGCACAACGACACCAGGTAAATCCATGAGTGAATTTACCAATCGTGGTGGGCGTCTTGATAAAAACAAGATGTTAGAAACCAATAATGATCGTAACCATTGGGCATTAACTTATAAAAATCAGTTTGATATTCTTCACTCTGAATTAAGTGTTTATCAAGAACAAACTAAACGTATTCAAAAAACCGAAGCCGTTGATAAGGCGACGGGAAATAGCTATAAATATTACGAAGCTCGTCGCCCTGAGATCACTAATACCGTTTTTGATGCAAAATTTACCGCGTTTTTACCTTCAAATGTGATGACCTTTGGTGGTCAATATCAATATTCACGTTTAAAAGATGAATCATCTCTTGGTGGCAAAGATATAAAACAATCGACCATTACGGCTGATCAAAAAGCGTTATTTATTGAAGATGAATATAGCGTTACGGATGATTTAGCATTGACGGGAGGTGTGCGTCTTGATGATCACGAGTATTACGGTAATCACTGGAACCCAAGAGCCTATGCCGTTTATCATTTAACAGATGAATTGACTTTAAAAGGTGGTGTAGCGAAAGCCTTTAAAGCGCCAAGCCTGCGTGAAATCAGCCCAGAATATGGCACCTCAACCGATAAAGGCCATGCAATTATGGATGGTAATCGTGATTTAAAACCTGAAACTTCAGTTAGTCAAGAAATTGGTATTGGTTATGATAACGGCGATGGTGTTACTGCAAGTGTGACTTTCTTTAATACGGATTTTAAAGATAAGTTAACGAATTACAAAACTGCTGAGAAAGATCCAATCACTGGATTAGATTTATATCAGTATGACAATGTAGGAAAGGCGAATATTAAAGGAATTGAAACCGCGATTGGTTTCCCTATTGCTGAAAGCTGGCATATTAATGCGAACTACACCTATATTGATTCAGAACGTAAAAGTGATGACGAAAAGCTAGCTTCTGGTGAGTCATTAAAAGGATATCCACTAGATATGACGCCTAAACACAGTGCCAACGCGCGCGTGGATTGGCAGTTTGATGAAGCGACTAGTTTTTATGCCAATACCGCTTATACGGGCAAACAAATTTGGGCAGCACAACGAAATAGCCATTCAGGTGCACGTTATCGTAGTGGGTACACAACCTTTGATTTAGGGATGACTTACAACTTTAATAAAAATACCATGTTTAACTTCGCAGTATTAAATATTACAGATGAAACAGGGCCTGCTGTAAATGATAAAGGCGGTAACTGGGTAGTTGATGAAGGACGTCGTTATTGGGCGAACATTAAATATAGTTTCTAATTGAGCCTAAATTGAAATAAACCCCGTATTTTATATGGGGTTTATTTTTTATCACTTTCTATTATTTTCAGTTTAACTGTTCACCTTTTTATATTACTGACAGAGTATCTGATTTATGCGAATACTAATGTTATGTGGAATGATTATGTTATCTGCGGTTGCTCAAGCTAGACCTAACCAAGAAGTGCCTAAAATTGAAGAACAAGCACAATCTTATTATCAAATCACACAAAAAGAAGTGGCATATGAAGGAAAACAATATCGTCTCTTTCTTGCTATTCCTAAAAATACCACTAAGGCAGCGCTAATTTATAGTGTTGATGGAAATGCGCAGTTTCCATTGATGATAAACGAAGCTATAAAGCAGAAAAATAAACCGCTACCTGCAATTATTAGTGTGGGGTATGTGGGTGATAAAGCTTATTTTATTACAGAGAGAACGCATGACTATACGCCGAGTGTAAAAGGAGAGGCATTTAATCAAGGCGGAAATGCAGAGAGTTTTTATCATTTTATCCTAATGCAAGTCAGGCCTTATGCGTTTGAACAACTCGCGAAAGAGAATATTTCAGTTACCCAGCAATCTCTTTTTGGTCACTCTTTTGGCGGTGTATTTACGCTATATGTTTTATTTAATCATCCAGAAACGTTTCAACGTTATATAGCAGCAAGCCCTTCTTTATGGTGGGGAAACGGTGAGTGGGTAAAAAAAGAGCAATGGCAAGCTATTCCTGATGATATTTCTATTACAATAACGCTAGGTGAAAAAGAAGAAAAACCAGATTTAAGTAAATTAAGTGAAGAACAACAAAAGAATTATCAAGAACGTAGTAGTTGGTTAACGCAACGCCAGTTATGCCAATATTTATTGGATGAAGGAAAACAGTGTAAATTTTATCTATTTGAAGGTAAAGGCCATGGTGGTTCAATCCCTGATGCCATAAATATTGCTTTAGAAAAAAGTGCAGAATAAACAAAAGTATCTCTTTATTTTTAGCTATCCTATAGGGCGATAATAGGATAGCTATAAGTATTTCTTATTTTACTGAATACGTATTTATCCGTAATGATTTTAATAAAAAAGGTTTATCTTTTTATTAAAATAAATATTTTAATCAAGCTATTTATTTTTTGTAGGAAAAGACGATAATTGTGAGTGATATAAATAAAATTGTTTGTTGGCATTAGATTTTATAATTTTATTTATGGCAGTTTAAGCGTTATATTCGCGTCTCCTAAATTTAGGGACGCCATCCACTGTTTTCACCTTTGTTTCTTTTATCTTTCCTAGATAAAAGAACCGCCTCTATCTGGCATCGAGAAAACAGCGCATCATCAACCGTTTTGATTGTGGAGACGAGGGTAGTGAAACAGCACACTACTTTGGTACGCAAAGGCGACAGTACATTAGTACCTGTGGCTGGGTTAACGGTATTTGCTATCGCGTCAGGCTATTTAATGAGTTTAATTCCGCTGTCTATGAGCAGTTTTGGAATGGATACACTCTATGCCAGTTGGTTAGCAAGTATTTATTTTATCGGATTATTAATAGGTTCAGTCATGATAGAACCTATTATTGCAAGAATAGGGCATCGTCTTTCTTTCGTTGTATTTTTATTATTACTGGCAGTGACTGTCGGTGTGTTGCCTTTCATGCCTTATTTATCAGCATGGATAATTTTCCGTTTTATTGGTGGTATGGCGGTCGCAGGGATATTTGTTGTTGTCGAGTCATGGCTATTAATTGGCGATAATCCTAAAGAGCGAGCTAAACGCTTAGGTTTTTATATGACCTCGCTTTATGGTGGCACAACATTAGGACAATTGGCAATTGGTGCAATTGGTACGCAAGGCGCTATCCCGTTTATGGCGATATTAGTTTTGTTATTAATCGCCGTATTACCGCCTCTGCTTTTTAAACAAGGGCAACCACAAGGACATGATCATAAAAGTTTGTCACTCAAGCAGATGAGCCGATTAAATAAAGCGGCTTTAGTGGGCTGTATGGTCTCTGGTGTGGTGATGGGCAGTATTTATGGCATGATGCCATTGGCTTTAAATCAAGGGCAATTTACAACAGACCAAATAGGTGTGTTGATGGCAGCAATTATTTTAGGAGGAATGGTGGTTCAGCCTATTATTAGCAAATTGTCTGTGATGATAAGTAAGACACTGTTATTAGCGATGATGTGTTTAGTGGGCGTTTTTGCCATGGGACTGACTTATCTTTCTAGCGATTATATGGTGCTTATTATTGCACTAGCGTTATTGGGAATGTCTTCTTTTGCACTTTATCCTATCGCTATTACATTGGCGTGTGATCATGTTAATGCAAGTTATATTGTCGCAATCACACAAGTAATGTTATTAAGTTATAGCATTGGTTCTGCCATTGGGCCTTTAGGCGCAGGAATGTTTATGGCTCAAGCTGCCAATAATGGCATTATGAACTTCTTCTTTGTGGTGTTATTAGTGACGGCGATTTATATGCTTTTTGCCAGTTTACGACGCAAAAGCCATATTGTGTTGAACTAACAATTTCTCTTAATTAGATCTCTTTCTCTTTTATTTTATTATCAGCCGAGCTAACTGTAAAAAGTCGCTCGGTTTTTTATGTTATATTTAAAAATTAATTAAGATTCCACTTATATTTTTATACTGTGTTTTATCAGTATAAACAGATCATCCAATCCCTTCTTTAAAGATAATGGATTTAACTTTTCATGGAGATTATATAATGAGAATAACGGTACTCAGCTTTTTGCTTTTATTGATTATTCCTTTTTCAAGTGCCAAAGCAATAACGGCAGAGCAAAATAAAAAGCTGGTGGAATATGCCACTGATTTACCAAGAGCCGTAATTTATGACTCAGATTATCGCAAAATAGATTACCCAAATGGTGATGTTCCTGCTTATAAAGGAGTTTGTAGCGACGTTATTATTCGTAGTTATCGTGGAATTGATATCGATCTACAAAAATTACTGCATGAAGACATTAAAGCACATTTTTCTGCTTACCCAAGTAAAAGACTGTGGGGATTGAATAAGCCTGATACGAACATTGATCACCGTAGAGTTCCCAATTTAGAAGTCTTTTTTACACGAAAAGGAAAAGTAAAGCCGATTACAAAAAATGCAGAAGATTATGTACCAGGCGATATTATTAGTTGGCGCCTAGATAATGGGCGGCCTCATATTGGCATTGTAGTAAATAAAAAAAGTTGGGACAATCAACGCTATCTCGTTATGCATAATATTGGATTTGGGCAAGTTGCTGAGGATGTCTTATTTTCATGGAAAATAACCGGGCATTTTACTTACTAAATAGGTAAGTGAGGAAAAATTGAGATGTTTAGTTTTTTATAAAAAATAGAATAAAAATAACAACAGTAAAAAATATAAAATTTAAAAAATAATGTCCATACTGATTTTATGTAAAGTATGGGCATTATTTCTGGGAAAGAATATTTTCATCAGAAATATTCATAATTATTCCTCTAAGCCACCGAGTAACATACTAACGACAGCAGTAGAACAGATAAAAGAAAGGAAAAGGATAAAAAAAGAGCTACTGATCATAATGCCCCCCAAGTTTGTTGCTTCTTTTAAATAA
Source organism: Proteus sp. G2673 (assembly GCF_009915125.1). NCBI lineage: Bacteria > Pseudomonadati > Pseudomonadota > Gammaproteobacteria > Enterobacterales > Morganellaceae > Proteus > Proteus sp. G2673. The sequence continues at coordinate 70,721 of NZ_JAABLT010000022.1, forward strand.
AAAACCTCACTAAATAAGAGTTATTAATTAATTCTCTTATATACTAGGTTATTTAAAAATAAAGTCAAACTAACGTGTTATTTAATAATGCTTTTTTGTTCTATTATTTTGTTTTTTATAAAAAATGCATATTGGGTAGTATTAAATGATCAGGAGGGGATTAACCCCTCTGATGTCTTACGCGCTGTGAGGTAATGTGATGTGAGTTAATGGCGGTAAACCATAAGCCGCTCTCGCACGATCGCAAGCTTCATTATGGATGCCATTTACCCAAGATTGTTGGAACTCACGGCAAGGAGAAGGGCGTTGCTCGTAGATAGAGCAGCTTACACACTCTCCCACCTCACCAATCAGTTTGTCACAGCGTGGTTTTTTAGAATTTGTTCCTTTCATGCAAGAGAGAAAAGGCGTTAATGGCTCTGTTAGTTCATCAGGAACCACGCCTCCACCACTTACCATTTCAGCCCAATAGAACGAAACTCTAAAATAGGCGCAACAAGCACCACAATGCATACAGGGGTTATCCTGCATATAAATAAAATCGTTAGAATGTTTGCTCATACCAGATACCATTTTATCTGACGTTAAAGTGACAAAACGCACGTTCTAAGTGTTCGGTAGTTTAAGAGAAGCAAAAAAGACAGAGAAACGATGCTTCTCTTAGAGCAATCATTATGCGCTGAATGAAAAATATTTTTCAAGAGAAATATTTCTATATGTAGAGCGTATTTATTAAAAAACAGACTATTATTTTGGAAAAATTATCTAAATAGACTATATAACTTAATGGTAAGTGATGGTGTTATTTAACCCTCCGTAAAAACCACACTATAAATAGTATTAAAAGTAATCAAAAAGTTAAGTTTTGAATAAAAAAGCCTTATCAGTTTTGATAAGGCGATAATAAATAAGCGTAGATAATATGCTGAAAAGATGAGCTAACAATATCTATTAATTGGTTTTTCTAAAAAGGACCTTTAAAGATAAATAAAGCACCTGCACCAATTAAAAGAAAACCAATAAAGTGATTTAATGTAAAATTTTCTCCTAAATAAGTGACAGAAAAAATAGCGAAAATAGTTAATGTGATCACTTCTTGTATGGTTTTTAATTCTGCCGCACTGTAATAATTATGACCAATGCGATTTGCGGGTACAGCAAAACAGTATTCAACAAAGGCAATCAACCAGCTTAAAATAATGACAACAATAAGGGGTTTATTGCCATATTTTAGGTGTCCATACCAAGCAAATGTCATAAAAACGTTGGAAATGATGAGAAGAATAATGGGAGTGAATTTGTAGAGCATATTGGTGATACCACTGGTCGTTTTTAGTTAAAAATTGCCAATAAGAATGGTATGAGATTACTGCAAAAAAAGTGGATTTTCTATTGCTATACTAAGAAAAAAAACAGGTTTAAATTTAAAAGGCATTAATAATGTTTTTTTATAATTACTTGATTGAAATTTAAAGTTATCAAGTAATATGCGATATATCATTAAAATGATACTGTTCACACTAATAGATGTAATATTGGCTATTTTATACATTATGTTGAGCATAAATTTTATTATAAATATCTATAAGGAGTTCGTGTGAAGATAAGTTTATTTATGATCTTCTGTAGCTTACTGACAGTTAGTTTTTTTTCTTTGGCACAAAACAAATACGATCCTTTAGCAAAATGTTATGAAGTGACTGCAAACGAGCCAAGAACAGCAGTGCAAGCTTGTTTATTGGATGAGTTAAAACTGGCAGAACAGCAAATGAATGTCATTTATGACAAAAGTAAGAGTGATCTTGAAGATACTGATTCTATTGCAGCGAAAAGTGCCATTGATGCATTAGCCAGTTCTCAACAGCATTTTATTCAATTTAGAAGCGCTGAATGCCAACGACAATCTGCGTTACTAATGGGGGGAACGGGGGCAGGAGATGTTTTACTCGCATGTGAAATAAAATTGAATCAATGGAGAGCAAAAGTTTTATTAAATAATTAATTGGTAAACAATAGAGAAAACCCAAAAGCCATTAACTTATCTTTTGGGTTTGATTTAGGAGTCGATGATTGACTCAGACTGTTAGTTATTTTGTTATCGTTTTAACGTTATTTTATCTTGAATTAGCAATCTTCAATAATTAAATAAGCCGCATGAACAGGGCCATGAACCCCCCACACTTTAATCAACTCAATATCAGCAGTAGAACTTGCACCACCAATTAAATTGATACAAGACGGCATTCTTACACCTTCTTGAGCCATCTTATGTAAACGCTCAGCAATTTGAGCCACACGAGGCAAAATATCACTTTTACGTAGAATAACAATTGATGTTTCAGGTAGTAAGCTAACGGCACGTCCTTTTTCTGGTGAAGAAAATAAGACAATCCCTCCTGATTCAGTTAGGCCCGCTTCAGCAAAGACAATTCCAATTTGAGAGCGTTCAGCATGAATAATATTTTCATGACCAAGTTCTGGGTTCCAAATATAGGTTTCGTATTTTTCACTAATCGCTTTTGTCACACCTAGTGCATCTAGGCGATCATCACCACTTATTACCACTGAGCCTTTACAATCATAACTTTCACAGAGATCAATTAAGCTATTGATAAGCTCTTCTGGTTTACTAACAACACATTTCACCATTTGAGTTTGTGCAAAATCGGTAAATTCTTTGCACAATTCATCTTGAGTTAAATTAGTTAACCGTGTTTTTGCTAAATTATTTACCGGTGTAGGTTGTGGCTGTGGTTTATGAGCGATAGGACGCCCTAATTTTTCAGCAATAGTTTGCAGAAATTCATTACGGTTTTGTTCGTTTAACATGTTATTTTTTTCCTTCTGCTTTATGGCGTTTAAACCAACTACGGAAGCTATAACCATCCGGTTCAGGGAGATCGCGCGATTCCATCCAATCGTTAAGAACACTGATTTTGATTGGTGTAGAACCATTTTTGATCATTAATCCCGCCATTTTCGCACCAACATTCATACCCACTTTCCAAAGAGCAGGGTGTGAATTGAGGTAGTTAAACATACCGGTGACTCGACGTTCAGCTTTGGGTGTAAGACCTGTTTCTGCCATCACTCGGCGATGTTTTAAAATGAGTTGTGCTAAAGGAATTTTGACTGGGCAAACCACATTACATGCATTACATAATGAACAAGCGTAAGGGAGATCATGGAAATCTTTATAGCCCCCTAGCAGTGGTGAAATGACCGCACCAATTGGACCTGGATAAATTGAACCATAAGCATGTCCACCAATATTACGATAAGCAGGGCATGTATTAAGACAAGCACCACAACGGATACAGCGTAAAATATCTTTAAATTGTGAGCCTAAAATTTCAGAACGGCCATTGTCGACAATCACTAAATGGAATTCTTCAGGACCATCAACATTGCCAGCTTCACGTGGGCCAGTTACCCAAGTGTTATAACTGGTTAAACGAGAACCAACCGCGCTACGGCATAACATTGTAATTAATGGATCAACTTCTTCAAATGTCGGTGCCACACGTTCCATGCCCATGACTGCAATATGGGTTTTAGGTAATGTGGTGGTCATTCTGGCATTACCTTCGTTAGTGACTAAACAGACGGTGCCTGTTTCAGCTACTGCAAAGTTACAACCAGTAACGCCAATATCTGCAGAAAGGAAATCTTGTCTTATACGTTGTCTAATGAAAAGCGTCATATCTTCAGGCGTTTCACTGCCTTCATAATTGAGTTTTTCATTTAAGACTTTGCGAATTTGATAACGATCTTTGTGGATCGCAGGAACCACGATATGAGACGGTGGATCGTTATCTAATTGAAGAATATATTCACCAAGGTCAGTTTCGATGATCTCAATGCCTTCATTCTGTAAGGCCTTATTCATCCCAATTTCTTCGGTGACCATTGATTTAGATTTTACGATCTTCTTCGCGTTTTTCTTTTTGGCAACGTCACAAATGTAACGAGAGGCATCTTCTGCTGTTTTAGCAAAATAAACATGACCTCCGTTTTCTGTTACTTTTTCAGATAATTGATAGAGATAAGCATCTAAGTTTTCAAGAACATGGTTACGGATTTGTTCAGCGCGATCACGCCACTCTTCCCAATCTCCCAGCTCTTTGACCATGATTTGACGGTTAGCCCCAATACGTTCTTGCGCCATAACAACCGCATTACGCATGATTGTGTCTTTCATTTCATGTTCTAGACGAGGTCTGAAATCTATATCACTGGTTTTGATAGACATAAGCAAGCTCCCTTATTGGCTCATTAAAACTTGTGCAATATGCAACACTTTTACAGGACGCTTTTCACGACTTAAGCGACCTTGAATGTTGATTAAGCAACTTGTATCGGCACCAATGACATAATCAGGGCTCACATCCATGATATGTTTTACTTTTTCGGTCACCATCTCGCCTGAAATTTCAGACATCTTCACGGAGAATGTCCCCCCAAAGCCACAGCAGGTTTCTGAGTTTGCAAATGGCAACATTTCAAGACCTTCAACATGTTTTAATAATGTTAAAGGCTCACTTACGACACCTAATTTTCTGGTTAAACTGCAAGATGGGTGATAAACCGCTTTACCAGGAAGGCGAGCGCCAACATCAACAACACCAAGTTTGTTAACAATAAAGCTGGTTAAATCAATCAGGCGATCGGCAACACCTTGTGCCCGTAATGCCCATTGAGGTTCATCAGCAAGGTAAGTTGGATAGCCTTTAATGGCATAAGTACAGGAGCCTGCGGGTGAAATAATGGGATAGTCGTTCACTTCCAATGTTTCAATTAACGATTTCATGGCTGGTTTTGCGTTATTTACATAACCGCTATTAAGCGCTGGCTGACCACAGCAACCTTGGCGTTCTTGAAACAAGACTTCGCAGCCTAATTTTTCAAGTAACAGGACGGTGTCTCGAGCTGAATCTGCTTTCAGCACATCACCAAGACAGGTCGCATAAAAATTAACTTTCATTAATCGAACTCCAAAACATCGCTCAGATGTTGTCATTTTTACTAAAGATAAAATTCTTTTATTGATTTGTTATAAGAGGAGAAGAGTGGGAATGAACACACTCCCTTCTCCTTATTAATTAGTTCATTAGATGATAAATAATACCGATCTTCGCCCCGAGAATAATGATATAGGCGATACAGTATTTTAAGGTTTCACGCATGATGGCACTGCTTTGACCATCCATTTTGGTCGCTGAAACAGCAATGGCGATACTTTGTGGTGAAATCATTTTACCGCCCGTAGCACCAGAGGTATTTGCAGCAGCCAGAATAAATGGATCGATATTGAGTTTAGCGGCCGCACTGGTTTGTAACTTACCAAACAGTACGTTAGAGTTGGTGTCACTACCGGTTACGAAGGTTCCCAACGCACCGATTACTGGCGCAATAAAGATAAATCCTGCACCTGTGAAATCAACTAAGGTTTCGGCGATACTGCCAATCATGCCACTGAAATCCATGACAGTTGCCATCGCTACAATTGCTGTGATGGCAATAATAGAGTTTTTCAGTTGGATCGTCGTTTTAACCAGAACAGAGATAAGTGTTGAAACGCTTGCACCTTGAATGGCGCCGCCTACAAAGCTGGCGAGAATAATTAATACACCTGGTGTACTTAACCAAGCAATGGTTTGATATTCCGTTTGTGTCTCACTTAATACAAATGGGATCTTTGTGGATATTGAACCCGCCATGCTTTGAAGTGTAGGGAATAAAGGTGAGCACGCTAAAATAAAAATAAAGGTAAACAAGTAAATAGAACTTGCTACTAACAACTCTTTGCCCGTGTGCTTTTTGATATTTTGTTGTTTATCACCACTGTTTTTCATGCGTTTAGCAAGGAAAATAACCACAATTAAGCTGACTAAGCTACCAGCAAACGCCGGTAATTCAGCACCTAAATTAGCAGCAACGATATATTGAGGGATCAGTGTACTGATACCACACATTAAAGTAATAAATCCGACACCTTTAATTGCTTTAATTCCACCACCAGCAATGGCAACGATGACAAAAGGCAAGACGATATTAAATAATCCCAACTGAATGATAATCGTTTTACTTAGCACTAATACATCAAGCCCAGTGTTTTGTGCCAAAATTGAAACAGGAATGCCGACTGCACCAAAAGCAGTAGGAACCGTATTGGCAACTAAAGAGGCAACAGCTGCTTTAAAAGGATCAAATCCAAGTGCGATTAAAATGCCGATAGGAATGGCAACCGCAGTACCATAACCCGCAACTGCTTCAAGGAAGCCACCAAAACACCATGAGATAAGCAGAACTTGCACGCGCTTATCATCACTTATACCCGCGAGTACATCTTTCAGTACATCCATGCCACCTGTCTTTAGCATTAAGTTATAACTATAAATAGCGGCAAGAATGACGATGATGATTGGCCACAATCCTTTAACTGCACCATAAAGGACCGAGACTGAAGCAAATTGAATGGTGTTGTTCCAATGGAAAATGGCCAGCGCAACCGTTATCACTAAAGACACAAGCACGGCATGGTGAACGGCTGATTTCATTTTTAAGATCATAAAAATCAAAACCGCTAAAGGCACAATACCTAATAAGAATGATAGATAGTCGGACATGATTATTTTTATCCTTAAGTTTGCAATTTTTATCGTTTATAACTGCGTTGGCAAACCTATAAATTGGTCATCATATAATTGTGTAGGGTACTAGGTTTTATTAATGCTCTACTTTGCTGAAACGATAAATCATAAATAAAAAAAGATAGTTACCAGCCTAAACAATGAAAAACATTATCACTCATGAAATTGTTAGGCTAGATTGGTTGGCTATTGTAGGGAATATTTATTGAGATGTAATAGAATAAAATCAATTGTGTGACAAATATAAAAAAATTCCTTTTTTCTCATTATTTGCTTGTTAATTGTCGTGTTTTTTGATGTTCATCAATGTAATTGGATTGCTAATGTTGTTATCAAATTGGTTTTTGATGAAAAAAAGAACGATACTGATGGTTTTAGCTATGTAATAAAAAGATGAATTTAAGTCTAAAATGCTATTTTTTAGGATAGAAATGATTATCTATTCTTTGATAAAGCATAAATTAAATTAATGTATTTGCGGGAGGGTTATTTTATTAATAAATAGGCTGAAAATTATTTTCTTCAATTTTAAATTATTAAAAGTTTTTATTTTTTTTATTATTTAAATTATCGTTAGTTTTATTTCTCTAATAATGTGTTTTGTTATTAAATTTATTTTTCTTTGGGTTTTTTATGTTTGTTTTTATTTTTTGTTTTTATATTAATTGTTTTCTTTATGTTGTTTTTTTATTGTTTTTTTATTTATAATGAACGGTGTTTTTTTATTATGATTATAGATGTTTTTATTTTAGTCTAAGAATATAATTTATTATTATTGGTTTCTTTTTGTTTTTTTATATAACAATGTTAATTATACAAAATTAATATTTTTATATTAACTGTTTAAGTAGATGTTAATATGATTTTCTCATCAATGATTGACTTCTTTTTGTCTCTTAATAGGCACAATGACTCGCTTTGACACTAGATTTAATTGTAATACAAATCAGAGGGATAATGGATATGTAATGTGTGAAATAAATATAAAATGAGAATGGTTATTCTTAATGATTTTCAGTTAAAGACATAATTTAAGTGATCTTGATCGTATTTTTAAAAGTAAAAAAATTTATTTTTCTTATTTTTTATGACTGAAAAAGCATAAAATAAATTCTATGTAATAAGAGAAAAATATTTATTTAATGGTTTTTCTATACATTATTTGAAGTGTTTAAGTTAACTGTTATAGAGCAAAGATAAGATATGAAATAATTTTGATGTAATAGTCTCATTTTTAGATGAGATATTCATTTTACCTAGAAAATTGTCACACAAATATTGAAAGTGAAAAAATGATTGAAAAATAAGTTTGCAGATAATTATTTTTGTTTTAACTACGTAATAATCTCTCGCGAAATGTTTTCTTTAGTGTGAGGGAGGGGGGAGGATATTTTTTAGCGCGATAAGCTTCACTTACAATAAGTGATATTACGTTGAGATTATTATGGAAGTATTAATAGTGAAAAGATTATTTTCATCATTAAATAGCCCTGTTTTGATAACAGAAATCAGCGATTATGTTAGCGATGTTTTAGGATTTAACATTTGACGCTATCCATTACCGTTGAAATAATTTTGCAAATACAAACAGTTTGTCTGATATTGGTAAATTTGTTTACATTTCATTGGCGATGTTGTTACACATAAAAAAAAGAACAAAAGTGTGAGCTAGGTTGCTTTTTTTCATTGGGATAAATGCGTGTTAATGTATAAATCGAATGCCATTATAAAAGCTATTGTAATGACACTCGTGACAAAGTAGGGATTATTTGTTCACTACTTTGATTGAGAAGTTTTACTTAGAGACAAGGATTAATCACCATTTCTTTGAGGTAGATCCAGTTGCTTAAATGGAAAATACTTTTGCTTAAATGGAAATAATTGGAATGAAGAATGAGATAAGAATTGTGTTAGAGTAATTTGAGTTTATTAATCAATGTACTTAACAATCTCATAGCCGAGCGATAGGATTTTATATGAACAATATCAGATTAATAGCCACTATTGTGGCAAAAGAAAATTATGAGAGCGATATTTTGTCTGCTTGTCTGGCGATGATAAAGCCAAGTCATCAAGACGAAGGTTGTATCCAGTATGAACTTCATAAGGATACCACTCAACCAAGAACTTTTATTTTCTTTGAAATATGGGAGAACCAAAGTGCCATTGATAAACATAATGAAACGGCACATATGAAAACATTTATCGAAAATTTAAAAGATAAAACTGATTCACTAGAGATTAAATTTATTGAGAAATTGGCTTAATGTTATTTTTTCCACAGTGAGTTAAGCAGGTATCTCATTAAGGATTACCTGCTTATTTTTTTGATATATACATTACTTATAGTAGATTATGACTAGTAACTCACTATATCTCTCTATTATTAACTTAATTGCAATAATGAAAAGATACTCGTATTCTTAAATTTCAGTGCGTTACTTAATGCTACCGAGGTTTATGATATGAAAGCAACATCAGAAGAAGCGAGAGTATTTGTTGAAGTCGTTGAACATAAAAGTTTTACAAAAGCTGCAGATAAATTGAATCTCGCTAATTCAGCGGTAAGTCGTACTGTAAAAAAACTAGAAGATAAATTAGGGGTTAATTTACTGAATAGAACAACCCGCCAAATAGCTCTTACTTCAGAAGGTGAACTTTATTTTCAGCGAATGAAAGTGATATTGCAAGAAATGCAAGCCGCTGAAAATGAGTTACATGGTACACAACGTTCCCCTAAAGGCTTATTGCGTATTGACGCTGCTACACCTGTGGTATTGCATCTTTTGATCCCTTTTATTTCTGTTTTTCGCCAACATTATCCTGATATTATTTTGTCATTAGTCTCTTCTGAAACCTTTGTTAATTTAATTGAACGTAAAGTGGATGTGGCTATACGAGTTGGTCATTTAACCGATTCAAGTTTACGTGCTCGTCCTTTATTTAATAGCCATCGCAAAATTATTGCTTCGCCAAAATATATTGAGCAAAAAGGATTTCCGACAACAGCACAAATGTTGAGCGAACATACTTGTTTAACATTTACTGAGCCTGTTTCATTAAATACATGGCCTTTAGAAATCGAAAAAAATGTATTCATTACGGTAACGGAAGGGATATCTGCAAACAATGGCGAAACATTAAGGCAACTATGTATGAGTGGTGAAGGAATAGCTTGTTTATCTGATTTTGTGGTGAATAAAGATATTCAAGAAGGCAAACTAGTTGAACTATTTAGCGATAAAATACAATCTATGCCATTACCTTTTCATGCTGTTTATTATAGTGATCGTGTGGTGAGCCAGCGCATTCGCGTTTTTATTGATAGTTTAACTCAATATCTATCAGATACATTAAAGCTGTAACTTTTAGCACATTGATGTGCTTTATTTCTTACAATTTATCTCAATGTGATAGTAATACAATCCTATCTGGCTAGAAGGTGCTCCTATTAATGTTATAACAGCCAGTCATTAAAAAAATAGCCTAAGAAACAATAGACTTTTACCTAAAAAGCAATAATCGCTATTATTAATATACGTAATCGTAAAAGTGATTTTTTCTGGTTTTTTGTTTTTAAAACTGATTTTTTTAGTCAAAATAAAGATTATAATTCTGCTTTTTGTTTGTTTTGTAATTTTATTGTCGTGTGCGAACTTATTTATTTCCTGTTAAATTAACTCCATTAGACACATCGCAAGAAAAAATTTAGGAGTTAGCATGAATATTTTACTGATTAATGGTGGCCAAAAATTTGGTCATTCTGCTGGTCAATTAAACCGCACATTGCATGATGTTGCTACTGAACATTTAGTCACATTAGGTCATGGTGTTAAAGAGACTCAAATAGAAGAAGGCTATGATATTGATGATGAAATAGAAAAATTTCTATGGGCAGACACCATTATTTATCAAATGCCTGGCTGGTGGATGATGATGCCATGGAAAGTAAAAAAATATATGGATGATGTGTATACATTTGGTCATGGCAAGTTATATGAGAATGATGGACGTACTCGTCGTGATCCTAAAAAGCAATACGGTACAGGGGGACTATTACAAGGTAAAAAATATATGCTCTCCGTAACATGGAATGCTCCTGTTGAAGCCTTTAATGAATTTGGCAATTTTTTTGATGGCAGAGGTGTTGATGGTGTTTATTTTGCTTTTCACAAATCACAACAATTTTTAGGATTATCTCAATTACCAACTTTTATGGTCAATGACGTTATTAAAGAGCCAAAAATTGATAATGATATTGCTGAATATAAAGCACATTTAACTCACGTTTTTGGTTGATATAAAAGGTTATTCTTTCATCTAAATATGATTTCAAGGTCACGACAGTTTCCACTGAGTGACCTTGAACAACACTATCTAATACAATAACGAATTAGATGCACTTAATCTGAAAGTAATTAACGAGTTTGGTTAGATTTAAGGCTTGGTCGTTAAGAGAATTTGCGGCTGCGACAGATTCTTCAACTAATCCTGCATTCTGTTGAGTTGTCGAATCAAGCTGACTTATAGCATTGTTTATTTGTGATATACCAGCGCTTTGCTCATTACTTGCTTGCCCAATTTCTCGTAATAATGCGCTGATCTCTTCAACATCGGTGATCATTTTTTTGATTTGAGAGCCTGCTTGCTCAACTAATTCCATCCCTTCCTGTGTTTGAGTTGATGAGTTATCGATAAGAGTGCGTATATTATTAGCGGAATCTGCACTTTTTTGTGCCAGTAGTCTGACTTCACCAGCAACAACTGCAAAACCTTTACCATGTTCACCTGCTCTGGCGGCTTCAACAGCAGCATTTAGTGCAAGAATATTAGTTTGGAATGCAATGGCATCAATTAAGTTAATAATATCTGTCATTTGAGATGATGAGCTATTAATTGCTCTCATTTTTTCAGTTAGCTGAAGCATCATTTTGCCATTGTGATGTACGGCGACTTCAGTTTTTTCAGCAACATTAATTGCATTATGAGTATGATCCGTTGTGTTTTTAACGGTTGACGTCATTTGCTCCATTGAGCTTGCCGTTTCTTCTACTGAGGTTGCTTGTTCTTCTGTTCTTGCTGCTAAATTTTGGCTACCAGCAGTAATTTGCTCTGCTGCCGATGAAATATTTTCAGCGCCATTTTGTACATTTTGCACAACCTCTAATAGGCGCTTTTTCATTTCAGCGAGGGCCCGTAATAATATCCCTACTTCATCATGATAATCAGTACTCACTTCTTGTGTTAAATCACCATTTGCAATGGCTTTTGCAAAGTTTATTGCCTTCTCTAATGGGAGAGTAATGCCTTTAGTTATAAACCATCCTAAAATACTGCCCACAATAATACTGACAAGAGTTAATAATATTAAAAATGTTCTTTTCTCAATAAAATTACGTTCAACAGCGTCACCTGCCTCCTCCATTTTTTGATTTTGTAATTCGATAAACTCTAATATTTTATCGCGATATTTTAATTGGATAGCGGAGGTTTTTGTGATCAGTTCATTGACTGCGGCGTGTCTGTTATTTTCATTAAATGCCTTTATTACAAAGTTTTGAGAGGTTATATATTGCTGACGAATGTCATAAACTTCTGCTAAGATTTTTTTTGACTCAGCATCGTGTGTAGTTTCATCTAACTCTTTCAGCAATTGCGCAACTTTAGCGGTGATCTCTGCTTTTTTGCTCTCTTGTTCAGTTGCTAAACTTTCTTGCTCATCAAGCATAGTGAGTTGCTGAAATATAATAAACTCATTGAAATTATTAATCAGTAAATTGGCTTTGACCGTGGTTGGATAGATATCATCAACGACATCATGAATATCTTGATTCGCACTATTTAAACCCATTAATGCGAAACTAGAACCCAACATAATTAACATCACAAAAGTTGTAAATGCGATGGTTAACTTTGTACGAATTTTAAAGTTTTTAAAGAACATGCTTAACCCTGGATAAATAAAAATTAATAAGTATTGGTAACTTATTTAAGAACAAACAGTATCGGTAAGTAGTGGCAGAACTTTAGTCATTAAACTAAGTAAAGGGAGATAAAAAGGCTTGCATTGATTTTTAACACATTGTTTTTATTTTAAAAAAGAGATTTCCTCTCTTTTTTATCTAAGAGTTCTGAGTATTTAAGTTTAATCCAATTTTATAAACTTGGACGTAAAGTAATAAAAAATTAAAGATATTCTTTATTTTTCGTTAACAATTGTTTGTTCGATTTTAATATTTGTTAATTAATTTTGGGGTGTTTAGAAGATAGAATAAAGGTCAATAAATTATAAGAGTGGCTAAATGTACGTTATCTAAGACTCGCTCACCGCTAAAATACTTTGGTCTATGATAGACTTAATGGCATCAAATAGGTGAGTTTATGGTTAATATTAGGTATGTTTTAATTTTCTATATTTCTTATACTTAATTGACTTAAAGGCAACGCTGTATGCGCAGTGTATTTATATTTTTGAGCATATTTATTTTAGGATTTAGTCATATGGCGTACTCCGATCAAACACTTGTCTTTATAAGGCATGGTGAAAAACCTGATAATGATAGTGGGCAATTGACCTGTAAGGGATTAAATAGAGCATTAGCCCTACCTGATGTACTTATAAATCAATTTGGCAAACCTGATGCATTATTTGCCGCTGCACCTAAACAGAGTAAATTAGGCAATTCATTGCGTTCACTCCAAACAATTTCTCCTATTGCTATTAAAACCTCGTTGCCTATTCATCTTCAATTTCATGCTAAAGAAGTAAAAGAATTGCGTGAAGCCCTGTTAAGTAAGAAATATGAAAATGCAGTTATTTTTATTGCATGGGAGCATGACAATTTAGTTAAAGTGGCACGAGATATTATGAAGCGAGTGGGGGGCGATCCTAAATTAATCCCTAAATGGAAAAGTAATGATTTTGATAGTATTTATATCTTAAAAATTATCCGAGAAGGTGATAATAAAAGTGTCACATTTGAACAAAGACAGCAAGGCTTAGATAGCGTGTCAGAAGTTTGTCCTAATTAGTGAGAATTTTATCTACTACTTAAAAAAATATATTTAAAGTGGAGTAATACAAGATAGATCTAGACAATTCTATTTTTTTACACACAAGCTTAATGCGATTTGAAGTAATACGGAAAATATATGCAGAATGAAGCTATACGCTCAGTAGAGCACGAGATCAAAGTATACCTTGTAAACTCATTTACTCGGAATAATACAGGGGGGAATCCTGCTGGCGTAGTACTAAATCCCCCTCAATTAAGTGATGAACAGAAAATAGCTATCGCTAAAGAAGTCGGCTTTTCTGAAACAGCTTTTGTCTATCGAGGTGATGAGACTGATTTTGAAGTTAATTTTTTCACTCCTGAAGGAGAAGTCGATTTTTGTGGTCATGCTACATTAGCGGTATTTTTCACTTTATCTTCACTCAATTTATTGGCTTCTGGCCATTACACACAAAAAACGAAGGCAGGTATTTTAAGCGTAGCAATTGATACTGAAAATGTTGTTATGGAGCAAACACTGCCTGTTTCACGACAAGCTCCAAAGATCGATGCAGTGGCTGCTGCATTGGGAGTAAATTGCGAAGTTATTTCAGAAACAGGCTTACCTATTGAGATATTTTCAACAGGATTATCTGATATTTTGATCCCCGTACAATTTGGGCAATTAGATACGCTAAAACCGAATTTTGATGCGATTGCAGACTTAAGTCGTGAATTTAATACTATTGGCTTTCATGTTTTTGAGCTTAGCCAAGATAAAGAAATTACAGCTCATTGCCGTAACTTTGCACCTTTATATGGCATCAATGAAGAATCTGCTACAGGGAGTTCTAGTGGCGCTTTAGGCTGCTATCTTGTTAAGCATGTTTTCCCTCATAAAACGCATTTTCTATTAGAGCAGGGGCGTGCAATGCAATGTTCTTCTCTTATTCACGTTATTATTGATTCAACAGAAAATACAATTAGTCGAGTGAGAGTGGGAGGAAAAGCAACAATGATAGGCTCGAAGATTATTACTTTCTATACAACCTGTTAAATGGGTTTCTTCCTTATCTTATGATAATGCGGATAAAAAATATGGTGCAGGGATATTTATGACTTATTCAGCACGAAAAGAAGGTAATCAAGCAATACGGAATGGCTGTGAATGGCTATATCATATTGATTTTTAAAATGTATTTGATACAACGGTTTACTATAATGTAAATGGTTTATTACAATTTATTAAAGCCTCTTAAATGAGGCTTTAATAAGCTCATTTATATAATATTAGAATTAAATTGGTGGGTAAATTATTTTATATATTAGTTGATTTGTTTTTTTTCTGTTGCCAAAAGCGAAAAAGGTAAGTTAATCCAATAATAATTAGATAAATAATAGGCTCTGGTGTTGGCGATTTTAATGATAAAAAATAATGAATACAGACTAATAATAAGAGTGGATAAAATAGACTATGTATTCTTTTCCATTCTTGATTAAATTTATTTTTTAACCAATCAAATGAACTTATAGCCATCAATAATAAAATTATCCAACATAAAGCGCCTATAATAAGATAAGTACGGGAAAAAACTTCGCTAAAAAAGAAAGTAATATTTTCCCAACCTATTTCAAGTAGCAGATAACTTGCTAAATGTAAATTAGCCCAAAAAAAACACCATAACCCTAATAGTTTTCTTACTTGAAATAATGTGTTTAATTTTAAGCAAAAAGCAGCCATAGGGATCAGAGCTAATATAATTAATAAACGTAACGTTGTAATTCCAGTAAAATGCTGAATATCTTTTGAAGGATCTGCGCTGAAATTTTGCGTATAAATTGTATAAATAAGCCAAGTGAAAGCCAATAAACCAATAAGATGGAATATGGTTTTTAATAATTTAACTTCTATTCCATATACTGGTTTCATTAGAAATTTCTCCGTAAATCTAAATCTTTATATAAATGCGCGACTTGGTCGCCATAGCCATTGAACAATAGTGTTGGTTGTCTTGTAACTTGACCTAATCCACCTGTGCCTATAAAGCGTTCTGTTGCTTGTGACCAACGAGGATGGCTAACATCTGGATTAACATTTGCATAAAAACCATATTCATGTGGTGCCGAAAGATTCCACGTTGTTGGTGGGATTGACTCAGTTAAGCGAATTTTGACAATGGATTTGATCCCCTTAAATCCATATTTCCACGGAACAACAAGGCGAATAGGTGCGCCATTTTGGTTTGGCAAGGATTTTCCATATACTCCTGTCGCCAATAATGTGAGTGGATTCATTGCTTCATCGAGTCTTAATCCCTCGACATACGGGTATTGCAAACCGCCGCCAATGAAGCGACTATCTTGTCCGCGCATCTCCAGTGGTGCATAACGCGTTTCAAAGGCAACATATTTTGCACGACTATTGGGTTCAACCAAAGAAAGTAAGCTCGCTAATGGAAAACCGACCCAAGGAATGACCATCGACCATGCTTCAACACAACGCATACGATAGATGCGTTCTTCTAATTGAAATTTATGATTAATATCGTCTAAGTTTAAAGTAAGTGGGCGATTAACTTCACCATCAATAGTTAATGTCCATTCTTCTGTTTTCATTGTGTGTGCATACTTAGCAGGATCGGATTTATTAAGGCCAAATTCATAGAAATTGTTATATCCGATTACCTTATCTTCATGAGTTAATTGTAATGAAGATTGATATTCTTCAGGTTGAATAAATTGTAATTCTTTACGGGATGATTTTGGTGTCGTTGGTTTGTTATCTTCAGTAAACCATGAAAATAAATCGGCTTTTACAGTGGATGAAACCGCTATTCCAGTAGCGCCGATGCCTAATAATTTTAGTAAATTACGTCGTTTCATCATAAAAACAGATTCAGGTGTAATTTCTGATAGATTATTTTTCCTGTTTTTTTTCATGATGTTACCTCTACATAATTAAGAAGATATTTGATTGATAAGTTAATTATGCAGATATGTTTTATAAAAAAGCTGACAAAAAGATGACAATTTTGTCATATCGCGTAATTAGCATGGAAAGGCTAAAATAAATACATTATGTTTTCCAATACGCTCGTAACTGACTTTACCCTCATGTAATGTCATAATCGCTTGTACAATTGATAAACCTAAGCCACTTCCCTCTGTTGTTCTTGCATTATCACCACGCCAAAAACGAGTAAATATTTGTTCATGTTGATTCAATTCATCACCAATATTACTGATACAAATCAGTAACTGATTTTTTTCTTTTTTACATTGAGTAACGACTTGTGTATTAGCAGGAGAATATTTAATTGCATTTGATATGAGGTTCATTAATATGCGAGTAAAAAGTAAGTGATCTGCACTAACTGTTAATGTTGTAGGCTCTTTTAATAAGGTAATCTGTTTTTCTTCTGCATAAAAGGAAAATAGGTTATAAATTTCATCAATTAGATCCGATAAATTCAAGCTTTCTCTATTTAAAATGATATTTTTATTTTCAGCACGAGCGATAAATAAAACATTTTCAATTATTTTTGCAAGTTTATCCAATTCTTCAATATTACTAATGATAATTGATTCATATTCTTCTACGCTACGAGAACGTTGTAACATAATTTCATTTTGAAGTTTTATAGCGTTAATGGGGGTTCTGAGTTCATGAGCCAAGTCATCTGCTAATTGAGTTAACTTTATAAAATCATTTTTTAACCTTTTTCTCATTATATTTAATGAGTCACCTAAACTTTTCAGTTCATTGGGAAGTTGTGAGATATTTATGGTTTGACTAAGAGTATGTATATCTGTTTTAGCCGTAATTTGGCTAAGAAAACGGATATCTCTCAATCCATGTTTAATTAACCAAAAACTTAATATTCCCATAAATAAAATAGAAGCCAATGAGATAATTAATATTTTACTTAAATATTCGCTTAGCATACTGATGCGCACAAAGGATGCTTTGGCGATCACAACATTTAACACGCCTATTGGTGATTCTATTGTAAAGTTAATAGCCGAAACAGGAACTCCTGATTCTGTTTCCCAGGAGGTAATCATGTTTAAATCTATATTCTTTGTATCAGTGGTTTTTAGATGATCTGTAAATAAAATATCTGAATTAGTATCAACTAAAATTTTATTATTAGCATCCGTAATATAAATAATATCTTGTTGCATATCCATCATACGTTGAAAATAGATAGGTAATGTTTTGATATCAATTCCACTATTAATTAACTTTACTAATTGGTCTGCACGATTTACAAGTAAGGTATTATCACGAGATATTAATTCATTTTTAAGCGATTGATAAAGCGTTAAAGACATAAAACCTGCATTTGCAATCATCAATATGATAAATAAAGAGATAATTTTAAATCTCAGTGATTTTGTTTTCATTATTGACTCCATTTAGCCTATATCCCATTCCTCTAACCGTTTCGATTAATTTGATTTCAAATCCATCATCAATTTTTTTTCGTAAACGACGGATAGCAACATCTACAATATTAGTATCACTATCAAAGTTAATTCCCCAAATCTCGCTTGCAATTAATGTCCTAGGTAATATCTCATTAATATGTAAAGCAAAAAAAAGTAATAAAGAATATTCTTGGCGAGTCATTGGGATCTGTATATTATTACGCTCCACTTCATGACGAGATAAATTGATTTTTAAGTCAGCAATTTCAATAATTGTTGAAATATTTTGTTGAACTCTTAATTGATTTTTGACCCTTGCCAATAATTCTGAAAATGAGAAAGGTTTTACTAAATAATCGTTTGCACCTAATTCTAATCCTTTAACTCGGTCATCTATAGCATCTCTTGCTGTTAAACAAATCACAGGGACTGACTTTGATGTGCGTAATATTTTTAAAATATTCCAACCGTTCATTCCGGGAAGCATGATATCAAGAATAATCAATTTGTAATCATTTTCTAATGCTAAATAGAGGCCATCACGACCATCATTCGTAATATCAATAGTATATCCAGCTTCTTCTAGCCCTTTTTTAACCCAATTGGCCGTTTTTTCGTGATCTTCAATTAAGAGTATTTTCATTATGATCCTCTTAAACTCTTTAGAATAGGTATTTTGTATTATTTTAAACTAGTCATATATAGGATTAATAGAGCTAATTAAATATGATAGTTTTTACTAAAAATGACCTTGTAATAATAGATTTCAGAGACTCATTACATTGTTATTAAATAGCTTTTATGTAAAAGAGTAAGTAACTAATTTTATTCCAGAAATTCACTCGTTTTTGTATTCTCATTCTTAATAAAAAATTGTAAAACTTATATGTATGCGGCTAGGGTTTAGCAATAATTTATTGATGAATATGCTATAAAAGTTGAAGAGGATAAAAGTATTTGCTTGGTCATTGAAACTAAAAAAGCCCACCGAAGTGAGCTTTTCTAAACTTTAAAATGCACGTGCATTTCGCGTGCATTTTAAAGTCCTTTTGTTGTCAGTGTGTAGTCTTGCCAATTTCGCTAACTACTTGTTTTTGAAACCGTTGTCCTATCACTGACCCACCAAATTTGGTGGAGCTGGCTTGAAGCTCCTCCCCAATATAACTGTTTGATTCTTCTATCTATGTCGATGAGGTTAATGGCACAATAGTGTGGCACAGTCGGTTTATTATCACAATATCAATATATTATCTCTTTGAATTCAACTCCCGATCCATCAATTTATGGCTGCTTTTTTAGCTAGATGGGTAAATATTTAATCTTCTTCTTGCTATATTGAATTTTGGCAATAGGATCCAGTTATGTGACAAAAGGAGATAATATAATGAATAAGTGGCGTTGGGATCAAGGTAGGCTTGAATATTTTACAATTGAAAATATTAGAAAAATAGCTTCGGTTTTTGTTGAAATGAATGGGTGTAAAGATACAAAAACATCTATTGATATTTTAAGGATTCCTCTACAAAATGCCACAGAGTTACCATTTTCTCCCAGTACTTATAAAGTATGGCGTAATTACGCTCGAGTAGTTAAATTAGGTTTAATTGCATCAAGAGTTGATGGAGTATTTCATTGTACTGATATTGCAAAATCTTTATCCTTTGGAGAAATGGCTAGTGATTCAGACTTGTATTTCCTTACGCTAGCCCGGCGTTTTTACTATCCATCACCAGTGTTTGATCAGTATGATAGTTCTGCTACGCCTACATATCCTATGCTGGCGATAATTAAGCTACTTTTGACAGTGCCTTTCATTGAAAAGGGGATTACTGTCGATGATGTATTCACTTTTTTAGTAGGAAATAATGTTACTGGTCTTGAAGATTTTATTTTTTACTCAAAAATAAGGGCTACAAGTCATATTGCTAAAGGCGATGAACGCAGGCAAGTTAATGAAATGCTGAAAGTTATGAGTCAAATTAGTTTTCTATTTTGGAATAAAAATCATTTATATATTGATGTATTGTATAAACTAGATGAAATAGAGAAGCTATATTTAACATTGAAACCTGAAATAGTTTGCACGAATATACCTAATAACGCTGATTTAGCAATAATTGCTTTAGGGAAGAAGAAAGATAAATCAGATTTTTCAAGTGATTACCTTGAGCTATTAACCCTAAGAGAATCTGAGATTGATGTTATTGACCATATAGATAATGACCATGTAGTTGCGTATGAAGAAGGTCAAAGGAGGATGAGCAACCATATACGATTGGAGAGAAATAGTAAGCTACGTCAACATTATTTGAATGCATCAAAAGAACCTTCCAAATGTGATATGTGCCATAAAACTATGCGAACTCAGTATCCTTGGGTAGTTAATTTAATCGAAATCCATCACAAATTGCCATTATCTTCTTCAATACGAGTGCAAGGTAACTTTACTTTATTGGAAGATATCATTGGTCTATGCCCCTCATGTCATAAGGCGGTACATCAATTCTATCGTAACTATTTAAAAGTAAATAATAAATCGGATTTTTCTTCTAAAGAAGAGGCCTTTGCTGTTTATGAACAAGCTAAAGCACTGTATACTTCCACAGAGTAACGCATAACTTAAAGTAAGGTAATTCTCAATATACTGTATGAAAAATCCACTTAAACAAACTTTAGAGCAAAATTCCATATTAAGGGAAGCAGAGCAAGCGGGTGTTAAGCTTGATGAAATACTATGCCAACACGGTTGGACTTACGATGACCTACGTTATGAAAGTAATATTGAGATAAGTGGGAATGAGAAACTATCAAATGCTAAGTATGTGACATTAAATGATTTAAGAAAAAAAAACCATAAAGTTCCGGTTGTAAGTTTTTTTTCTGGTGCGGGGGGGTTAGATTTAGGGTTTGAATCCGCTGGATTCTCTCATGACGCTTTAGTTGAAGTTAATCCTATTTTTTGCAGCACATTAAGATATAACAGACCTCAGTGGACAGTCATAGGTCCCCCATTAGATAATGGGGACGTTTCCAATTTTGAAAATATATGTTTGACTTTAGAGCAACGAGGGGTATCTATTGATTACCCCGGGGTTTTTATTGGAGGACCACCATGTCAGCCTTTTTCTATTGCAGCGAATCAACGATTTAGTAAAAATGATGTGAATTTTAAAAGAGTTGGTTTTTCTCATGAAAAAAACGGGAATTTACTTTTTGATTACATAAGGTTAATTCTAAAGTTTCGACCAGCGGCTTTTCTTGTAGAGAATGTTGTTGGCTTAATAGATGTTGATAACGGAGTTCAATTAAATAAGGCAATTGAATTATTAACTGAAAATGGTTACACAGTAGAAAAGCCATTAATATTAAATGCTGCCAATTACTTAGTACCCCAAAATCGAAATAGAATGTTTCTTGTTGGTAATCGGCTCAATAAGTCTTTTATTGAACCTGAACCATCTGAACAGTTGGTGCCCTGTGGTGTGGCATTAAAGGGAAATATGAATCTATTGCCTAACCATGTGACGAGGAAGCATCAAATTTCATCTATTGTTCGATATGTAAAATTGCCATTAGGTGGAAGAGATAAATTGGGTAGGGTTGATCGACTTGATCCACTTCTTCCATCTAAAACAGTTATTGCTGGAGGGGCATCAGGAGGGGGACGTTCACATTTGCATCCAATGATTCCTAGAACGCTATCTGTTAGGGAATCTGCAAGATTACAGACTTTTCCTGATGATTATGAGTTTCTCGGAACACATTCAAGGCAGTTTACTCAAGTAGGGAATGCAGTTCCCCCTGTTTTGGCTGCTCAGCTTGCATGGCAATTTTACGTATCATTCTTTGATAAATAATACAAATGTTAGTTATGCTTAGGTTTGAATTGTAATTATGTTGTGATTTGTATAAAACCCATATTGTCCGAATCTAATAGCAAGCCCATTATGTTTTGGACTTGCTGTTTTAATTGGGAATTAATCACACTTTCTTTTGTATTGGTACGCAGAAAAACACGGCATGCATTGCGGGTTCATTTTCCATATTCTTAGCCATTTCTTTTATAGCACCTACACAAGTTTCATATTCATCATCTTCAAATACGTGAAGTTCTGAATAAGGTGGGGTTTTACCTGCTTGGGTGCCTTTTCCACCAGCAAGAACACCGCTGAGATAAGGCCCTGAAGGGTAGTACATAGGTGTTTCTCTACAGGTGGATTTTATGGACATTCCTTTCGTACCTGCAACGGTCAGCTGGCTTTGAGCTTGCTTACATGTTTCCATATCATTGTATATTAGCACGTAGGTAAAGGTAGTGGGGGAGTTTTAATGTCGTCATGCGGTACATTCCTGCGGCACAATTTCGACATAATAGAAAGAAAAACGACCTGAAACTTGTTAAGAATCAGGTCGTTAGATAGTGGTGGAGCTGGCGGGAGTTGAACCCGCGTCCGAAATTTCTACATCCGCGGCACTACATGCTTAGTCTAGTCTTTGATTTCACTTACCCACTGCGGACAGACACGCCATGAATAAGCTAGCTTGATTAAATTTAACGCTTCAACCCCAAGCTAGGCATCCACGCGATCTCTTTTGGGTTTGACCTCTCTTGATCCCCGTCTTAAGAGCGGAAGCTAGGGAGAGAGGGCTCTGAGCAGGTTATTAAGCTGCTAGTGCTAGTTTGTTTTCGTCGTTTGCGACTATTTTTTTGCGGCTTTTTACGAGGCCAACCGCCCCTCGGCATGCACCTTGGGTTTCGCAAATCCCGTCGAATCCAGAATCAGCCCCAAGTTGTTAAAAGCGAGTATATCAGAAAAATACTTGTAATAGCTAGTACTTAACGCAATTTAGCGGTTAGCATTTTTCATAATACGTGCTTTGTCTAATTTCCATTCACGATCTTTAATCGTTTCACGTTTATCGTGATCTTTCTTACCCTTTGCAACGCCAATTTTGATTTTGCACCAAGCGTTTTTCCAATAAAGGGAGAGAGCAACAACGGTGTAACCATCACGGTTAATTTGACCATAAAGGTTATCAAGTTCACGCTGTTTTAATAATAATTTACGGGTACGTGTCGGATCACAAACCACATGAGTTGATGCAACATTTAAAGGTGTAATGGTTGCACCAAAAAGATAAGCTTCACCGTCACGCATGACAACGTAGCTATCACTGATGTTGGCTTTTCCTGCACGCAGTGATTTAACTTCCCAACCTTGGAGAGCCAAGCCCGCTTCTATCTCATCTTCAATGAAATATTCATGGCGAGCGCGTTTGTTTAACGCAATGGTCGCAGAACCAGGTTTGTGTGATTTTTTCTTTGTCATAATTTCCACATTATACTGTATGAGCAATAGAAAGAAATCATTTAACTGACTGTTTTCTTTTCAATTGCATAAAACTTAAGCTATATTCCATTAGATTTTTAATTAGTCACTGTTCAATGATATGATCCACACAGTGTTGTCGTACAGGAATAACTATGCCTCAGATTAGTCGATCTGCTCTCGTCCCTTTTAGTACAGAGCAAATGTTTAAACTGGTTAATGATGTTCTTACTTATCCTGATTTTCTACCAGGATGCGTTGGAAGTAAACTGATCAAAAGCACACCAGAAGAAATGATTGCATCAATAAATGTTTCAAAAGCGGGAATTAGTAAAACATTTACTACCCATAACTTTTTAAAGACTAATGAACGTGTTGATATGCGTCTTGTTGATGGCCCCTTTCGTAAATTGACTGGAGGATGGGTGTTTACCGCACTTGATGATAATGCGTGTAAGATAGAATTTCAGCTAGACTTTGAGTTCACTAATAAATTAATTGAGTTGGCTTTTGGGCGTATTTTTAAGGATTTAACGAACAATATGGTTCAAGCATTTACTCACCGAGCGAAAGAGATTTATCGTGACTAAAATATGGGTAGAAGTAACCTATGCGTTGCCCGACAAACAGTACCTTATCCCTGTTGAACTAACATTAGGGGATACTGTTGAACAAGCTATTATTGCTTCAAATATCTTAACGATTTGTAATGATATTGATTTAACTAAGAATAAAGTGGGTATTTATAGTCGACCAGCAAAGTTAAGCGATAATGTGCGAGACGGTGATAGAGTTGAAATTTATCGACCTTTAATTGCTGATCCTAAAGAAATGCGCCGTAAGCGTGCTGAAAAAGCACGACAAAAAGCGGACTAATATTATGTTTGCCCAATAATAAAAGGGGCGTCACATACTACGTTGATAGGCCATTTGGTTACAGTCAGATACAATAAAAAGACAACACTGTTATAAAGCAATTCCTCTTTATAAAAACACACCCCAACGTCAAATTTAACGTATGGGGTGCAATTCGTTTTTGCCAATCTTATACAAAACTAAGCCTTCTTAGCACAGTAATCGTATTACGATTTTGTTTCAGGTGCTGCGAAGTTAGGCATATTGCCTTGCTTATCAATCTTAGTCAGTATGCCATTGCTATCAAAAGTCAGGGTGAGCGTCTCTTGACGTACTTTCTGATGACCAGGTTCTTCACGGAAAACATAATACCAAGTCTGGCTTCCGAAAGGATCTTTAAGCATTGGCGTACCAAGGGCAAATTGAACTTGCTGCTGTGTCATTCCTTGCTGAACTTTTGCGACTTCGGCTGGTGTTAAATAATTTCCCTGATTGATATCTGGGTGATAAACCAGTCTCTCGAACATAGAGCAACCTGAAGTCATTACGACTAAAGATAAGGCGGCAACTTTTAACAGTTTAAAACGCATGGTTATTACATTCCTTTTAGGGTCATAGTGACGATGATAATCGACAACGCAGCAATTGAAAACCTTTCACGCTCTGCCTATGACCTTAAATATCAATAAAAGTTTGTTAATCGTTATGCAGCCAACAAATCTTTCGCATTTGCTAAGGTATTTTTGGTGACTTCACTTCCTGCTAATAAACGGGCAAGCTCTTGTAATCGTTCTTTTTTCGATAATAGTTTCATTGTGGTTTCTGTCTCTTCACCATTGGTTTCTTTATTAACGAAATAGTGTTGATGACCACAACCTGCAACTTGAGGTAAGTGAGTGACACACATCACTTGAGTTGACTCACCTAATTCACGGAGCAATTTGCCCACAATCGCTGCTGTTGGACCACTGATACCCACATCAACTTCATCAAAAATAAGTGCTGGTGTATCCATTTTTTTTGCTGTGATCACTTGGATTGCGAGCGCAATGCGAGATAACTCACCACCAGAAGCCACTTTAGAAAGCGCTTGATGAGGTTGTCCTGGATTGGTGGTGACATTAAATTCAACTTTTGTGGCACCATCAATTTGCAGTGAACTGTCATCAAAATAGGTATCAACAGTAAAATAACCATGTGGCATTGATAACTGATGCATACTATTAGTAATAAGTTGACTTAACTCATTTGCATATTGTTGGCGAACTTGATGCAGTTTTTTGGCGACATCTAATGCAATTAAATGGTCAGCTTTGACTTGTTCTATTAAGGCATCACAGTCGTCATTTTGACGAAGTAAGGCATTTTTTTCTTCAATTAATTGCTGATGAAGATCATAAAGTTCTTCAGGTGCAACGCGATGTTTGCGTGACAAACTAATGTACTTAGACATACGTTTTTCGACTTCAAATAAGCGATTAGGATCCATCTCTAAGCGATCGCTATAATGACGAAGTTCATCACTCACTTCACTAATCTGAATGGTAGCCTCTTCTAGCATCTCTAATAATGAATTGAATTGACCTTCCATAGAGGTTAGTTCAGTAATTTCATGTTTAGCCACGTTGAGCATACTTAAAATATTTTGCTCTTCGTTGTCGCTTAAAATTTGCAAACTATTTTGACTTAGCGTTAAAAACTGACCGCAGTTAGAAAGACGTTTATATTCTTGATCTAATTCAGGGTATTCGCCTTGTACTGGCTGAAATTCATTGAGTTCTTTTAAGTGGTAATCAACCAGTTGCTGCCTTGCTTCTCGTTCTAAAGAGAGTTGTTGAAATGCGGCTAAATTTTGGCAACTTTGATGCCATGTTTGATAAGCCGACTTCATGTTTTTTAATAAAGTAGGTTCATGGGCATAGATATCTAGTAGTTGTTTTTGATAACGAGGCTCTAGAAGTTGCTGGTGAGCATGTTGCCCATGAATTTGGATAAGTAAGGAACCAAGCTCTCTTAATTGTGAAAGAGGTACGGAAGTACCGTTGATAAAACCACGAGAACGCCCATCAGCAGAGATAGTCCTTCTTAATAGACATTCGTTATGATTATCAAGATGATGTTCTTCAAGCCAATGTTGTGCTGATGGCGTATCAGAGAGTGAGAATCGTGCACATAAATCGGCTCTAGTTGCACCTGGGCGCACCATATTAGCATCACCACGGTTGCCTAAGCATAAACCTAGAGCATCAATTGCAATAGACTTACCTGCGCCAGTTTCGCCTGTAATGGTGGTCATGCCACCTGAAAAATCGATTTCAAGTTCACGGACTATGGCAAAATGACTAATGGTTAATTGAGTCAGCATAGTGCCTCTCCTGTGTATAAAAACATATCTGTAATTACATACAGTATAAACTGGTTTTTTATACAGTAAAGTAGTGAGGCACAAAAATTAGAACATTTTTTTTGACCAACCCAATTTTGAGCTGAGTGTATTAAAATAATTATAATCAGTCGGATGAACTAAGTTGAGCTTTTGACGGCTTCTTTTAATAATAACTTCATCACCCTCTTTAATTGGTAACACTAATTGGCTATCACAACTGACTTCATAATCGATATTTGTTTGTGAGAATTTTAAGCGAATTTGGCTATCACTGCTGATAACCAAAGGCCGTGCTGATAAGGTATGTGGAAACATAGGGACAAGTGCAATAGCATCAAGATTTGGAGTTAAAATAGGCCCCCCCGCAGAAAGTGAATAGGCTGTTGATCCTGTTGGTGTTGCAATAATCAAGCCATCAGAACGTTGAGAGAAAGCAAAACGATCATCAATATAAACCTCAAACTCAATCATATGAGCCACTTTACCAGGATGAAGCACGACTTCATTGATTGCTGTACCAATGCGATTTCTTTGACCTTCTGCATAGACGCGTGCTTCAAGTAAAAAACGCTTTTCTTCACGATAGTGCCCAGCCAATACATTGGTTAATTGCTGTAAGGCATTATCAGGATCAAGGTCAGTAAGAAAGCCTAAATTACCCCGGTTAACACCAATCACTTTGATGTTATAACGAGATAAAACACGTGCAGCCCCAAGCATATTGCCATCGCCACCAACAACAATGACCAGATCGGCTGCTTTACCAACTTGAGTTAGATCACCTGTTTGTGCATTTTCTAGCTTTAGTTCTTGAGCAACTTGTGTATCAATAATAACGTCATAGCCTTGAGCCAATAGCCAATGATAGAGCATTTCATGAGTTGAAATTGCTTCGGGGTGGCGTGGATGACCAACAATGCCAATACATTTAAAGTGTTTTTCTTCCGTTACGGTATTATCTGGCATTTTTTTACCCTCGTTTTGCGCCAATTCCTTGAAACCCGTTTATTGATCCCCATAATAAACTAAATATGAAGATGAATACTAAAACTACGCGGAGATGTTCATGAGTAGTAAAGAACAAAATGTACATGAAGAGCAAGTCTCAAAAGAAAAAGAAGGAATGGGATCTGTAATGGATGAGTCTCAAGAGCAAGTAACAACTGAAGAAGCACAAGCGGACTTTAATGCTCAAGCGGAGTTAGTGGAAGCATTAGCGCGTATTGATTCTCTTGAAAAACAACTAGAGCAATCTCAAAAAACAGAGCGTGAAGCCATGGCTCGTGCTTTAGCAGAAGTTGAAAATGTGCGTCGCCGTACTCAACAGGATATTGAGAAAGCACATAAATTTGCACTTGAAAAATTTTCTAATGAGTTATTGCCGGTACTTGATAATTTAGAGCGTGCGTTATCTGCGGCTGATCATGAAAATGAATCATTAAAGCCAATGATTGAAGGGTTAGAGTTAACACTGAAGTCATTCTTAGATGCCGTTCGTAAATTTGGCATTGAAGTGGTTGAAGAAAAAAATGTGGCATTTAACCCAGAAGTTCACCAAGCGATGACTTTAATCGATAGCCCTGAGCATGAATCTAATCATGTTGTCGATGTTATGCAAAAAGGATATACCTTAAACGGTCGTTTATTGCGCCCAGCGATGGTTATCGTTTCTAAATAATATCAATAAAACATTAGTTATCACATGTGCTATTACATGTAGATAAAGTAAACCGCACAACACGAAGATTATTTAATATTCTTGTTATTGTGCGGTTTTATATTTTATAGAGTGATTTTATTCAATAGGATCAAGATGCCAATTGATTGGTGTTCGGCCTTGTTGCTGTAAAATATCATTAGCCTGTTTAAAATGACCACAGCCTAAAAAGCCTCTATGAGCAGAAAGTGGTGATGGATGAGGTGCTTTTAAAATAACGTGTTTATTTGTATCAATAAAACGGCCTTTTTTCTGAGCATGTGCGCCCCAAAGTAGGAAAATAACACCTTCTCTACGTTGATTAATCTGCTCAATAACAGCATCTGTAAATATTTCCCAACCATAATTAGCGTGAGAATGTGCTTGGCCTTTCTCTACGGTCAATACGGTATTAAGCAATAAAACGCCTTGTTTTGCCCAACTTTCTAAATAGCCATGGTTAGGGCGTTTAAAATCAGGGTATTCTTTTTCAAGCTCTTTATACATATTGACTAATGAAGGAGGGGCTGGTACGCCTGGTCGTACTGAGAAAGAGAGCCCATGAGCTTGATTGGGGCCGTGATAAGGATCTTGTCCTAAAATAACGACATTTACATTATCAAAAGGCGTAAAACGAAAAGCATTAAAAATATCTTCTTGAGGAGGATAAATAATTTTACCTGCGGCTCTTTGTTGTGCGACTTGAGACATAATTTGATGAAAGTAAGGCTTTTCTTTTTCAGCGCCTATCACATCATGCCAAGTTAATGGTGCAGTCATAACCTAAAATCCTTGTTGATATCTTATCGTGTCTAAGCTTACCGATTTCATCAGGGGAATGAAAATATTACGGACTAAAAATAAAAAATTAATTGATTCCTCAACTTTTCTTTGAAAATTTACAAAAAAAATTGCAAGTTAGCTTTTAATAATAATTGATTTAAAACAACACTTTGCGCCTTGGTAGGTAAAGTGCTTATGAATTTTATTGATATTTATCAAAGAATGGCACCATTTATACTGGTATATAAGTAGACAGAAACATTGGTTAGACCAAATACCCAAGTTCTGATATGAGATTAGAATTTGATTTTGCGCCCAAATTGGAGGTCGAAATGATTACTGGTATCCAAATTACTAAAGCTGATAACGACGATTTATTACACTCTTTCTGGTTGTTAGATGATGAAAACGGCGAAGCTCGTTGCATCTGTGCTAAAAAAGGCTTTGAAGAAGGCCAAGTGATTAACCGTAAAGAGTTAGGCAATATCGAATACCGTGAAGTACCTGTAGAATCTAAACCGGTTGTTCGTGTAGAAGGTGGTCAACACCTTAACGTTAACGTATTAAGCCGCGAAACACTGGAAGATGCTGTTAACAATCCTGAGAAATATCCGCAATTAACTATTCGTGTTTCTGGTTATGCAGTGCGTTTTAACTCACTGACCCCAGAACAACAACGTGATGTTATTACTCGTACTTTCACAGAAAGCCTGTAATTTTCACTAAAGTAATAAGTTAATAATAAGCTCGATATGAAAATATCGGGCTTTTTTTATATAAAATAAGAAGAAAGATAAAATAACAAAAAACCGTAACTATTATATAGCTACGGTTTTTTATAACATCATAAAGAATACAGATTATTCGTTATCAGTATTCGTTTCTTTTGCTGGTGC
Organism: Proteus sp. G2673; assembly: GCF_009915125.1. Taxonomy (NCBI): domain Bacteria; kingdom Pseudomonadati; phylum Pseudomonadota; class Gammaproteobacteria; order Enterobacterales; family Morganellaceae; genus Proteus; species Proteus sp. G2673. Next base: position 100,746 of record NZ_JAABLT010000022.1, read on the forward strand.
AGTAGGAGCAACGTTTTTTTCTGTATGCTTAGCAACTGCTTTGCGACGTTTACCAATATTTTTACGATCGCGAGTCCGCACTTTTTCTTTAACTGCTTTTTTCTCTTCTTCTTTTTTCGCTTTGCGTTTAGCAAGCACTTTTTTAGAAGGTTTGAATGTTGCTTTCAGGCTTGGTGCTTTGGTTTCTGGACGTAGTTCAGCAATAACACGATATTTAATGGGTTCTTGAACATAACGGCCAATTTTACCTAATAATGGGTGATCGTGAGCTTCAACTAATGAAATTGCGATACCTTTACGACCCGCACGTCCTGTACGACCAATACGATGCAAGTAAACATCGGCAGTACGAGGTAAGTCAAAGTTGAAAACGTGTGTGATGTCATCTAGATCAAGTCCACGAGAAGCAACGTCGGTGGCAACAAGCACATTCATTTTGCCTGATTCTAAACGTTTGATCGCATCGTTACGCTGTGTTTGCGCCATTTCACCTTCAAGGTAGCTACATTTAATACCTTGTTTTTCTAATGCAGTGACAAGCTCTCTTACTCGCTCTCTTTTACGAACAAAGACAATCGATTTTTTAACATCGTTTTGCTTCAGTAATGCAGCAAGTAATGCGGTTTTATGTTCAAGATTATCAGCATGATAATAGAACTGCTGAATTTTTTTACGTTCGCGGCGAGATGGATCGGCGTTTAGTTCAACCGGTTCGTTGAGGATACGCTGTGCAAAATCAATAACCGCATTACCTTCTAGTGTTGCTGAGAATAGTAATGTCTGTTTGCGCCAGCGAGTTTCGCCTGCAATAGTTTCGATATCATTAGCAAAACCCATATCTAACATGCGGTCTGCTTCATCTAAAATCAGCATTTCTACCGCACGGCAGTCAAAGTTTTCTTCTTTGATGTACTGTAATAAACGACCTGTAGTTGCAACAACGATATCTTGGTTCTCGCTAAAAACCTCAGCGTGATTCATATAAGCAACACCGCCGGTGATTGTGGCGATATCTAAATGTGTGTGCGCACATAATTCTTTTGCCTGCTCGGCAACTTGCATAGCAAGTTCGCGTGTTGGCGTTAGGATAAGAATACGCGGCGGGCCTGATTTTTTACGTGGATAATCAAGCAAGTGTTGAATTGCCGGAAGTAAAAATGCCGCAGTTTTCCCTGTGCCTGTTGGCGCAGAGCCTAAAATATCACGTCCATCCATTGCTGCTGGAATAGCATCTGCTTGAATTGCAGTAGGACGTTGATATCCTTTTTCTTCTAATGCGGTCAATAAACTTTCATCAAGTTCAAGACTGGAAAATGTCGTGGCTGTCATTGTATACCTCTGTTTAGGGCGCGGATTTTGACATTATCCCCCGCTAAAAGCCAGAGGATTTACCGCTATCACATTATATATTACCGATAGACGAAGGTATTTGTTGTTTTTAGGCTTAATCTAAATAAGCGTGCATCGTATACAAATAGTTTAATGTTAAGATAGGGGTTGCAGAAGCGTTATCATACCATATATCTCTTTTTCAATGACATGAATGATAAGTAATAAAAAGAGATAGTAAGACGAATCAATAGAGTCTATAGATGAATCAAAAGAAAGTGAAAAAAGCGGGATTACGCAAAGGTGGTTTTACATTTAAACAATTTTTTGTTGCTCATGATAAGTGTGAAATGAAAGTGGGTACAGATGGTGTTTTATTAGGGGCTTGGGCGCCTATTAATAATATAAAAAGAGCACTTGATATTGGTACTGGGAGTGGCTTAATTGCATTAATGCTAGCTCAACGAGCGAATAAAGTTGAGTGTATTGATGGCATTGAACTTGATGAAAAGGCGGCATTACAAGCTACGGAAAATGCCCAAGAGTCACAATGGCATTCACTTATTCATATCTATCATAGTGATATTCATCATTATGCAGAGCAAGCACAAAATAAGTATGATCTGATTGTTAGTAATCCTCCTTATTTTGAGCCAGCAATTGCTTGTCGTAATGATGTTCGTGAGCAAGCGCGTTATACCAAAACCTTAACGCATGAGGGATTATTGGATAGTGCGCAATTACTTATCACCGAAGATGGTTTATTCTGTGTTGTATTGCCTTATTCTATTGGCGAGCAATTTATTGAAATTGCAGAAAAAAAAGAGTGGAATGTTGTAAAACGCGTTAATATTAAAGACAGCGCAGATAAACCTTATCATCGAATTTTGTTAGCATTTCAAAGACAAAACCAAGGCTGTGTTGAATGCAGTATAGATGAACTTATTATTCGTCATAATGACGGGCACTATACCGATAAGTTCCAATCTTGGGTGACTGACTTTTATTTATATTATTAAATCTATATTTAATAATATATTATTTAGGATAATATATATTGTTGTAAGTAATTGTATATATTTAAATAATATCATTGTGTTATCGTTTTTTTATTGGCAAATTGCATTTTGGTTGGTGATCACCATGATATTTTTTTTGTGATTCATCTCTTAAAATAATGATTGAATTGAACTTCATACTATTTTTTCGCTCTAAGTCTTGTAGCTCATAAAAACGAGAAGGAATAACGAGAGTAAATATGACGGAGTCATTTAAAAATAGTGCGAAGCTTGACTTCGGGAGAGTCCATCTCTAATGAGCGAGCAGTTAACGGACCAAATGTTGGTTGAAAAGGTACAAAATGGTGACCAGAAAGCGTTTAATTTGCTGGTTATCCGCTATCAACACAAGGTAGCAAGCCTGATTTCCCGTTATGTACCACAGGGTGATGTGCCAGATGTTTCGCAAGAAGCCTTTATTAAAGCTTATCGAGCCATCGGTTCTTTCCGTGGAGATAGTGCTTTTTATACATGGCTTTATCGAATTGCAGTGAATACAGCAAAAAATTATTTGGTTGCACAGGGGCGACGTCCGCCTTCGAATGATTTAGATGCAAGTGATGTGGAAAATTTCGAATCACCAAACGCACTAAAAGAAATTTCGAACCCTGAGAATTTAATGTTGTCTGAAGAGTTACGGAGAGTGGTTTTTCACACCATAGAGTCATTACCTGAAGATTTAAGGGTTGCTATTACACTTCGGGAACTTGACGGACTAAGCTATGAAGAGATAGCAGTCATTATGGATTGCCCTGTCGGAACAGTTCGTTCACGTATTTTTAGGGCGCGAGAAGCTATTGATAATAAGGTTCAACCATTAATACAAGAGTTTTAATTGTGGGTGAACCATCATTGACTGAAGGGTACTTTTACATGCAAAAAGAAAAACTTTCTGCATTTATGGATGGCGAAGTTCTTGATAAAGAATTAATGGGTGCTATTGCTCGTGATGACTCCATGAAAGAGACATGGCAACGCTACCATTTAATTCGTGACACAATGCGTGGTGATGTAGGTGAAGTAGTCCACTTTGATATCGCAAGTCGCGTTGCGCTCGCTTTAGAGAATGAACCTGTTCGCATAAGTCCTGAACAACAACAAGAGCAGCAACCTGCGCCATCACAATGGCGTCAGCACTCTTTCTTACAAACGTTACGTCCTTGGGCAAGTCAGTTAACTCAAATCGGTGTTGCGGCTTGTGTTTCATTAGCTGTTATTGTTGGTGTTCAGCAATATAATGGAAAAAGTGGTTCTGAAGATTTCCAAGTAGATACGCCAGTATTTAATACTCAACCTATTATGGGGGCGGGTTCACCAGTAAGCCTAAATCTTCAAAACGATACTTTAGGTAAAGACCAACAAACACGTTTACAAGAGCGTAATCAACGCCTTGGATTAATGTTGCAACAGTATGAGTTAGATCGTCGTATCTATAATGCACCACAAAATGAAGCACCAGTTAGTGCTCAAGGTGAAACTCAATCTGTAGTAACACAGTAATAATAGATGTGAATGTATAAATAACGTGTGGGAATGAAACAGTCGTAATGAAAAAATCATGGTTATCCACCTTATTATTGGTGGGCAGCCTGTCAATGCCGATACAAGCCTTGGCACAACCGCAAATAGGTAGTGTCAAGGCTTTGTTGCAAAAGATGGGTCATACAAGTCAAACTTCTACCTATGAATTATCTTTTATCAATATCAATTCTCAAGGTATTGTTCCTATTCGCTATCGTCATACTCTTATTGATGGCAAACCCCTTGCACAACTAATGCAAATGGATAGTACTCGCCGTGAAATAGTTCAACGTGGTGATGAAATCAGTTACTTTGAACCAGGCTTAGATGCTTTTAGCTTAAGAAATGATCATATCGTTGATTATATCCCTTCTATCATTTACCAAGATTTCAATGAATTATCAGATTATTATAATTTTATTGATGCAGGTAGAACGCATATTGGTGATATTCCAAGCCGAGTTGTTCGAGTACTATCGAAAAATAATGACCGTTATGATTATGTCTTGTTTATTGATGAAGAGAGATATCTGCCGTTAAGAGTCGATTTATTAGATAAGAATAATGACATCATTGAACAATTTCGAGTGATCACAGTTAATGAAGGGAGTGAAGTCGAAACTGAACTTAATTCGTTACGTACCGTCAATATGCCACCTTTATTACTTGTACCAAAAGCTAAACCTCTGGTTTATAACTGGTCGGTTAGTCAATTGCCTGAGGGTTTTAAAGAGGTAAAACGTAGTCACCATCAGATTTCTGAAACCGAGTTTAGTCAGTCTATTTTATTTAGCGACGGTTTATTTGACTTCTCCATTTATGTTAATAAAAGTGGTCAACAGGTTAATTCGCCCGAACGCGATAAAATGTTGAGGTATGGTCGTAATACAATTTATACCTATGACAAAGAAGGCAATGAAATTACCTTTATTGGTCAATTACCATTTTCTACGGCACAGAAGATAGTCAACAGTGTTGTATTTACGAAAAAGTAAAAGGTATAAGTTATGGTTAAAGAGTGGGCAACAGTTATACATTGGCATGAAGGAAGAGCGTTATTACGCTATGGATCGTCTTCTGGCTGTGGTAGTTGCCAAGCTCGGGCTGCATGTGGCTCTTATTTATTAAATAAAATAGGGCCTGAGACAGTTCATCAACTCGAACTCCCCGTCGCACAACCTTTAGTCGAAGGGCAAAAAGTGGAAGTGGGTATTCCTGAAAATAATCTACTTCTTTCCGCAATGCTAGTGTATTTAACGCCACTTATTGGCTTATTTATTGTTGCAGGCATTGCGGGTCTTTGGTTTTCCAGTGAATTTGCTATTTTTTGCAGTGGACTTATGGGCGGTGTCCTTGGTTTCTTATTTGCTAAAAAAGTGGCGACCTGGTGGAGTAAAGATGAAGGTTTTGAACCTATTGTATTGCAAATAGGGCTTCCACCGAATGAACTTAGCGTTCAATTTCAAAAATAATGGGTTGATTAAACAGATGGGGCATTTGCCCCATTATTTTTGCCATGTTGCTTTTGTAATAATATCTATCTTAAATTAACGCGTTTCTATATCTGGAAATTACCCGCAAAAAATTACAAATAAATGCAAGTCTTAGCATAAATGTTTGTGTTTGATGAACGTTTCTTTGAGTATAATGTCTCTAGTGTGTAGAATGCGTCATCAATAATAACTCCTGCAATATAGAGTTTTCGCTTTGTGTCCATGAATGACTCCAAAGCCAGATTTATAGAGCAAAGCAATAGAGAAAAATAATTTCAGAATGAAAAACATACGTAACTTTTCCATTATCGCACATATTGACCACGGTAAATCGACGTTATCAGATCGAATTATTCAAATTTGTGGTGGCTTATCAGATCGTGAAATGGCTGCGCAGGTTCTTGATTCTATGGATCTTGAGCGTGAACGTGGTATTACAATCAAAGCGCAAAGCGTAACCTTGAATTACACCGCTGATGACGGTGAAGTTTATCAGCTTAACTTTATCGATACCCCAGGACACGTTGACTTCTCTTATGAAGTATCTCGTTCACTTGCTGCGTGTGAAGGCGCCTTATTGGTCGTTGATGCAGGACAAGGGGTTGAAGCGCAAACATTAGCAAACTGTTATACCGCGATGGATATGGATCTTACCGTCGTTCCAGTTTTAAATAAAATAGATTTACCAGCAGCAGAGCCTGAGCGTGTTGCTGAAGAAATTGAAGATATTGTGGGGATTGATGCTACAGATGCGGTGCGTTGTTCCGCAAAAACAGGTATAGGTGTTAAAGAAGTTATCGAACGCCTTGTGAAAGAAATTCCCGCACCTGAGGGTGATCCTGAAGCTCCATTGCAAGCACTGATTATTGACTCTTGGTTTGATAACTACCTTGGGGTTGTTTCACTGATCCGCGTTAAAAACGGTAAAGTCAGCAAGGGCGATAAAATTAAGGTAATGAGTACGGGACAGGTTTATAACATTGACCGTATTGGTATTTTTACGCCAAAACAAATCGACACTACATCATTAAATTGTGGTGAAGTCGGCTGGGTTGTTTGCGGTATTAAAGATATTTTAGGTGCGCCGGTTGGGGATACCTTAACTGCGGCACAAAAACCAGCAGATAAACCCTTACCAGGTTTTAAGAAAGTTAAGCCACAGGTTTATGCGGGGTTATTCCCAATTAGCTCTGATGACTATGAATCATTCCGCGATGCATTAGGTAAATTAAGCTTAAACGATGCGTCATTATTTTATGAGCCAGAAAGCTCATCCGCGTTAGGTTTCGGTTTCCGTTGTGGTTTCTTGGGTCTCCTTCATATGGAGATTATTCAAGAACGTTTAGAACGTGAATATGACCTTGATCTGATTACAACGGCCCCAACCGTAGTTTATGAAGTTGAAATGACTAACGGCGATATTATATCAGTGGATAGCCCATCTAAATTGCCTCCACTAAATAATATTGAAGAAATCAGAGAACCTATTGCTGAATGTCATATGTTATTACCGCAAGAATACTTAGGTAATGTAATTACTTTATGTATCGAAAAACGCGGTGTTCAAACCAATATGGTCTATCATGGTAATCAGGTTTCATTGACTTATGAAATTCCGATGGCTGAAGTGGTATTAGATTTCTTTGACCGCTTAAAATCAACATCACGCGGTTATGCTTCTTTAGACTATAACTTTATTCGTTTCCAAGGCTCTAACATGGTACGTGTAGATGTCTTGATTAATGGTGATCGCGTTGATGCTTTGGCATTGATTACACATAACGATAATGCACCTTATCGTGGGCGTGAGCTGGTGGAAAAGATGAAAGAATTTATTCCACGCCAACAGTTTGATATCGCCATCCAAGCGGCAATTGGCAACCATATTATTGCTCGTTCAACTGTTAAACAGTTACGTAAAAACGTATTAGCCAAATGTTATGGTGGTGACGTTAGCCGTAAGAAGAAACTGTTACAGAAACAGAAAGATGGTAAAAAACGTATGAAGCAGATTGGTAACGTAGAGCTACCACAAGAAGCGTTTTTAGCCATTCTTCATGTTGGTAAAGATAAATAATTTAAGGAGAAAACATGGCTAACACGTTTGCCTTGATCCTAACGCTGGCAACGCTAATAACAGGCGTTTTTTGGGGAATTGAGCGCTTTAAGCTCAAGCCAGCCCGAAAAGCAAAACTAAAGCGTCTTCAAGAGATGACGCAAGGGTCCGAGGATCAGCAAGAGTTAGCAAAATCAATTAATAAACCAAGCTGGGCAGAGACATTAGGCTCCTTATTCCCAGTTTTGATTATTGTTTTGGTTCTGCGTTCATTTGTGTATGAGCCGTTTCAAATACCTTCTCGCTCCATGATGCCAACCTTGTTAGTTGGCGATTTTATCTTGGTTGAAAAGTTTGCTTATGGATTAAAAGATCCAATTACGCAAACCACATTAATTAATACAGGGAAGCCAAAACGAGGTGATATCGCAGTATTTAAGTATCCTCGTGATCCTTCTACTGACTTTATTAAACGTGTTATAGGATTGCCAGGTGATAAAATTGTTTATGATATGATGTCGAAAAAACTTCATATCTATCCAAATTGTGATAAAGCCATTTGTAATGACGAAATATCAGTAACTTATGGTACTGCGTACCCAAGTGAATGGACGCTATTATTACAAAATGTACCAGGTGGCCAGCGTATTAATGGTATGAAATCCATTCCAATTGAGGAGCCTATTTCAACAGCAACTCAATTACGTGAAGAGGAAAGGGTAGAAACTATTGATAAAGTCTCTCACCGTATTATGACAATACCGGGTGATATGACAATGCCCGAGTTTATCCAACCAGGATTACCAGTCGGTACGTGGATTGTTCCTGAAGGTCATTACTTCATGATGGGGGATAATCGAGACGGTAGTTCAGATAGTCGCTTCTGGGGCTTTGTTCCAGAGAAAAACTTAGTCGGTAAAGCAACAACAATCTGGATGAGCTTCGAAAAAGTAGAGAATGAATGGCCAACTGGTGTTCGTCTCAGTCGTATCGGTGGCATTAAGTAACTATTGACAAAATAGCTACAGCATTCCTTTCTATCTCAGTGTAGAATATGCCACTTCTTTAATATGATTGGCTCCTGTTATTCACAGGAGCCAGTGCAAACGCAACAGTTCTGTTATCCAACCCGGTAATATCTCGTTGTCTTAAACAGATTTGTTGCGTGTGCTTCAAATTAAGTTATGGAAATTGATCGCACATGAATACTTTATTAGTAAACCAGTTACAAAAAAAACTGGGCTATACTTTTACGCAAAATGAATTATTACTACAGGCTTTAACGCATCGTAGTGCCAGCAGTAAACATAATGAACGTTTAGAATTTTTAGGTGATTCAATTCTAAGCTATGTGATTGCTAACGCACTCTATCATCGATTCCCTCGTGTTGATGAAGGGGATATGAGTCGAATGAGAGCAACGCTTGTTCGTGGAAACACGCTCGCTGAATTAGCGCGTGAATTTGAACTGGGCGAATGTCTACGTTTAGGCCCTGGGGAATTAAAAAGCGGCGGTTTTCGTCGTGAATCAATTTTAGCGGATACGGTGGAAGCTTTAATTGGTGCAATTTTCCTTGATAGTGATATTCAAAATATCGAAAAAATCATTTTAAACTGGTATGAAAATCGTTTGGCTGAAATCAGTCCAGGCGATAAGCAAAAAGATCCTAAAACTCGTTTGCAAGAATATCTGCAAGGCCGTCACTTACCATTACCTTCTTATAATGTGGTACAGGTTCGTGGTGAAGCCCATGATCAAGAGTTTACGATCCATTGTCAGATAAGCGGTATCGAACAACCTGTCAAAGGGATGGGTACGAGTCGTCGTAAAGCTGAACAGGCCGCTGCTGAACAGGCATTAATACAACTGGAGCTTGAATGAGCGAAGAACAAACCTATTGCGGATTTATTGCGATAGTCGGTCGCCCAAATGTGGGAAAATCAACACTACTGAACCAATTACTGGGGCAGAAAGTTTCTATTACATCACGTAAACCGCAAACTACGCGCCATCGTATTATGGGTATTGATACAGATGGTGCTTACCAAGCAATTTATGTGGATACACCAGGTTTGCATATTGAAGAAAAGCGAGCCATCAACAGACTAATGAACCGCGCAGCAAGCAGCTCGATTGGTGATGTTGAATTAGTTATTTTCGTTGTTGAGGGCACCAACTGGACGCCTGACGACGAAATGGTATTGAACAAATTAAAATCATTACGTTGCCCTGTTTTATTAGCAATTAATAAAGTGGATAACGTGATTGATAAAACCAAGTTACTTCCACACATTGGTTTTTTAAGCCAACAAATGGATTTTCTTGATGTCGTACCAATCAGTGCTGAAAAAGACATGAATGTCGATACGATAGCCAAAATCGTGCGTAATTGTTTACCAGAAGCTACGCATCATTTCCCAGAAGATTATATTACTGATCGCTCTCAGCGCTTTATGGCTTCAGAAATTATTCGTGAGAAATTGATGCGCTTTTTGGGTGAAGAATTACCTTATTCTGTCACTGTTGAAATTGAGCAATTTGTTACCAATGAGCGTGGTGGTTATGATATCCACGGATTAATTCTGGTTGAGCGTGAAGGCCAGAAGAAAATGGTTATTGGTAATAAAGGTGCGAAAATCAAGAAAATTGGCACTGAAGCCCGTATGGATATGGAAGACTTATTTGAAAACAAAGTTCACTTAGAACTTTGGGTGAAAGTCAAAGCTGGCTGGGCTGATGATGAGCGTGCTTTACGTAGTCTCGGCTATGTGGACGATTTAAAGTAGGTAACTAAAGTGGATGGCTGGCAACGTGCATTCGTTATCCATGCTCGACCTTACAGTGAAACAAGTTTATTACTCGATTTTTTCACTGAAAATGAAGGGCGAGTACGCATCTTGTCAAAAGGTGCGCGAGGCCGTCGTTCACCCTTAAAAGGGGCGCTACAACCTTTTACTCCTCTGCTCATTCGTTGGAGTGGGCGAGGAGAAATAAAAACACTTCGTGATGCTGAACCTATCTCTTTAGCATTACCACTGACAGGCTCTGTACTATACAGTGGCTTGTATCTTAATGAGTTATTGTCTCGGGTTTTAGAAAATGGTACGTCTTACAGTGTACTTTTTTTTGAATACCTCTCCTGCTTGCAAATTCTTGCTGCTAGCGAAACCACACCCGAAGCCGCACTAAGACGCTTTGAACTTGCGTTATTAACACAGCTTGGCTATGGCTTAGATTTTCTGCATTGTGCCGGAAGTGGAGAGCCTGTTTCCGATTCAATGACCTATCGTTATCGGGAAGAAAAAGGTTTTATTGCGAGTTTGGTGGTTGATCATAATAGTTTTACTGGATTTGAATTAAAATCCTTAGCTAGTCGAGAATTTCCTACTGTTGAAACATTAAAAGCGGCAAAAAGGTTTACTCGAATGGCATTGAAGCCTTACTTAGGCGGAAAACCATTAAAAAGTAGAGAACTTTTTAGACAATTTGCCATTAAAAAATCCCCAAAGGAAAAAGCATTGAAGGCAGAATAGTAATATTGTCTTTTTCTTCTCAATGGAATGTGTAAACTAAGGTAATGCAACGTTATTTTTCAGGAGAAGAGCATGTCTGATATTCTACTTGGTGTTAATATTGACCATATCGCCACCCTTCGTAATGCCCGAGGCACAACGTATCCCGATCCTGTTCAAGCGGCTTTTATTGCAGAACAAGCTGGTGCTGATGGTATTACTATTCATTTACGTGAAGATAGACGTCATATCACTGATCGCGATTTAATGCTGATAAGCCAAACAGTGCAGACAAGATTAAATCTGGAAATGGCAGTCACTGAAGAGATGATCGAGATAGCTTGTCAAACTCAGCCCGATTTTTGCTGTTTAGTACCTGAAAAACGCCAAGAAGTGACAACAGAAGGTGGTTTAGATGTTGTTGGCAATGAAGCAAAAGTTGCTGATGCCATTAAACGCTTATCTTTAGCAGGTATCAAAGTTTCTCTGTTTATTGATCCTGACCATGAACAAATTAATGCAGCCGACCGTGTTGGCGCGCCTTTTATTGAGATCCACACTGGTGCTTATGCTGACGCTGAAGATGAAATGGCTCAAGAAAAAGAGTTTATGCGTATACGTGATGCAGTGACTTATGCCGCATCTAAAGGCTTAAAAGTGAATGCAGGACATGGCTTGCATTACCACAATGTACAACGTATTGCTGCATTACCTGAACTTTATGAACTGAATATTGGCCATGCAATTATTGGTAGAGCCGTATTTAGTGGATTAGCACCAGCGGTTGAAGAAATGAAACGCTTAATGCGAGAAGCGCGTCGTTAATGGCTATTGTTGGCTTAGGTATGGATATCGTCGAGATATCACGCATTGAAGATATTATAGGGCGTTCTGGTGAACGCCTTGCTCGTCGCATCCTTACTGAAACGGAATGGGAAATCTATCAAACCCATAAACAGCCAATTCGCTTTTTAGCTAAGCGGTTTGCAGTAAAAGAGGCCGCGGCAAAAGCATTAGGAACAGGTATCCGTTTAGGATTGGCTTTTAATCATTTTGAAGTGCGTAATGATGAGTTAGGTAAACCCACATTGCATTTTTTAGCAGTTGCAAAAGAGATGGCAGAGAAAGCGGGGATAAACTCTGTTCACGTAACACTTGCTGATGAACAGCGTTATGCTTGTGCGACAGTTATTTTAGAAAAATAGCTCTCTTAGATTTATCACCCACAAAATCATCGATTAAGATTTAGATCTTATCTGCGTGGTGGATCAACACAAATTTTTCCCATAATTCATCTTGAGATTCAATATGAGTAGGATCAGTGATGATCGTATTGGTAATCGGACAAACCGATTGGCAAGTTGGTTTATCGTAATGTCCTACACATTCAGTGCAAAGATCAGGATTAATTTCATAAATATCATCCCCCATTGAAATAGCATCATTTGGGCACTCTGGTTCACACATATCGCAGTTGATACAGCGTTTTGTAATTAATAAAGACATATCAATAATTTACATTTAATTAAGTTAATAATCAGTAACTTATATCTTGCACCTATTAGTTACTATCGTCTGTTACTTGTGTTTTTATACAGTATGATTTACATTGAGTAACTCAAATCCGTAACACAAAACCGCAACACATACTGTTTTTACTGCTCTTAAAATACCTAATGTGTGAGCTTTAAGTTTAATGTGTTGAAATAACGGAGTATTTCAATGTCAAATATAGCAACACAAAAGCAAAAAACACCAGATAATGATGAATATACAGACGCTCTTAGTCGTTGGGAGTCGTGTAAGCCACCTTACACAAGTACACACATAAGAATCTGTGTTACTGCCGTCAAAACCATTTTAAAGCATATCAATAAACCACGTCGCTCTAAATATGAAAAAGAGCACTACTTGCGTATTGATTTTAGTAAGGCGGGTAAGGTTACCATATACGCGGAATATCCTAAACACATGGATATAAAAGGCCAGAAATTAGGGGAATGGCCAGAACTATCATTACCGATAGCAAGAGAGAAAGCGAAAGCATTAGCTGAAGAAGGGCTAAGAGCTGAATCTGTTCATCAACTATTAGATCTTTATGAAAAAGATTTAGCAGGGAAAGTCGAACGCTCAAAGTTAAGTGAAAATAGTTTTTATACTTATCGTTGCAGAGTAAAACAACTGAAGCTGACGTTCGGATCGCGTGAAGTTTTTAGTGATGTGAAATACTCACGATTAATAGAAATATTGGATAATTGGATACAAACAAAATCAAATAATCATGCATTAGAGTTATTTGCTGAGATGCGCCGATTTTGGAAATATGCATCCCCCATTTATTCTAATGGAAGAAATATTGCGTCGAGCATTCCTGATGATTATGTGTCGTCACGGGTGCAGAAACCCATGCCAACGAAACGATATACTGATATTGAGTCTATTGCCACTTTATGGATGAACGTTGCTTCAAGCACCTCTGTGCATCAAAAAAATGCAGTTAGATATATGATCCTCACCGGAGTTAGACCAATCAATGTTGTCAATTTAAAGTGGGAATATGTTGATTTAGATAACTTAGAAATAACTTATCCAGCTGGTTTAATTGGTATGCGTGGTGCAATGAAAACTCAAAAAGAGTTTAGAGTGCCAATTACAAAGGCAATGAAAAGCTTACTCGAGGAACAATTAGCTTGGAAAAATTCCACTGTTAATTGCAATAAAGAATATGTTTTCCTACAACCTAGAGATCCACAATTAGCGTTTTCTAAACGTTCATTGGATAAATTAGTTAAAACATATAGCCCTGAAGGGGCGGTGAAGGGTGTAGTGCATGAGGGAACGGTGAAGGGAAAGTCCGGAGCATTTAATACTATGTGCCGTAAGTTTTTTAAAAGTAATATAATTGCACAAATGCGTCAAAAAGGCTTTTCACGTTCTGATACTAAAGAAATTAGCATGCTATGTTTACATCACTCTGATAAAAGTGAAGATCCAATGGCTGAACATTATGACTTTTCTGATGAGATACTGCAGGAAGAGATAGCGCTAAAGCGTCAAGCATTTGAGGCACATGAAAATAGTATCTTGACTCAAGTAGCGCTATTACGTCGTAAACTTAGTTAATAAGTGCTTCTACATTTTTCAATAAATGCTTTTATATTTTTGTACTCGTATCGAACAACTTTATTGGTAAATTTGATTGGTGCGAGTATTTTTCTGTGACGATGTCTATTATTCCAATCGCATAATGTTTTAGTGCTAATTCCTCCTAGTTCAATACAAGCCTCTTCAGGAGTTAACATATCATCATCTTCATACTCTTTGTTTTTAACGTTATCTGGGATATTTGTCGTTTCTTTTTTTGTTTTGCGTTCTACGCATACGTCTGTTTTCATTTCGGTCTTGCCTCATCATATTAGATATTAACAAGTCGGCAGTCTGACAAGCATTTTTTATTTCTATATCTGTGCAAGATTTATTTTTTATACTTGATGCAAGCTTGCCTAATTTAATATCAAAATCTGTTAATAATTGAGAACCTGGTTCCCAAGGTGTTAATAATTTCATGGTGGTCACTCATTGGTCTTGAATAAACCACCATGCTAATAACAACGAAAAGTAAAAACTGATTATGCTTAATCAACTTTTTACCCGAATAATTCCCTCCACTGGATAGCACTCTGCAATTTTTCCCTTGGTCGCGAGTACCTCTTTATCAATTAAACAATTTTGTTCATCAGGATACATGTAGCCATAGGGCTCAAACTGACAATTTACCGAACTACATACCAAAAGGAATAAACCAAACATTATTGTTTACTCCTTTGTTGTTCAGTAGGAGTGGGTTGAAGTTCAATTTTGACGTGTGCTGGAAAGTCGTATGAAACATGGCAACGTCTATCTGTTGAAACAAAGCCATGTGTACCATCAGGTAATGTGATCTTTACGGTTTGGTCTTTTTGTTGAGAGTGTCTAAGCATTGGTCTTGCCTCTATGTGACATGTCACATTAATGAATAATAGCTGTATTTATAGGGTGCCCCAGTTGTAGCAATAACGCTTTTTGCATCGATGAAAGTGCTTGCTGTTCTTGCTCTGTGACATTTTTTGTTGATGCCGTAGACCATTCGATACTGCATTTATTGGTTGCTTCATCATGGGTAATAACAACTTCTAACTTCATGGCCATAACGTTTATTTCCTGATAATGCGCCCGATAAAGGGCGCTATTATGAATTAACGAACCATTAATGATCGGTCACCAACTTCTAAGTGAGCACCAGGTATTTCAATTCCGTTTTCAATCGCTTCTTTGATACCTTTTTTATCAGGCGCAGTGATGGTTTGAACATCAACCAACTCATCCGGCAACAAAGCCTCATTGTCGATAATGACTCGAACAACACCAGCTCTAGCAGTGAATGTATTTTTTGTTGTTTTTAATTTATCTAATCCTGAAGCCAATAAGCAGTTAAGAGCATATTTCTTTAGGTTTTTAGCTTGGTTTTCGAATGATTTTTTACGATCAGATAAACGTTTAGATTCCTCATCCAGTGTTTTAGCTTGACCTTCGATATTGCGAACGTGGTGCATAATTGCATCCAATTTATCACCTAACTCGCCCTCGATACCTTCCAACGTATCTGCGATATCTTCAGGGGAGAATTCTCCTGTTTCAACGAGTTGTTGTAATTTTTCGTAATTGGTCGCCAGTGCGATAGCAGTAGTATTGGTCATTAGATTGCCTCTTCTTTCTGTTTCAGTTGGTCTAAACACTCTTTTTCGATTTGGTTTAATCGACGTAAACGGCCGGACAAATATTTCTCGTAATCGTTGTCACGACGTTCTTGAGCTGATTTGATATGTGCAGAAATTTCGCGCGTTAATGTGGATGCAATGCCTCGCAATTCATTCTCAGTAACAGCACTACGCATAACGTCTGTATGTTTAGTAAATTTTTCGTCTAATTCTTTGCGAATACGTGTGATATCTTCAGCTTTTTCACTCGCGTTTTTAATTTCAAACTCAAGTTTATTACTTGCTAAGTATTCAGGATTATCGTGCATTCCCATAAAGACATCAGAGCTAAAGCCAAGCATTGATAGTGCTTTTTTGATTGCATCAGTCAGCGATTTTTTAATAACTTCGCCATCAACTTTAATGCCATAGTTAGTCTGATAACGATAAGGAGTCGCCCCATAACTTTCAAACTCACCGCGGGTTTCACATTCGATGATGTACCAAAAACGGATCTTAATTGAGTGGTTTTGTTCGCAGAATAACGAGCCGTCACCATCCCGCAAAAAACGGGTTGCAACTTGTTTATTACGCTCATCAAGAACTGGTTCTACAAGAGGCTTTCCATCAATAAATTTTTCTTCAAGGACTTCATAACCCCAGCCTTCACCAATAGGACCGAATATTTCAGTCGCACGCATAAACATGTAGGTGCTGTTTATGCTAGTTCCTACAAATCCCATGCCTTCTAACGGTTTAGTAAAGCGAGGGTCTGTACGTTGTACACGCTTCCAAATATTAAGATTATTTGCATCACCTAAGTTAAGAACTTCCTCAAGCACACTCGCGCGTTGCTCAAAATTATCGTGTTGTACTGATGGTGTTTCAGGCTCTTTAGGTTTTTCAGTTTGCTCAATCACTTGAGCTGTTTCTGCCTTAGGCGCTACTTCTTGCTTTTTACGCGAACGTTTAGGCTTAGTTTCTTTCTCAACTATATTTTCTTTGGATACTAAAGATGCATTATCTGTTTGAGTTAACTTAGTAGTAATTTCTTCTTTTTTAGTGTTGTTAGATTTGCTAATGCCCAAATGCAGATCAATAAGTTCTTTTCGCGCATTGGGATTATCTAATAGCTCAGGCTGTTTTTTACTTTCAGCTATTAACGAGAAAATCTTTTCACGTGGTATATCCAAGATGCCAGCTGTTGTGCGTAAATCCATTGACCAGCGTTTCCATGCTTTATTATCGTCATCTATCAGTTCTTTTGCTTTTTTTACTTGAGATGCGAGGACATTATTAGGATCAAAGTCATCTAACAGTGCTAAGGCGATTTCAGTATCTATTGTTGAATAGTTACGTTTGATAGAAGATGTTTCTTCTTGTGGTTGTTCTGGTTCTTCTGTTAGCCAACTTTCACCTAGTGATTTAGCTTCTTCAACGGTGACATCTTCATTAGCAAACTCATAGATAGCCTGTGCTATTTCCATCGTTTGCTCAGCATCCATCAAAGATAATTTTGTTATTTCAGCAAGGCCTGTGGCGATATTACAAATTTTTGGATCTTCTGTGCCAGCAAGATATTTCAATGTAAAAGAGAACTCTTTGTTTGTTATTTGAGTCTTTCCAAATAATAACAGACTAGCGATACGAGGTTTTGTGGCCAGCTTTTTAAATTCTCTATATTCGATAGGTTTCCATTGAGTACCATCATACTCATTTTCAACAGCAAATTTTTCATCGAAAGCATCTAAAGTAGGGCATGCAGAACCGTCAAGATGCTCGCTAATTAACGGCTCATCAGTATTAAAGTTATCCATAGCTTCTGGATATGTTTCAGACAATTTTACTACTGCAGTCGCTGTTGCCAGTTTTGTATTAGCGGTGTTTAACGCTATTGCTAACGGTACAGCACCGTTGTTTGTACGAGCCTCGGTCGTAGGCTCAAATACACAGATAAAAGTTTTCATTGGTCTTGCCTCTTATAAAATTCCTTTGCGATAATCTTTTTCTAACAAAGTTTCTTTACTACAAACTTCGATAGAGCCTTTCAATAATTCTTGGTTAGCTTTACCAATAGGATTATCAGGTCGAATATCTAACCCTTTTAATGGACGAGACATTGAATCGTATTGACTAATAATCTCTTGGCGTTTTCTATCAACACGAGCAATAACTTCGTCAAAGTGCTCTCCACAAGAAATGAATCCGCGATACTCATACGCTTCATATTCATCTATCTCTTTTTTACACAATGAACATTTCATGAAATTACCTCCTAATAAGGGATTTCTTCGTCAGTTTTTGAAATGGGTTTGCCTTCCAAGCAGAGAAGCATTTGGATTTGATCTTCTAACAAGCTTGATTTCACTTGGGCATCAGCAAGAATTTTTTCTTGCTCATTGCGTAGAAAATCAATTTCAGCGTGAATGAGATCAGTTTGAGTTGGCTCTTTAAAAGGAACATCAACAGTGTGTTCTGCAATAACAAAACCTAGCCCATCATTAGGATCTGCTTTAAATGCGTAGGCGTTATATTGGTAAGAACCATCGAACTGTTTTTGAGCATGAATATAGAGTGTGACGGTTAGGCTTTCAGGTTGTGCTTTCATAGCAACTCCTTTAAAATAACTGCGATCAGTGATTTATCATTGGTCTTGCCTCTTCTAGCGTTTGGTCGCGCTAGTAGAACTCTCGGTTAGCTTTGGTCGGCGACCCGAGGTAAAGGAACCCACTTCGGTGGGTTTTTTTACATCTTCATCAAACTCAAGAGTTGCAATTTTATTGTCGGCACAACAGTGAAATACTGTTTCTGGGAAAAGATTGAAAAGGCTTAAAACAATATCCAACTTGATGTTTTTCATTTTGTTTTTACCTATATACATAATATGTCTCCTGTCATTTATGATATTTCCAGTTTAATTTTGGTGATTGGTGGTAGGTGCTTATCTCCTACTTTCGGTCTTGTTGTGCAAGTATCCGCGTGGGTTAAGTGTCCACTGCTAATCAGCCTTAGCATTCACCAATCCCAAAATTATTAAGTTGCTCGTCTTTCCGAGCTGTCAGGTTTTGCCTTGTCGCTTTGGTCGGTAACTAATTAAATTCCCTGGTACTGCTAAAAAATTTGCCGTTATGCCGTGGTAATCATGACAGGTCGCGATGAGAGCTGTCATGATTACCACGGCATAACAGCAAAACTAAATCTGAACACTTACCTAAACACTTGCTGTGTTGTTTGTCTTGCTTGTAATTTAAGATAACTTAAATGCTTTGTCAATAAAATTTAAAGTTATCTTAAAATGCTGGGTTTCTGTTTATGAATGCATGATTTTTATACTACATATATTATGGTATTAATAAGTCATGTTAATACAATGTAATATAAGGGAATTTTTTGGGGGGGAAGATATCAAAGCCCTTTATATTAAGGGCCTATGCCATGCGTGGTTATTTTTCTTTATTTAATACCATAAAAGTTATAATTAAAGCCCATGAAAAGCTAATTACTTTAAACCATAAGGGGTATTTTTTTTGTAGAGAAAACCAGCAGAAAATCATAGGGAAGAAAAATGTAAATATGAATAGAAATATAAATTTTATCGTAAAAAATTGTTTTTCTTTAATAGCTTGATTCTCTGCTTTTTCTTTTTCTTGTTGCTCAGTTATACGTTTCTCAATCATCTTCTCTATTTGATGTTTTTCTGACTCCCAATTGGGATGATTAGAATCAAGCCATCTTTTTATTTCGAAAACAAATTTTGAAATTTTATTTTTTGCTCTTTGCCCTGTATCGCCTGAAAATTCAACCTCTGAAATAGCACGATTAAAAGATAGTTCAAGAGTGTTGAACTTGTTAATTAATTCATTATCAATGGATATATTTTCAATGGCAACGTCATCACTGTAAATATCAACACCATTGATACTCAAAAAACATAATTTCATTAATTGAACATCATCTTTAGAGTCTTTAATAAAACATTCAAAATCAATCTGTTGTTGTTCAGATTTTGTTAGTTTATTACTAGTCTTTTGTTTTTTAGTTGAGCCAGTTAATTTACTTCTGTATGAAAGACCTGTTCCAGGAATACCTAAATTAGAATGAATTCCATTTTTTCCTATATTAAGGCTAGCCCCTTTTTTCCCTATAGAAATACTACTAATTCCATTTTTTCCTATATTAACTTTTACCCCTGCAATTTTTATTGTTTTTTTAAATCGAAATGCCATTTTAGTACTCCGTATGATAACATTTAGTCAATACAATGTAATAGTTAACCGTATTGTTTTATGGTAGTTTTTTTATTTTAGCATCTACGACAACACCAACTATTCGACAGTTACCATTGATTGATATCATTCTATATTGAGGGTTTAATGGCTTTAAATAATGATGACCAGCATCAATAATATACTGTTTAAATGTGGTTTCGTTTTCACTTTCTAATTTAGCTACTACAAGTTTACCATTTGTTGGTTCTACATTTGGATCTACGAGAATAATCATTCCTTCTGGGATGCTTAATCCAGATGATGAGGTCATTGAGTCCCCCACAACATCTAGCCAAAAGGAATCATTTGAGCAAGATACGGTTGTTTCATACATTTCATCAATATTACATCTATCGTATGGTTCCAATGCTTCAGTCCAAGCTCCAGCCATGACTCTACTGATAAGAGGGTATTTACCTTTTGAATGATGAATTCTCGGGGACTCAATATTGCTTGAATTTTCTTCTTTTCCTTTGAGTATAAATTCAGGTGTACATCCTAAGGCATCAGCAAGAGAGAATAAATTATTACCTGTGGGTTCAGTTTCTTCCTTTTCCCATTGAGAAATCGCAACATGGGAAACTCCCACCTTCGCTGAAAGTGCTTTTTGAGTTAGTCCCAATTCTTTTCTGCGCAATCTAATGCGCTCACCAATCGATGTTTTTATCATAATTAAGTTATCTTAAATCTTCTTGACTTAAGTTTCCTTTAATTGAATACTTAAATAAACTTAAAAAAAGGAGTCCCCAAAATGGTCAAAGAGGATGTTATTAAATACTTCGGTTCCCAAAGATCTGTAGCAGAAAAACTTAACATTTCTGATGCTGCGGTACATTATTGGAAAAATATTATTCCAGAAAAGGCCGCATTAAAGCTTTCTCGAATCACTGATGGAAAGTTGAAATATCGACCTGAACTATATAGTAAGGTGGAGTAATTAATTTCCATTAACTATATATGTTCATCGTTAAAAAAACTGATTCTAAATAATCAATTTTGCGACAGGAGACGCATAGATGAATTTTGATATCAACATTATCAGAGCTGAAATTGAGGACTGGGCTGTAGAACAAGGGCAAGAACATGTTGCTATTGAGATTAGCCGAGCTTACTTACGATTAGTGATTAATCAAGAACATGGTCGATTACATGCCATTGAGGATCAAGCGGGTAAGGCAGACTGGAAAGCAATCAATAATAACCGGCAACAGATATTCCGTTGGTTACGTGGTGATTCTCGCGCATCTCAAAGAAAAATTGCTGAGTTAATGCCAGCGATTGAAATGGCTCTACCGGCGTCGAGGTTAGCTCGAGTACGTGGAGACACCAAAAACTATTTAGCAACTGTAGCCATTCAGCGTTTTGCTGATGCTATGACTGAAATCTTATTAGAGGGTCGTGACATGTCACACCAAATAAACAATGTAGTACGTGCACTAAATGAGATATCACGCCCGACCAGCGTGCATTAATTCAAGAGGCAAGACCAATGATTAGATCAACTGAAAAAATCACATACCGTAATGGGTTTATGCTGAATGATAAACCTGCCCATATATCAGAAATTAGGGATATTTTTGAGGGTAGACGTGTTATTGCGCTGTTAGTTTGGGAACAGTATGAAAAGCAAAAACAAAAATTACTGTCAAAGAATTTAACCCCTGAGCAGTACCAAAATGCTTGCCGTAATATAGCTAAAGCACTGGGGGTGTGAAATGAGTAATAAATTAACCGGCTATGTGTGGGATGCATGTGCTGTTTCAGGTGTTAAGGGTACCAAGTTAATGATCATGGTACGCCTAGCCGATTATTCGAGCGATGAAGGGGTTGCTTATCCCAGTGTTGAAACCATCAGTCGTCAAATTGGTGCGGGAATTAGCACAATTCGCAATGCATGTAATGAACTTGAGCGTGATGGTTGGTTAGTTAAAAAGCAACGTAGAAATGGCAATCGTAATGCTTCAAATTTATATTTTTTAAATGTCGATAAATTGGAAAAAATCGCATTAGAAGAGAACGCCAAATTAAGAAAACAACGTGAAAAACTATCAAATTTTCACCGTCCAGATTCTGACCGTTCAGATTCTGACCGTACAGAAAACAGTAAAAATGTACGTTTTGACCCTCCAGAATCTGGCGTTCAAGGTGGTTTTCACCCTCCAGAATCTGGAGGCGATCCACAAGTAAATTCAAAACATGATCCACAAGTAAATTCAAAACATGATCCACAAGAATTACTCGAGGGGAAAAAATCGAAAAATAAATTCGATCCGAAATTGGCTAAACCGTCAAATGTGAGTGATGAGGTTTGGCAGGATTGGATTAACTTCAGGAAAGAAATTAAAAAACCGCTGACAGAAACCATGTGCAAGCAACAAGCAAAAAAATTATCGCTTTGCACCGATGCCAACGCTGTGATTTGTAATTCAATTGCCAATGGTTGGCAGGGGCTATTTCCTGAAAGATCCGTAGTACAAACTCAAAAAGTAAATTCTCACACCGGGTTTAGCGAAAAAGATTACCAGTCTCAAGATCCGCATTGGTTTGTGGGAGGTGGAAATGTCTGAACAAAATTTACTAACTGCGGTGAATATTCCACCTCGCTTTGCTAATGCGACATTTGAATCATTTGTAGCCTCAACGCCAACAGCAAAACATAATTTAAAAATTTGTCAGCAGTATGTTGAAACTTGGGGTGACCGAAAAAACGCAGGAGAGGGGCTTGTACTGTGTGGAACACCCGGAACTGGTAAAACACACCTTGCAGTATCAATCGCCCGTCAGATTGCCGGAGAATTGCAAGAAACGGTATTCATTACCACAGCCTCACGTATCATTCGCGCTTTTCGAAGAACATGGGCTGGAAATTCAGAATTCAGTGAACTTGATGTACTTGAAAAATATTGCACGCCTGATTTGTTAATTATTGATGAAATTGGTGTCCAGTATGGCACTGATTCTGAACGTAATATCCTATTTGAGGTGATTAATGATCGCTACGAAGATTTGTTACCTACGATTTTGGTAAGCAACCTACCTGTTGTTGACTTACAAAAAATGCTCGGTGAACGAGTTGTGGACAGATTATTACAGGGGGGAACGGTATTAACGTTTAACTGGCCAACATATCGTAGAGGTAATCATTATGCATGAGAAAGAATTAGAACATGCGGTGATTAGTGGTTTGTTAGCTGGTGGTGCTAGTCAAGATGCATATGAGGTATTAGCCACATTACCTGAAGAAGCCTTTAGTTCTAGATATTTTCGTAATGTCTACAAAGAAATTAAAAAACAAGCGCTAGCAAGTTCTTTAATAGATCCCTTTTTTATTGCTGATGCGCTAGGTGAAAAAGGCGATTTAGCAAATTTACTTGAGCTATCTAAAACACCTATTTGGACAGCAAATTTAAAAGGCTATGCCTCAAAAGTTTATAGTTATTATCGTGTTAGAGAAGTAATTCAATTAATTTCCAAGTATCAAAATGATATTACTACTGCAAATAATCATGAACAAGCTGAAGAATTTATTCATCAATTTGCAACCCAAATTGGCCAGCTGACAATTGGTAATCAGAACCTACTTCCTGTGCATTTAAATACACTACTTGAAGGATATGTAGATGTTTTAGAACGAAGAAACAAAGGGGAAGATGCTGTTGGGATGATAAAAAGTGGTATTGAAGCTTTAGATGACAAAATTGGAGGCTTTAATCCAACAGACTTAGTTTTTATTGGCGGTCGTCCGGGGATGGGAAAAACAGAGCTTGCACTAACGATGACTGAGGGAATGACCAGAGATGGAGGCGGTGCATTATTCTTCTCGATGGAAATGTCCAATCAGCAAATTACTGAGCGTCTAGTTGCAGGTTCTGCTCAACTACCAATATCAACATTGAGACATCGTGGGCGATTGGATGATGAAGGATGGGGGCGTTTAAGTTCAGCACTAGGCCATTTAATGGATAGAGATATTCATATCATCGATGCGAGTAATCTAACTATTGAACAAATATGTGCAATCAGTGAAAACCACAAACGTAAATATCCAAATTTGAAAGGAATTTTTGTTGATTATTTAGGGTTAATTAAAAAACCTAAAGCAGAACGTAATGATTTAGCAATTGCGAAAATATCTGCATCTTTAAAAGGATTAGCAAAGAGGTTACACACGCCAACTATTGCGTTAAGCCAGCTATCTCGTGATGTTGATAAAAGACCTATTAATCAACGCCGTCCTGTTTCTGCTGATTTACGCGATTCTGGTAGTTTAGAGCAAGACGCTGACTTAATTTTATTTACCTATAGGGAGGCCGTATATAACCCCAATAGCCCTGCGAAAAATTATGCCGAGATCATTATTGATAAATTTAGACACGGAGAAACCGGCACAGTCTATCAAGAATTTAAGAATGGCCACTATCTGCCTACCGACCAAATTACAGCGTCAGAAGTGTCCAAAATGCAACAACAATCACAGCAAAACGATAAAAGACGTCGTTACGCAGAAAAAGCATTTTAGTTAAAACAGAGGCAAGACCATGACAATTAAAGACTCTCTTACTCACGAATCTCTCGTTCGTGATAATCACCCTATATTACCCGACGATGGGTTAGACCATACACAGTGTCATATTGATCGCCTCCATGCATCAGCAAGAGCGAGAACAAAAGCACCTTATCAACCTAAGGTTAAACCACAAAAATCGACGAGGTAATTATGTCTAGGCGTTCTTATTTGCCTGATGATTTACCTCACAATCGAGCTTTGTGGCCAGAAGAATATCGCGAGTTAGAACAACTTGATTTATTAGCTAGTCGATTAATTAGACAGCTTAAAAATCAAAAAATACATAGAACGCGAGTGTTGGTGGAAATTGAAAAGTTGACTGAGGTACATCGGGAGTTTTTTAGAGATAGGTTGAATTATTGGCGTGAGGTAATGAAAGCATGAGTAAGCATCAAATTAAACACCCCGTGATCCGTTATCACGGAGGTAAATTTCGTTTAGCAAAATGGATATTAAGTTATTTTCCAGAGCATCGTTGCTATGTAGAGCCCTTTGGTGGAGTTGCTAGCGTCTTAATGCAGAAAGAACGTAGCTATGCAGAAATATATAATGATCTAGATAGTGAAGTTGTAAATCTATTCAAGGTATTAAGAGATCCTGAATTAAACATTAAGTTACAAGAGGCTTGCTTACTTACTGCTTATTCCCGTGACGAGTTTATGTTAGCTAAAGAGTTTATTGATAATCCATTAGAGAGAGCTAGACGTATGGTTGTTCGCGCTTGCATGGGGTTTGGTTCTGCTTCTGGTTTAAACGGTAACTCGGGATTTCAGTCTGATAGTAAACGTGAATATTCAATCTACTCACATTTGTGGGCTAAATATCCTGAAAACTTATCTGCAGTTTGTCAGCGTTTGCAGGGAGTCATTATTGAAAATAAGCCGGCATTAGATCTGATTAAAAAACATGACGCCACTGATACTCTATTTTATTTAGATCCTCCATATATGCCTGAAACACGAGTGAGTGGTAATCGTTATTACAACTTTGAAATGACTAATGGGCAACATCATGAGTTACTGCAAATTATTAAGTCTGTTTCTGGAAAAGTAATTATCAGTGGCTATCACTCGAATTTATATGATGATGAATTATCAGGCTGGAGAAAAGTAACCAAAGAGGCTCGTATTTCTGCCGGTCGTGGTACCAAAATTCGTACTGAATGTTTGTGGATGAATTATTGAGGTAAGATCAATGGCAAAAACAGTAGCAGAACGTAAAGCGGAACAACGTAAACGGCAGAAAGAATTAGGTGTAACTAAAATTGAATTGCTTGTAGATAATCAAGAATTGGAAATGATAAAGCGTAATTGTGTATTGCGCATGCCTGGTCGAGAACCGTATGGCATTATTGAATACCTACAGATGCTTATTCGGAAAGATGATGCTGAGTATAAAAAGCAAGTAGAGAAATTATCTAAACGTAAATGTAAGCGTTGTGGTGATATATTACCTATTCAGCAATGTTGTATGTCAGGTGATTCAGAATGTT
Organism: Proteus sp. G2673; assembly: GCF_009915125.1. Classification (NCBI taxonomy): domain Bacteria; kingdom Pseudomonadati; phylum Pseudomonadota; class Gammaproteobacteria; order Enterobacterales; family Morganellaceae; genus Proteus; species Proteus sp. G2673. Next base: position 126,779 of record NZ_JAABLT010000022.1, read on the forward strand.
GGGTCACTAGTGGATACAAAGAGTTGAAACTGGTTATCTAACTCAACCTATTGTATTATTACAGTATTGGTCTGAACACCCAATCCTAAATATTTGCTGTGTCAACTGAGAGTCAAGTATGGCACAGCATAGCTTTATCAAAATGTCTAACGATACTCTTGTACCGGCTAACCCTGTTACGAGAGATTTTCTGCATTCAAAAATCAAGTGTGGTGATGTGCTTTCAGCTAATTTTAAGAAAGCTCGTAACCCTCGATTTCATCGTAAATACTTCGCATTACTCAACTTAGGCTATGAATATTGGGAACCAGTTGGCGGTACCATTTCACCTGAAGAAAAAGAGCTTGTGCGTGGTTACATCACATTCCTTTCATATTACACGGATAATGCTGACGCACTCTTATCAGCATCTGATATCTATCTAGAAGAAGTCGCACAAAAACGTGCGCAAAATATCTCAGCAACAAAATCATTTGATGCTTTTCGCTATTGGGTTGTAGAGCAAGCCGGTTATTACGACACGTTTGAAATGCCTGACGGTAGTTTACGTCGTGTCGCTAAATCAATCAGCTTTGCAAATATGGACGACTTAGCATTTAGCGAACTTTACAAAGCCACACTCGATGTGCTTTGGAATTTTATCCTTCGTAAACAGTTCCCCACTCAAAAAGCTGTAGAAAATGCAGTATCTCAATTATTAAGTTTCACGTAGAGGCAAGACCAATGATCAAATCAAAGACCAAAGAAGAAAGACAGTGGCTATCAGATGTAGCCGAGCTGGGTTGTATTTGTTGTCGCAATATGGGGTTTGGAGCCAGTTTAGCGGAAATTCATCATGTTAGAACGGGGCAGGGAATGGCACAACGGGCTAGTCATACAGATGTTTTACCACTATGCCCGCCACATCATAGGGCGTGTTATGAAACCGGCTTTCATGCATCACCTAAATCATGGCAAGAAATTCATGGTAGCGAGATTGAGTTATTAGAACAGACTAAGCAAGAAGTAATGGAGTTACGAGCATGTCGAGTATAAAGAGCATATCAGATGGGTTAAAACTTGATAAAACACGAGAAGCTTGGCTTCAAAATTGGTTAACTCGATTTGGTACATGGGTACATAGCGGACGTATAGATAAACGACAGAGTAGCATGATCGCTCAATTTATGGAAAGAGTAGAACGACGTGATTATCCGTATAGGCCTACGTGTAGTGATGAAGATGGTCTACTTATTCAGAGAGTTGTTGACAGTATATATCACATAGATATTCAGGCATTTAATATGTTACTTAGTCGATATGCTTTTTGTGCATCGGATAGAGCTATAGCTCGTCATTATCATAAGAATAGTGAACCAAGAATAATGGCTCGTAGAAATGGCATGTTAAGAGAAAGAAAGCCATCTATGTCTACATGCCGTAGAGAGGTAGAAGAAATATTAAATGCTGTTGAATATTTATTATACCAACCTCTAGTAGATGCATTTAAAAATAGAGAAAAAGAGATGATCGAGAAGCGAAATAGCAAAAACGTGTTGACATCTTTGAACTAATGAGCCACTATTTCAAGGTAAGTTGCCTTTTTTGTAACTTCACCAACTAACCCAGCCTAAGCGCTGGGTTTTTTGTATCTAAAACAGATAAGGCTTGCTGTTTCCTTTGTTCAGTAAAGTTAAATCGCCGCGTTCTTGGGGTTGAACTTGAGAAAGAGCGATTTGAACAAACCAAGTTAGAGATAGAGCAGAATAAACCGCGCCAATAGTTGTAGTGGTATACAACAGCTTGCCTGAGCTAAATCAGGCATTAATTTTTGTTGAGGCCATGCATGCAAATACCTACAGAATTAGTATTTAAACCCGCTAGTGAGTTACCAACCGAAGATTTAGATGGTAGAGAAGTCATTATTATCAATCCTTGCGATGGTTGGCACCTTGGCGTTATCCGCGTAGAAAGAGATGGTGATTGGGTTCATATAGGTATTCATCCTTGGATGGGAGCAGAAATGACACCTCATGATTTTTATACTGTATGGGCACTTTTACCTAACATTTACGACATTAGTCAAAAATATGATGGGGAACGATATATGAATCGTTACTGTTGTATTTGTAAGCGAAAAGATCATTCAACGGCAGAACATAAGTAGTTAGTTGTCACTACAGTGTGGCAACTCCTCATTTTTAATCTCATTTCCTCATAATACAAACAACTCGGACACTCCGTAGGGGGTGTATATGCGCATGGACAAATTAACCAATGCTACCTACGGAACGGCTGGCTTAACTGCCTTTTTTGCAAGTCTCTCACTTTATGAATGGGGATTTGTAATAGGGATGGGATTCAGCATGCTCCTTGGATTAGCAACTTATCTGATGACATGGCGAGAACAACGGAAACGAACAGCGTTATTTGCTGAATTAGTTCATCGAAATTGTTCTAGCGATCCGCAAGACATAGAAAAGATAGTTGGTGAAATACTGACTAAAGCTAAAAAGGACATTTGATGAACCTAAAACAAAAGGTGACAGCAGTTGCAAGTGCTGGTGCGGTAAGTATTGCAATAACAGTGATTGGTTACTTTGAAGGTGTGCGTTACGAACCTTACCGAGATGTTGCTGGGATCCTGACTGTTTGTTATGGCCACACTGGAAATGACATCATTCAAGGTAAGACATACACACAGCAAGAATGTGATGAGTTACTGCAGAAAGACTTTATTAGAACGCAACAGCAAGTTGATGTCCTGGTTAAAGTACCACTGGATGATAAAACAAAAGCCTCTTTATATTCCTTTGCTTTCAATGTCGGCACCACGGCTTTTGCACGCTCTACATTGCTCAAGAAATTAAATGCAGGTGATCAGTATGGTGCCTGTGAAGAAATGAAACGCTGGATTTATGCAGGTGGAAAGGTATGGCGAGGGTTAGTCAGTCGTAGAGAGGCGGAGTCAGCACTATGTCATGGAAACCTTTAATCATCATTGTCGGTTTTATCCTTGCACTACTCATCACTGTTGCTGGTGGCATTTATCTCTCAATTGATAATTCATGTGTTAATGATAAAGCCAGTTTAGAAAAGCGCTGTCAGGTAGCTCTCTCACATCATCGGTACTAATTATGAAGCTAGGCGAAACAACAGTGTCCGTTGGCATTATCTTGGTGATGATCATCTGCATTGCGTGGCAAAGTAACCATCTTGATAAACTGAGTAAAAGTATTACTAAGTTAGAAAAAGATAAATTATCACTCACTGAACAACTATCACGTCAAAACTCAATCACAGAAAACGCCAACCGAACATTCAGGATTATCAATAATGTCTCATCAATTAATAGTGACGCCCGGAATAGGTCGGTCGTGGATTCTGAAAAAGTTAAAACGGTTATCAAAACTGTTCTTGTCAATAATGATTGCGCCAATACTGCTATTCCTAGTGATGCTCTTATCAGGATGCACGACTATTCAGAAAGAATACGTGCCAGTGGAGCACATAGCGATACCAGCACACCTAACCGCTGATTGTCTATTGCCATACATACAAGAACAAATGACATGGGGAGAATCATTAATGTTAAACATTTCCCTGTTATCGGTTATTGAGCAATGTAATTCAGACAAGAAAGCAATACGGGAAATTGAACAACAACGAGCTTCGCAATAGCGGGGCTTTTTTATTATCAAAGGAACAAAAAAACAGGATTACATTAGAACGGAGTGTGTGAACTAAAAAAAGCCCTACGTAGGGTACGAGGGCAAACTAACAAGATATCAATTAAAGTATAGCGATGTTTACTTAGTATAGCTTAGGTAAATATATATACCAGATTGATTATTCTTATCTATCTCCTACCTAAATAAACAGCGCAATATAAAAATAACCCTGTGAGTTTGATTTCACAGGGTGGCTGAATTTAAGCAAAAAATAAATACATATTAATCATACTGCTATTTTTATTTCGTGCCAATAGAAGAAAACGTAGCGTTGTCGTTGTCTCCTATGTTAGCCATGACCTGTTTTATTCTCGACAGATAGCGCATAGTGAGAGTCAAAAACAATGAATACCACCATTTTGTTATTTTTCGGTCATTATCAGCAACGTCAGCTGTAGGTAGAAGAAAGGGCGTGACAACCGGAGAGACGAGTACAATTCATAAGAGTCAATCACAAAGCCTATTTTAACGAATGGGCTTTTTAATAGGCTAAGGAGATAAACACAATGGCAAAACCGGATTGGGGGATGCTACAACAACAGTTCCTCGCCGAACATGCTATAACAGGAATATCCCCTAAAGAATGGTGCGAACTAAAGGAACTAAACTACGCAACAGCACGACGATATATCAAAATATCCAGTGCGCAGAATGCGCAAAAAACTGCGCACAAGAAATTGCGCACTGCGCAGAAAAAAGAAAGCGCAAAAGAGCCAATGCGCAATAGTGATATATCCACTGCGCAGAGTAATGAATCCAGTAATGCGCATGATGATCAAAACACCTTTAGTCTGCGCAATTACGGGCTTACTGAGTTACAGGCTAAATTCGTTAATGAATACCTTATTGACCTAAATAGGACTGCTGCATATAAGCGTGCTGGTGGTAAATGTGAAGGAAATACGGCATACGCAAGCGCAAGTCGGATGTATAGAAATGTTAAGGTTAATCGGGCAATCACTGACGTATTAGCAGAACGGGAACGCAGAACAGAGATAACCCAAGATGCCGTATTAAAAATGTGGTGGGATATCGCAACGGCAGACGTTAACGAGTTGACCGAATACCGACGATTATGTTGCCGTCATTGCTGGGGCTTTGGTTTCAATTATCAGTGGCGTGATTCAATAGAGTTTGAAGATGCTATTAAAAAAGCAGTCGTAGCAAAGAAACCGCCTCCACAAGATGTGGGAGGCTACGGTTACGATGAAACATTAGATCCAAATCCTGATTGCCCTCGTTGTAATGGTGCTGGTATTGGGCGTGCGTACTTTCATGATACGCGTGACTTAACAGGGCCAGCTCGTCGAGTATTTGCTGGCGTGAAAGAAGGGAAGTTTGGTGTTGAGGTTATTACTCGTAATCAAGATGAAGCGCTTAAGATGGTTGCACAGCATTTAGGTATGCTAAAGAACAAGACAGAATTAACGGGTGCAGATGGTGGGCCTATTCAAACAACAGGAATTGATTTAAGCCACCTAAGTTTCGAGCAACTTATGCAATTAAGAGTAAAATCAAAGCAGTAAGATTTTAGTCAGTGTGATATAACAACATATTTAAATATTGCATCGAGCAGATAGGGAATATGTCTAAATATCGATTTTATGCATTGTATTTATTTACTGTTCTTTTTTTAGGTGGATTATTTATGAATCAATCTGTTGCCATGTCTAATGAGTCACCTGAAATTTTGGTTAGACAATTTCAACAAGATTACATGGAATGGAATGACTACGCATTTAGCCTTATGGGTTCGAAGCCTGATGAGTATACGGAGTTAGCAGATAAGGCGTGGCGTAGGCTATTAACTAAATACACATTACCTGATTTTGTAGGAGAACCCATTGCATTTGGTTCTGAATCAAGTCATGACCCCAAAAAAGAGAAAATATTGTCGGTAGTAAAGAGCACTAACAATATCACTGTTGTCACAACGCAATATATTGTACCTGATGGTTACTCACCTATTTATGAATATTATTTAATTTTTCAGGATGGGCGATGGTATTTAACGCAGGTTTATTTTGTTGATGAAGGGCAATTATATCCTGGTCTGTAAATAGTATAAATTATACCAATTATCGTTCTATTTAACATAATGGTTCTAATGCGATCCTTCACTTTTGAACTCAATCAAAAATACAACTCAAACCATTAAAAGTAGCAATCTTCTTTCTGTTTAATCTCTTTTTTATTGTTAATCAATTGTTATCAAAAACATGAAAATCATTTCGTGCCAATTACGGCATGAAAGGGGTGTTTTTGTCACTTTAGGTATCTCTATGGATGTCAATTTCGACTTGTTTGATGAAGAGGTCAGGAGAGAGATAGCTAGGCGTAGTTTGCATGAATTTATTCAGTATATAAACCCTGAGTACATTACAAGCCACTTTTCAGAAACGGTATGTGATGCGCTCGACCAGTTCTTGATTGATATGATGGCAGGTAAGCGCCCTAAATTAATATTAGGGGCACCGCCACAACACGGTAAATCTGATATTGTTTCGCGTTACCTACCAACCTATTTCTTTGGTAAATACCCAAATATGCGTGTCGGTGCGCTGTCGTATTCCTCAGATTTAGCCGGTGATATGAATACCGATGTTCAGCGCATTATGATGTCCGATGAATATCGTGTGCTGTTTCCTAAAAGTTGGTTAGGCAATAAGCCTGAGAACGGCATTGCAGTTAAACGTAATTCTGATGAGTTTGGTCTTGCCAACCACAAAGGAGGCTATGTTTGTGCGGGGGTAGGTGGCCCATTAACGGGTAAGAAAGTTGACCTCGGCATTATTGATGATCCGATAAAGAACTCGAAAGAAGCGCTTAGCCAGACTGTTAAAAAATCAATTTGGAACTGGTACGTTTCGACCTTTAAGACCCGCTTATCAAAAAACAGCGGTGAAATTATCATGGCCACTCGATGGGCAACTGATGATTTGTCTGGTCAATTAAAAGAAAAAGCGCCTGAAACCAAGGTGCTTGCATTCCCTGCAATCAATGAGCGAGGGGAAGCACTGGTACCAGAGTTACACCCAATTGACAAACTCCTTGAGACAAAAGCAATCATTGGTGATTACTTCTGGTCTGCAATGTACCAACAATCACCTAAGCCGGGTGATGGTCAAATTTTCCACGAAGAATTTGCTCAGTACTATCTACCGAAAGACCTACCAGAAAAATTCGATAAGGTTATTCATAGTTGGGATATGACCTTTAAAGATAGTGACGGTACTGACTATGTGGTCGGGCAGGTATGGGGCAAGAAAGACGCAAATGCTTATTTACTGTATCAAATTCGAAAACGCATGAGCTTTACTGAAACCTTAAAGTCAGTGAAATGGTTAGCCGAAAAATTCCCTGAAGGACGACGCAAGCTGGTGGAAGACAAAGCCAATGGCCCTGCTGTAATCGACTCTCTCAAATCAACCGTATCAGGGTTAATTCCCGTCGAGCCAGATGGTAGCAAGGTTGCTCGTGCTCATGCGTGTACCGCTGAATGGGAGGCTGGCAACGTGTGGCTTCCCCACAAAGACATTGAGCCGTGGATTGTCGAAACTGTGGAGGAAATTACCACATTCCCATTTGCTGGCCATGACGACACAGTGGATGCCATGACGCAAGCATTACGCGATTTATATCAGAAGAAAAAAGGCAGTTTCTTCACAACTAGGAGATGATCTATGTGGTGGCCGTTTAAGAGGCGAAAAACAGAACCACTCGCACCGGTTAAACGGTCAGCATTCACAACTGACTTATATCCTGCGCTGGCGCGAGAACGAGGCTTTGATGGGATTGATTTACCGCAACCCACAATTGCAGGTGTCGCGATGGATAGTATTGATAGCTATGTGCCCTCATTTAAAGGTGAGCAGGTTTACGGTGTGCCAGAGTCACAGGCCTCATGGTATGCCTCACAAATGTTTATCGGCAACAATATGTGTGCAGTTATCGCTAAACACTGGCTGGTGGATAAAGCCTGCAATATGCCCGCACGTGATGCGATACGTCAAGGCTACGATATTGATTGTGATAACGACGATGATCGCGCTATCAGTAAAAAGCTCCGTAAACGCGATAAAAAATACCGCATTACACATCAGCTTAAAGAGCTGGTTCACTTTGGGCGCGTGTATGGCGGTCGTTTAGCGTTATTTGTTGTTGAGACATCAAACCCGAAAGAGTGGTATGAAAACCCGTTTAATATCGATGGTGTGACCAAGGGCATGTACAAGGGGATTAAGCAGATTGATCCACAATGGGTAACTGCTGATTTAACGGACGCCAATGTTCAAGATCCTGCCAGCATGGATTTCTACGAGCCAACCTATTATGTGATTGGTGGGCGTAAGTATCACAAGTCTCACTTTATTAAGTTTGTGCCGTTTCCTGTACCTAACGTGCTTAAGCCAATGTACAACTACTTTGGCGTATCAGTGCCAGAACGTATTTATGAGCGTGTCTACGCTTCAGAACGTACCGCCAATGAAGCACCACAACTGGCAATGACCAAGCGTTTGCTTACGATGGGGATTGCAGATCCAGAAAGCGCTGATAAGGATATTATTCGCGAAAATATGCTTTATTTTATGGAGATGCGCGATAACTACGGTGTGCAAATGACGGGCAGTGAAGATACGGTTCAACAGTTCGACACCTCATTAGCGGATTTAGATGCCACGATTATGACGCAATATCAGCTGGTGGCATCGGCTTCCAATGTACCCGCGACAAAGCTATTAGGCACTACACCGAAAGGCTTTAACTCAACAGGGGAATACGAAGAGGCTAATTACCGCGAAGAGCTTGAGAGCATTCAATCAAACGACCTTGAAGAGCTATTACAGCGTCATTACGACATGTTAATGCGTAGCGATGGTTTACCTGTGACAGAAATCTCTATCACATGGGCACCACTTGATAGCCCAACGGCTGTTGAGAGTGCGGATATTGAGCTTAAACAAGCACAAGCCGATTCAGCTTATGCAACAACGGGGGCGATTGATGGGTTAGATATCCGCAAGAAACTGGCCAGTGATAAAGCATCTAGCTATTACGGCATTGAAGTGAACGAGGCAGATTATGTCGAGGCGAATACGAGTACGAACGAAGCGAGCGCAATGGGCAACCTCTCGCCAAGCAGTAATGAAAGGGAAGCCCCTGCAGTATTCGGTAGCGCCCTCTAGTCGTTATCAAGGTGACATGTCACGCCTCATTAATTCAATGGTTAAAGACTATGAAAAAGTGTTTAGCGAATTAAATGACGACTTTGAAGGTTTTACGATGGATGCCAGCTTTGCCAGTCAAACACGCATCTGGCTTAATCGGCTAAAACGTAAATGGGATAAGATTTTCAAACAAAAATCCACAGAGATTGCAGATAAATTTGTTTCCCAAGTCGATATAGGAGCAAAGCGTAATTTAGATAATTCTCTTAAACAGTTGTCAGGGGGGATCACCATCAAAACCCCAGATATGCCCGAAGCTCTGAAAGATAAAATCATTGCCTCTACAGCTGAAAACGTATCGTTAATTAAATCCATTCCACTGCAATTTCATCAACGTATTGAAAGTGTTGCCTTACGCTCTATCAGCCAAGGTGGTGAGGGCGCAAAGACGCTATTAGAGGAAATTCGGCATACTGGCAGTGTGACAGAGAAAAGGGCGAACTTTATCGCTGTTGATCAAACACGAAAGATTACGACAGCGGTTAACTATGAGCGCATGAAATCTGCAGGTATTCGTAAAGCGGTTTGGCATCACTCTGGTGGAAGTGCTGAGCCTCGTGAATGGCATATTAAATTGGACGGTGAAGTGTTTGATTTAGATAACCCACCGATTATTGATCCTAAAACGGGAGAACGAGGATTGCCCGGACAATTACCAAATTGTAAGTGCTTCTGGACACCCGTAATAGATTTCGGTGAGGAGACATGACAAAGCGACAATATGATTTAAACGGCTGGCTGGAAGTCAAAGATAACCCCATCTCTAAAGTTGGGGTTTTTGATTATTTAGGGTTTGAGATTGGCGCACCGATACCCGAAAAGATTTACAAGGTGTATCGCCCACAAGAAGAACTGGCCAGCACAGAGACAATTAACTCCTTCAAATTAATGCCCTTTGTTGATGAGCATGAAATGTTAGGGAAAGACGGCACACCCGCAGAGACAAAGGGGATACAAGGGGTAATCGGGGAGCGAGTCTATTTTGAATATCCCTACCTCAGAGGCAATATCAAAATCCTGTCTAATTCAGCGCTTAACCAAATTGATGGAGGGAAAATTGAATTATCTCCGGGCTATCGCTGTATTTACGATTTCACACCAGGCGAATTTAACGGTGAACGTTATGACGCCATACAACGGTATATTAGAGCCAACCATCTTGCGTTAGTCGATGAAGGGCGCACCGGCGCTGATGTTGCTGTACAAGACCATTCCGTTATTACCATAGACACTAAGGAACTTATTCGCATGAATCCTGAAGATGAAAACAAAGACAAACCAACCACTGATGAAGGTGCCTTTACGCCCGAGCAATTGGAAGCGTTAAAAGCCATTATCAAAGAAGCAATCACCAGCGCTAAACCTGCGACAGACGATGAGCCAGACGATAAAGATAAGTCTTCAACTGATTCAGACCCTGACGAAGAGCAGAAAGCAGAAGAAGCCGTGGAAAAAGCTGAAATTGCCACAGAAGAGGCTGAATCTGGCGAACCTGAAGCCGTAGAGAAAGCCGAAGTCGCCATTGAAGAGGCAGTCGAAGCGATTGAAGAAGCCAAAGAGCATCTTGACCAAGCAACTACCGATGGCCTGCATCGTCGTTTAAAACGCTTAAACCGAAGCATGACCGCCATGGACGAAATGGCATCGCTGAAACGTAAAATTAAACGATTAGAGAAAGCAAAACCGGCAATGGATACGGGGGAGTTACTCAAACAAATCGGTGCGCGTGATGCGCTGGCGCATAAGTTAACGCCGTTTATTGGTGTGTTTGACCACTCTGCTATGACTCAACAACAAGTCGCGGAGTACGGTGTTAAAGAACTGGGTATTCAATGCAGTAAAGGCACCGAAGCCATTGCTCTTGATGCTTGGATGCAAGGGCGTGTGCCTGACTCTCAAAAGCCCAGTTCAACAATGGACTCTGCAGTGAGCAATAAAACAATTATGGATAAATGGGGAGCTAAATAATGGCAATTCCTAAATCAGTAGCAGATGGCTTAATTTCTGGTGTTGTCGGTGAAATTAGTCATGCAGGCCCTATTCGCGCTGTTTCAGCCATTCTCAGTTCAACGGATGAAAAGCTGAATATTTTCGGTCGCGCTTATACCTACAAAGATGATTCAGTGGAATCCGTTCAAGTAGGGGGTAAAGGGGCATTTGCGGGGATCATGATTAACCCTAAAGCCTATCGTATCGAAGAAGCGTTCGCTCGTAACGGTACGCAGGGCGAATTCCTGACAATGGGGGAAGTTTTCGTTGAACTAAAAGAAGTGGCAGGAAAAATCAACGCACCGGTTGTGTTCGATGAAGCTGACGGCTCGCTATCTTCTAAAGCCACTATTAGTGCTGGTGATCGTGTTATTGGTTTTATCAGCCGACACCTTGAATCCACAGAAAGTGCTCACTTGGGCATTATTCGTTTAACAGAAATCCCATATCCAGTATCTCCAAAGGAAGGTGAATAATGCCAGTCAGTAACATTAAATTTCACATGTCTGGCCGTGATGTCAAAAAACATGGCCAACTGAATATTAACCCTGACCAGAAATGGACATACGGAGAATTAGCACAAATCGGCTTTGGTGGTTTTTCTGCGATGGACTCCGCAATTAGCGGTGGTGCAATGCAGGGTGGTTTAATTCAGCGTGAAATGTTGCAACACGTTTTGCCCGGTGTTATTCGTACCGCTACGCGTGTTCGTGTGTTGGATGAAATCACCGGTATCGTCAATGCGGGTGAATGGCATGATGAAGAAATCATTCTGAATGTGGCGACACCAATTAGTAAAGCCGAGCTTTATGGTGACCATACCAATGTGCCATTAGCGTCTTATGCGCAAGACCAAGAACGCCGTGGCCTTGTCCGCTTCGAATCAGGTTTTCAAGTGGGTAAATTAGAAGAAGCGCGCCAATCGTCTGCAGGCTTTGTTGCGATGGAAGAAAAGCGTAATTCAGTGACTGAATCATTAGAGCAAAGCCGTGAGCGCGTAGGTTACTACGGGTTTAATAGCCCTGAAACGCGCGTCTTTGGTTTGATGAATGAGCCTAACTTACCCGCCTATGAAACCGCAAAAGGCAAATGGAAAGGGGGAACATTTGCGGATATCACTGCCGATATTACTGATATGTTCTCGCGTATTGAAACGAGCTCTGGCGGTATTATTAAAGATGACACACCAATCACTTTAACATTGCCGTTGGGCTTTCGTTCTGTACTGAATGTGGCTAATCCGGTGGCACGTGGTGAGACAGTCAAACAATGGATAAATGAAAACTATCCCAATATGCGTCTGGTTTTCTCTCCTGAATTTGTTGGCGCAAATGGTGGGGCTGATGTGGCCTATATGTTCGCAGATAGCATTGATGATGGTTCAACGGCAACCAGTGCGTCGATCCTGCAAGTTGTGCCTGTGAAATATCAGTTATTAGGTTCACTCAACCAAATTAAAGGGTATATGGAAGATGCGACCAATGCGACTGCAGGTGTATTTGTGACCCGTCCGTGGGCGGTGACACGCTTAACCGGCATCTAATCTTACCACTTCTCTTTTTGCGCCCTCATTTGAGGGCTTTTTTATATCCAAACAATAGGAGAGCACTCCATGCCTCTTTATGCATATTGCACCTTATCGAATGACCAGAACTATACCGTGAGAGACGGGAAAGTGTTTATTGCCGGTCAAGCGAACGTAATGACCAAACACATGTACACACCACGTGGCCGTGTGACAGAAATTTCTGACGAGCAATACAAACAGCTCAAAGAAAATCACGTTTTCAATCTTCATTGTGACAATGGTTTTATTACTGTTGAGCATCGCAAAGAAGATCCTGAAAAAGTCGCCACAGATATGGAAGCCAGCGACCAATCAGCTCCTGACACACCTGAATCATTAGAGGCTGAAAAATTAGACGTTCCTAAAACCAACAAAAAAGGTAAGTGATCATGGAGACGAGCACATTTCCTTTAACATCATTCCGTGTGCTCTATCCGCAGTTTAACTCTGTGGGTGATGATGAAATATTTATCATTGCTCAATCTGCGTTGAACTATTTCTCTGCCTGTAAGGGTGTTTGTACTAACGAGCTGTGGATGCTCGTTGTTGCACACATGCTAACACTCAGAAAAATGATTGCTGATGATGAGTCGCCCACAGGTGTTGTGACGAGTGTAACCATTGATAAGGTGAGTGTGTCATTTACGGCACCCCCTGCCGGTTCGGATTGGTCGCACTGGTTTAAAATGACCACCTTTGGCCAGCAGTTTCTAGCACTGATTAAGCGTTGTAGTGTACCTCAATATTTTGGTGGTGGCGGTGAACGTTCAGCTTTTCGGGGTGTAGGTGGGCGATTTACGCGAAGAGGGCGATTACGTTAATGACTAAATTAGCGCAATTAAAAGCGGTTTATGATGAATTGGCTAAAAAGCGATTAAGTGTTGGTTTCTTTGAACACGCAAAATATCCCGATGGAACACCGATTGCTTATGTTGCCTCTATTCAAGAGTTGGGCTATCCCGCCGGTGGCATTCCTCCTCGCCCATTTTTACGTCCGACCATGAATGACAAAAAGCAGGATTATAGTCAGTTAATTTTTCGAGCAGTGAAAGCGTCTGTTAAGGGCAATATCACGCTGGATAATGGGCTGGCACAAATTGGTGCGACGGTGGCGGGCGATGTGAAAATGGCAATAAAAGCAGTCATAACACCGGCACTGGAGGAGTCAACCGTTAAAGCAAGAGCACGTCGCCATAGCAAAGGTAAGGCCACCGATAAGCCGTTAGTCGATACTGGCCAAATGCTTCAAGCGGTTAGTTTCGCAGTGGAGGATAAATAATGTTTGGTAACTTAAATCGTATTGCTTCACGTTATATTCCACAGCAAAAGGTGCTTTGGTTTCGATTTAAAGAACGGGCACCCGATGAGCGAGGGAATGACCAAAATTATTATTATGATCCGATAGAAGTTCGTGGCAGTTGGCAAGCGGTCGATACCCAAGATGTTCAATCAATGGGATTAGATACGAGCCAAGTGTACCGACGCCTATATACCTCTCATGATATTAAAGCTGTGCAACGAGGTACATCTCCTGATTTTCTTGTATTCAATGGTCGAAAATATGATGTGGTGGGTGATGCAGACTGGTACGAACAAGATGGCTGGAAATCGGTGATCTGTATCGAGGCGGGTACTTATGACGGATTATGAGGTTGATGTTGCTATTCGCAAACAACTCTTGTTGCAGTTAAAAGAAGTCGGCATTGGGATCCCCGTTAAATCCGGTTTCCAATCTACCAAGCAAGGCCGTGAAGATAACATGGTGATGTTTTTTCCCATCAATGAAAGTGGCCACGGTTGGCAGAGCCGAAAATATAATGTTCAAGGCAATAAAGCTAATCACCAAGAAAACCAGTTATCTGAAAAAACGTACCAAGTTCAGGCTTTCGTTACCCAGTTAGGCCATTATTCAGCGAGTGATATTACCGCGATTGTCAGAATGATCGCCAATTCATTGCCCTTTGTTGAAGCTCTCCGCAAACAAGGCATTGGCGTTCAGCGGGCAAGCGGTATTCGAACACCTTATTTTCTGAATGACCAGGGCAACTACGAACAAAATCCCTCATTTGATTTCAATGTGACATTTAATCGCACACTTCATCCTGATACAGACGCCGTGAGTGCGTTGTATCCCGATATCTATCGTATTTAAGGAACGTTATGTCTATCAAACAAACTCGCTATGTCGATATCGCGAGTGCGGTGATTGGCGCGTCTGCTGTACCGATGCGCAAACTCACGGCTCGTATTTTTTCAACTAACCCTAAAATCCCAGCAGGCAAAGTGCTTGAATTTGCCAGTGGCCAAGTCGATGACTTATTGGGTACTGACTCCCCCGAGGCACATTTTGCGCGTCAGTATTTCAGCTATGTCAGTCCTGCACCAGCAAGTAAGCCGAAAGAACTGCAAATTGCCTCTTATGAGCCTGTTGGTCGAGCGCCTACCTTGTTTGGCGAAAAGACAGGCGATTTAGCTGATTTAAAATTAATTAATGACGGTGAACTTAATATCACTATTGGCAAAGTGTCCAAAACAATCACCGGAATTGATCTCTCTGAATGTACGTCATACGCGGATGTTGCTACAGCTGTGCAAGCGAAATTAAATGCAGAAAGCGAGCCTCAATTTGCTAGCACTTATGTCACATTTAATTCGCTGGATAGTGCCTTTGTCATTAGCGGTGGTGTACAAGAGCGTGCAGATATTAGTGTGCGTCAATCGGTACTTGCTGATGCAATGAATATTAGCCACGGTACATCATCAGCCGGTAATCCAGCGCAAACCCCGTTACAAGCCTTTATTGCTTCTGAGGCTGTTTCTGACTCTTTTGGTAGTGCAACGTTTTTAACGGAACTCTCATTAGAGCATGCCGTAGAGTTGGCGCAGTACGTGGCAGGCGAAAACGTGAAGTATCAATTGCACTTGTCTGTGACCAATCAAAATGCAGAAGATTTTAGCGGGGCACTGGTGGGTACGGCTTCGATGGGCTTAAACCTAAAAACAACGGATAACTTCTTTGTTCAAGCGTTACCGATGGCCATTATGTCCGCCACGGATTATGACCGCACCAATGCGACAACTAACTATATGTATCGTCAATTTGGTGTCACATTTCCGTCTCAAATTACGACCGATATCGATGCGGATCGCTTAGATAAACTACGGGTGAACTATTACGGAGAAACGGCGGTATCGGGTTCACATATTAGTTTCTATCAACGGGGTTTCTTATGTGGTGGGGTTGCCAACCCATTAGATATGAGTGTCCATGCTAATGAGCAATGGTTAAAAGCCTACATCGCGCAACAGTGGTTTAGTTTATTGATGGCCACACGCGGAGTACCCGCTAATAAAGACGGCGAAGCACGAGCAATGATGGTGATTGCAGGGGCGGTAACTAAGGCGATTAATAACGGCACGATCCTAGCGGGAAAAACCTTAACCGATGTGCAAAAAATCGCAGTGACAGACGCTTCTGGTGATGATTTAGCGTGGCACGATGTACAAAACAAAGGCTATTGGTACAACGCTCAGATTGTCGAAAACACAGGTCCATCTGATTTACCCGAGTACGTGATGAAATACGTATTGATTTACGGTAAGGGCGACTGGGTTCGTAAAGTCGAAGGCTCTCACAACTTAGTGTAAGGAACACAATATGCATGATGTATCAGCAACTGGCTTGAGTATTGTTATTCAGGCTCATAAAACCTTTCCCGCCGGTATTCAAATTACCGCCTTCGCAGATGATGCCGATCCGTTAGATTTGCCTGCCGTGGACATTGCGCAAACAGGAATGGATATCAACGGTAATTTGGTGACATGGTCAACACCAACACCTCAAACGGTCACCATTAACGTGTTAGCGGGCAGTGAAGAAGACGAAAACCTCGCTATCTTACTGGAATCGAACACCGCACGACGTGGACAACGGCATGCAGGGGATATTATCACTATGGTTGCTTCGTATGGTGATGGTTCAACAACCACGGCACGCAACGGAAAAATCACCAATGGTAGTCGTGGTAGCTCTGTTGCCAGTGCAGGACGACACAAATCCAAAGCGTATACCTTCGTATTTCAAGACTTCGACCGCACTCGCGCACGTTAATTTTAGGCGGTTATTCCGCCTTTTTTTATGGATATCAATCATGTTAATTAAACCGAAAGAAATTACGATCACCGATGCTGATCGTGAAGAGCACACTTTTATTATTAGTCGATTACCAGCAACGATTGGACGTGAAATTCTGGCAAAATACCCGCTATCGAATGCACCTAAAATTGGCGACTATGAAATTAGCAAAGAAGCCATGTTAAAGATGATGGCATATGTTGCTGTTGAAAAAGAGGGACAAGAGATTTATCTGAAGACCAGCACATTAATTGATAACCATGTGCCCGATGGTGAAGCCCTTATTCGTCTTGAACTGGAAATGTTGAAGTATAACACCAGTTTTTTCGGCAAAGACGGGAGCCAAGGTTTCCTCCAATTCCTGCTCAACAAAATCACCGGTTCACTCCCGTCGATTATAAAAACGCTGATGGCTTCTTTGCCGTTATCATCTCAGCCGGTTTCGCCACGCTCACCGAACTCAAAACATCAATAGATTTAGAAGAGGCGTTTGATTTGTGGGAGATCGCCATTACCAACCGTTATAACGAAGCGCTGGCTTCATCGAAAGGATAACTCATATGGCTTTGCTAGATACCTTTGTTCAAGTATTCGAATTTGATACTCGCCAAGCCGATGATGCGTTTAATCGGGTGAGCAAATCGACCGATGACATTATTGCTGAGATGAAAAAGGCGCAACAATCCGCAAGTATGGGGGCGGATGGGGTTACTCAATTTATTCAAAATCTATCCGCACAATTGACAGCGCTATCATCAAATTCAGTTGATATTCATGTTAATGGTGATGCATCCAATGCCTCTGATGCCATCATTTCAGAAATTAAACGGATCACTGAAGAAGCGGAGGGTAATTCTGAAGACATTGATAATATTGTTCAAAATATTATTGATAGTTTAGGTAATGTATCCAACGAACATACTGAGATAAATATTGATAGTGATACTGCTCAAGCTGAGTTGAGCGCATACATAGAGAAAATGAAAGATTATCTTGAGTATGCAAAGTTACTTTTACAGTCTAATGCTCTCTCATCAGAAAGTAATAAAAAATTATCGGAAGGCATTGTATTACTCGAACGTAATATTCAGAGAGCTGAACAGTCAATCAATGATCAAACTGCCACGAATAATTCGGCATCTAGAGAAACGGAACGATTGACGAGGCGAAATAATGAATTAGCAGAGTCAGCCGATGAGGTTGCAGATAATTATGGTAAAGCGACCTCGTCGTTAGCTGGTTTTCTCGGTCGAATGGCAGGGATGGTTGGGATTGGTTTAACGGTAGGGGGAATTGCGTCATTTATTCAAACAACAGCAGAAGAAGTGAATACGCTTTCTCAATCCGCAGAAGCCTTAGAGCTTCCTGTTGAAGATGTTGATGCTTTTGGCAAAGTCATAACCTCAATGGGAGGAGATGCTCAAGGCGCTCGTGACTCATTGATGGATATGTCTGAAAGTATTGGTGAAGCATTACAAGATACTTCATCAGGGAAAGCAGATGTTTTCAAAAGTTTAAATATCTCATTAAAAGATATGAAAGGCGAATCTATTGGCGCAATGGAGGGCATATATCGCTTGTCTGATGCTGTGCAAGGGATGAGCAAAGAAGAAGCCGTATTTCGAATTAAAGAAGTGGGAATAACAGACAATAAAATTGTTGAATCCATTCTTAAAGGACGAAAAGAACTCGAGGAGTTGACTAAAAAGCAAAAGGAGAATGGCGTTGTTACAAAGGAACTTGCATTACAATCCCAAAAATATAAGGAAGTGACTGGAGGATTAAAAACCGTATTCAGTAGTGTCATGATGAGTATTATGAATAGTGCGTTACCAGCGTTAACTAAAGTCCTTTCTTGGGTGCAAACCTTTGTCAAATTTTGCCAAGAAAACAAAAATTTATTGATAGGTTTTTTCTCAGCCATTGGTTTGGCCGTAGCACTTTATTACGTTCCCCCTATGTTAGCTGCTGCATCAGCAACACTTGCTGCAACATGGCCTATTATCGCTATTATTGCCATTATTGCGCTTTTAGCGATGGCATTTGCGATTGTTTATGACGACATTATGAATTTCATTGACGGTAATGATTCAATGATTGGGCGTATTCTTGAAAAATACCCACGATTAAAAATCGTTATTCTTGCATTGTGGGAAACATTCAAAAAGCTCTTTGAATATCTAAAAGTTATCGTTGGTGTTGTGGCAGATATTGTTGTCGCTGGTTGGGAGCTAATGGCTTCAGGCTTAAAAGCTTATGTTAAGTTTCTCATTAATTGTATCTCTGTCATTGCAGGGTGGGGTAAATCCTTTGCGGGTGTTTTTACTACGGTGACGGATGCCGTTGTGGGCGCGTTTGAATGGATGTGGGAGCAAGTCGAAAAAATCATTGGTTGGGTAAATACAGGGCTTGATGCAGTTAAAAATGGCTGGAAATCTGCTAAAGAGTTTTTCGGGTTCGGTGACGATGAAGAAATCACTGTCAATCAAAACGTAGAGCGAAAAGTCAATGATAATGGTGAGATTGAATATGCCATTCCTCAAGAAAAAAGCCAAACGACACAACAGCCACCGGTTAGACACTCTATCGCTCAAGCCAATGCACAGTTAGATGCGATAGCCAACAATGCGATGAACCCGATTACAAGCCAAGCCATTAGTAATCAATCCAATGTGAAGAATGAAAGTAACGTAAGCATTGGGGAAATCAAGGTTGAAACTCAAGCAACCGATGCACAAGGTGTCGCAAGTGGACTTAGCAATGCGCTACAAGATGAAATAGCTAATGTTAATCAACAACATTCTAGTGGCTTGGGAGGTTAAAGTGCTTACAGAAGTCAAAATCTTTGATTTAGAGTCGTTTTCTACACTGTTTGATAGTGTGAGTCCGATTCAAGTTAATGTGAGAGATGAACATAAGGCGACGCAATTTCAAGTTGAAAGTGGTGAAACTCGCAGTGATCATGTGATCATTAACCCCGTTGAGATTGGTATGGATTTGGTGTTAACGGGAGAGATGAAAAACATCTTTTCATCGATGCAACAAGCTTTTGATGAACACAAACTGGTGGGTATTCAAACTCGAGTAAAAACCTATCAACCCATGTTATTGACAAGTTTTCATCATGATGAAATACCTGACATGATAGATGCCATAAAATTGCCACTACGGTTTGTTGAGTGGCGTACTGTTGAGCCTGAATACGGAGAATTACCGCCTCGATCTACACAAAAGCCAACGCAGTCATCAACGGTAAATCGAGGAAATGTACAAACTAAAGACGCGGATACTGAGACTAAGAAAAAAGGTTCGTTCGCAACACGTATCGCAGATGGTGATTGGAGCTTCTAATGAAAGTCATACCTTTAAAAGCTATTCCAAACCAACGCTTATCCGTCAATTTAGAAGGAGTTAATTGGACGCTAACAATAAAAGCCAGTCGCCATGCGATGTATCTTGATATTGAACGAGAAAGTGAGGTTATCGCAGTGGGAATGCGTGCGGTGGCAAACACACCTATCATTCCTTATCGCTACCTGACTGATGGCACGAATTTAGCGTTTATAACAGAAAATGATGATCTGCCCTGGTATGAATCATTTGATAGAACCCAATCATTAATTATTTGGAGTGATGATGGACTTACGACGAATACGGGTGGGGATTGAAGTTGCAGAACGACTGCAGTGGTATGAAGGATTGCGTATTAAAGCTAACGGCACCAAGTACGCAAACCCCTTACAAAATGAATGCACAGTTAGCATTGATGGATTGAACGCCCACACTCGAGATTATCTTCTCACTGAAACTAGCCCTTATCATAAAAGCAAACAAACTCGCCGTCTTTACCTTGAAGTAGGACGCGTCAATACGGGATTATTTCGTATTTTTACCGGTGATATTGTCAGTGCAGAAATTGCCTCGCCTCCTGATGTGACACTAACCATTAAAGCTAAAACCAATAATGCCAGCTCGGGTGATATTGTTTCTTCCAGTGGTGGTGCCATGCAGAAAATGAGCGAGATCGCGTCATCGGTGGCAAAGGATTGCAAGGTTAGATTGGACTTTCAAGCCACCGATAAAAATATTGCCAATTGGTATTTTTGTGGTTCAGCGTTACAGCAAGTACAACGACTGCAGGAAGCGGGAAACGTTAAAGCCTTTATTGATGATGATACGTTGTTTGTCAAAGATGATAACCAAGCCTTAAAAGGGCGCTTGCGCATTCTTAGCATGAAATCAGGCATGGTAGGTATACCCAAAGCCACTGAAAAAGGGTTATCCGTTACCTACTTAATTGATGGCGCCTCAGAACTAGGAGGGATGCTACGACTTAAGAGTAAATTCAATTCTGCACTTAATGGCGACTATATCATTGAACAACTGAAATTCGATGTTGCTTCACATGATGATCCTTTCTTTTATCAGGCTACCTGTAAACGAGCATAATCATGAATAAACCCAATACAGATATTGCTAGCGAGGGTTCGCTGGCAGGTGCGCTCTCGTCTGCATTTCGTAACTTGATGATGAATACAGAGGACATGCTCCCTGCAACAGTGGTCAGTTATGACGATAAAACCAATCGTGCTGTTATCAAACCACTGGTGATGATGGTAACAACTGAAGGGGGAACAGTCGGGCGAGCACCATTGGCCAACATTCCCGTTTTTAGATTTGGGGGAGGTGGTTTCTTTATTCGCGCACCGATTAAGCCGGGTGATTTCGGTTGGATAAAAGCCAATGACCGTGATATTAGCCTGATATTTCAACGTGGAGGGCTTGAAGACCAACCTAATACCGCACGCCTCCATTCATTTAGTGATGCAATGTTTTTCCCCGACACCATCAAAGGATGGGTGATTGATGGAAAGAATATTGATGCCTTAGTCATTCAATCAATGGACGGTTCGGTTTGTTTTTCATTACATAAAGATAAAGCGGTTTTAGATGCGCCTAAATTCATTTCTAACGCACCAGAAAATGAGTTTAACGGTAACGTGACGGTAAATGGTAATCATGGCGTAAACGGTAACAGTGAATCAAACGGTGGCACGATGAAACATAACGGAAAAGATATCGGTTCTACGCATCAACACAGTGGTGTTGAGACCGGTCATGGAAATTCAGGAGCGCCTCTATGAGAACATTTTCAATCGATAAAAATAATGATCTCTTTATCGGCCCTGATGGAAACCTCCAATTCAGTGAAAAAGACGATGCGGTTAAAAACCTTTGTCAGCATTTTGCTAAAGCGGTTCGTGGTGAAATGTTACATAAAAAAGATAAAGGCATTCCGTTCTGGCCAACAACCTTTGGTCGCCAAGCTGATATCCCGATGTTTGAAACGGCATTTAGACAACGTATGAGCGAAATTGAAGAGGTGGTTGAAGTGACCCATTTTAGCGCCACAGTCGAGAACGGTGAATTGAAGTACCAAGCGACAATTCGCACGATATACGGAGGGTTTACATTGAATGGCTGATTATCGTTATATTAATAATAAAGGCGTTATTCTTCCCGACACGGCCACAATACGTGATGAAGTCGAAAGCGAGTTTCGTGCGGTGTTTGGTCAATCGATTAACCTTGCCCCTGAGACACCACAAGGGGCATTGGCGACGATGGAAGTTGAAAACCGTGATGCAATGGTGAGGAATAATGCCGAGTTAGCAAATCAAATCAATCCCGATATTGCTGGTGGTGTTTTTCTTGATGCAATATGGGCCCTAATGGGTGGCCAACGCATTAATGCCACTCGTTCTTATCTTTCCAGCGTTGAATTTAGTGGCGTACCCGGCACGATTATTCCCAAGGGCTCATTAGCATCCAGTGTTGCCGGTGCCATGTTCGAAACAGTTTCACCCTTGATTATTGATAATACTGGCAAAGCAACAGGGGATATGAGGGCGGTTGAATATGGCCCTGTTGAATGCGGTGCCGGCCAACTGAATTCTGTTGCTAGCTCAGTATTAGGTTGGGAGAAAGTCAATAACCCCACTCATGCGGTTGTTGGTCGTTATGCTGAATCTGATATCAAAGCAAGACGACGACGTAAGCAAACACTGGCTAAAAATACCGTCAGTGTCGCAGAAGCGATCACCTCTTCACTGTATGAATTAGAGGGCGTTAACTCGCTTTCTTTTCGCGAGAACTACACCGATTCGGTGCTCACTATTGATGAAATTTCTCTGTTGCCTCACAGCATTTACGTTTGTGTTGAAGGGGGCGACAGTAACGAAATTGCTAAATCATTGCTGAGAACTAAAACTATTGGATCGGCTTTTAATGGTGAGATTGAAATCGGTGTTGTAGAGCCGGTAAGTGGACAAGAATATAAAGTGAAATTTTCACGCCCTAAGGAGATCACCGTTTTTTGTCGAGTGACCGTTAAAAAATCAGCCGTTGATGCGCAAACTATTATCCCCAGCGCCATAGAACAATGGACGCGTGGAGATCTGGACGGCGATAACGGTTTGATTGTTGGACGTGAAGTATCGCCTTTTGAGATAGCTTCAGCGGTAAATACTGTTGAGCCTCGTCTGTTCGTGACTAAAGTTGAATTGTCACTGGACGGGAAAGTATGGAATGTTGCGTTAATTCCGATTGCCATTAATCAAATCGCACGCTTGCAACGGGGTGCTGTGCAAGTGGTGATTGTATGAACGTTCAACAATTTGAGTTCCATTCAGACCTATTAAAAGCGATCCTCTGGCAGTATGAAGATGCAGAGAATTTAAAGAAACTCGCCAGTTTTAAAGCCTCTCATTTTGAAAAGTCGATGGTGTTATTTTGGCAAAATTGGTACCGAGATGTGTTTAATATCGATACCGCGAATGACTTTGGGTTGTCGATTTGGTCACGCATTCTGGATGTACCGTTAGGTATTGATATTCCACCGAGCGATAAAAATAAAGTTGGGTTTGGTTTTGGCAAAAAGAAAGCCAATTTTCAATCTAACTTCCGACGTAATGCGGATTACACCTTGTCACTAACTGTTGATCAAAAACGCATGTTAGTACGAATGCGCTATTTTAATCTGACACAAAGCCCCACGGTCACCAATATTAACGAGTTTTTAAAACGTTTCTTTTGGCGTGATGACAGCAAAGTCTTTGTCCTTGATCCGCTGGATATGACTTACATGTATTACGTCTTTAACTTCAACCCTGACGAACGCCTACGTGTTCTTCTCGAAAATTTTGACTTAATGCCACGTCCTTCTGGCGTTGGCGTCAAATATCGCATTGTGACTAAAAAAGCCTTTGGCGTTGGTCAGCATCGTAAAAACTTCTTAGGCAGTAACTTCGGAGCATAATTCCTATGACAACTATTTTTAAAACCCCCTTTGCAACACAAGGGGATAAGGCTTCTATACCCGTAGAAATCCAACCAGACGGTTCTGTTTCCTATACACAAGGCTATGGTTACGATTATGAACGTGACCAAGTCACAGATCCTGCTGCTAAAGATATCGAACGTGAAAAAATGAACGGGATATTTCACGATATCACGGAAGCCATTGGTGAAATTCAGTTATTTGGTTTTCCAAAATGGGCTGAAGCCGGTCAGCCGTATGCAATACGCGCTATTGTCTATCATAAAAATAAAGTCTGGCAGTCTAAAGTTGAGAATAACAATATTGAGCCGGTTGCCGGCAATGCATGGGCAGAGTTAAAAGCCGATGTCACAGCAGGTGATGTAGGCGCTTATTCTAAAACAGAATCAGATCAACGTTTTCAACCGTTAGGCAATTACACACCATCCGGTTACAGCTATTCAAAGGCAGAAACCGACAACAAATATCAGCCAAAGGGTAATTATGCGCCTGCGGGGAACTATGCCAATAAAGGGGATAGTTACACCAAAACGGAAAGTGACGGCAGATATCAAGCGAAAGGGAGTTACCAGCCATCAGGCGATTATGCGACCAATACAGCACTAAACAGTGGGCTTAATAATAAATTTGATAAAGGTAATGTAGCTCAAAGTACGGGAACGTCAACGGTTCATGTGATGAGCCAGAAAGCTTCTACAGATGCTTTTCAACCTAAGGGAAATTATCAACCTAAAGGTAATTATGCATTAGCCGGTGCTTCATATACGAAGACGGAATCGGATGGTCGATATCAAGCTAAAGGGAGTTATGCAACGGCTGGAAGTAGCTATACAAAAGCAGAAAGTGACGGGCGCTATCAAGGCAAAGGAAATTACCAACCAGCGGGCAATTATGCGCTAGTAGGCGCATCGTATACTAAGGCAGAGTCTGACGGTAAATACCAACCGAAAGGTAGTTATGCGACAGCTGGAAGTAGCTATACAAAAGCAGAAAGTGACGGACGCTATCAAAGCAAAGGGAATTACCAACCATCGGGTTACAGTTATTCAAAAGCTGAAAGTGATGCGAGATACTCAAAATCAGGTTCGCAATCTTCATTTGTAAAAATTTGGAGTGGGGAGCAGATAAAAGGTAGCAAAAATATCATAGCTACAGAAAGCATTTTAGGGCGATTAGTATATGCACGATTATCGGGCAATGACGGCAATATGATTGGCGGGTGTTTTATGCCAAATCTGAAAAACACACCAATGTATCTGGGGTTTAATAACGAATACACTAGAGTGACTGTTCTATCTGATGATGGAAAGCAATTAAAAGTTGATTCTGGGTGGGGAATTACTGAAATTTGGTTATCACGATAAAAATGAGTGATTCATTTTAATAGAGACTATATCTTAATTTAAGGGGCGACAATTGTCGCCCCTTAAA
Organism: Proteus sp. G2673; assembly: GCF_009915125.1. NCBI lineage: Bacteria > Pseudomonadati > Pseudomonadota > Gammaproteobacteria > Enterobacterales > Morganellaceae > Proteus > Proteus sp. G2673. Next base: position 152,178 of record NZ_JAABLT010000022.1, read on the forward strand.
TTATTGCTGAAGTATTGATTCAAATTCCTTTATGAATAAATCATAATTCATAGTTTCTTTTGACCACTCTAATGAATTTTTACTTAATTGGTTATAATTATTTATAATATATTGAATAGCCGTGGCACATTCAATTGGATCAATCAATTTAGGTGATGAAAGGCGATCTTTTATAGGGTCGTATATTTCGTATGGAAAATTAACATTTAATCCTGTTGTTTTATAATATGTATCTGTTGACATATTAGGAATAATTCCCACACCACAATACTTATCTTTTATTGCTTCAGGTTGACCATCGATAACAGGAAATATGACAGGGATTCCATGGGATAATGCTTCTATACATGACAAACCAAAGGGTTCGGTAACGGGGGTACTTAAGTAAATGTCGATATTTGAATAAAACTTATCTACATCGGCTTGGTAACCAGAGAAAACAACACTATCTTTGATGCCAAGATTGATAACTAATGTTTCTAATTGTTCTTTTTGCTCGCCATCTCCAGCTATTACTAATTTTGCATTTATCCCATTTTTTAATAATTCATTTAAGGTAAGGACACTAATACCAATAGCCTTAGTTCCTACAATACGTGACGCTGTGCCTAATATAACTACATCTTTATTTTTGATTGTTTTTGCTAAATCAGAAACACGCATCGGTAATTTATTAACTACGGTTTTTATTCGACATTGAGGCGATAACCTTAGTTCCATCATTCTCTTTGATGCATTTGATGCAGCAATTATATAATCTAGCATATCAAAAAATTCTTTTGTTCTTTGATTACGCTCATAATGCCAAGAACTACCATGATCGTAATAGACTAACGTAGTATTCCTTGGTTTAAATGCTAATCTTGGAACAAGATCCCATATAATAGTTACATCAGCTTTACTTTTTTCTATTTTTCTACTTAAAAGATATTTTCTCATAAAGCCTAGAGATTTTATTTTTGAGCCTCCAATAAAGTTGGCAAATCTAATGTTAAATTTTAGTAAATCGTGTTTAATGTTTTTATTCACACTATTACTAGTACATAAAATCTCATTATCAAAAGAACTATTTTTTAAATACTTAATGAAAACTCGTTCAGTACCACCAACACCTTGTAAGTTGATTACATGTAGTACCTTCATAATTATTCCTTACTTATAGACAGATTAATTACTTTCAGAAAAATGAAACTTGTATATTATTACCTGTTTGATTCCTAATGCTTTTATTCTATTGTCAGCATTCAAGTGGTGTAGACTACCTAAATATCGGGAAAATACTAGTTATTTTGCGAAGTATCAGTATATCGAACAATCTGAAATATGATGAATTTATGGAAGATTAATTTCTATAAAAATATTGTTTCAACTTCTCAAATAAATCCCTAGCCACATCCTCCGTCATATAGGTTCTCATCGGTTCTCGTCTAATGTTCTTCATTTCAAATGTATTTTCATCAAACCTTGGATCAGAAAAGACAATGTCCATAAACAGATAACCATAAGGGTTGTCTACAGATAAACGAGCCTCTTCTAACGAGCAATATATTCCGCATTATTGATTTCAAGCTTAATCATGGTATCACCTATTTAACTGTGTTTTTATGCAGGAACCCATGAATCATCGAGCCAAATTTCTTCAATGATTTGGTTTATTTCTTTAGCATCATCATCATTTTTGGTACCGCTTACTATTAGTGATGTTGATGAACTTAAGGCCACTCTGACGTTTAAAAATCCGTATTTGTTTCCGACTTTTTGAATTATTCTCTCACGAAGGGCATCGCGTACTTTTTCAGAGGGTTTGTTGCTAGATTCTTTATCAAAGAGAATTTCAATACGAGGCATAATGTAATCTCCATGTGTGCTGTTTATTTCACTGTATATATAACCAGTAAAATGATTTTTTATCAAGCACGGATGGAAAATTTTTGTGTTACTGGAAGAGAGATTTTTGTGTTACACGTAAAAACAACAGAAAAGCAAATCGCAACACAGGATATTAACTTATTGATTTACAATGTATTTAATGTAATTGATACACATATCACAGTTGATGCATTTCTTTGTAATTAGTAAAGCCATATCAGTCACTTAATATATAAATTATTAAATTTCAGTAACTTATATCTTGCACTTATATGTTACCATCTATCAGTTTTGTGTTGCTATATCCAATAAAGTAGTGCTTTATCATTCAAATAGGGATATCGCCTAAATTTTCTTGCTTAGTGAGAGATAAGCAAAGGAAGATAAGATTACCATTTCTAGGGCATTTCCTAAAGTAACATCATTCAAATGACCTATCAGATTATGTGAAGAAGAAACTAAAAGTTAATCTTCACGATATTTGTCATAAACAATTCAAGACAATCTCTTTAGTTATCAATAGAAAACAGGGTACAATATCCCGCTATATGATAATGAAGAGATATCCTTGTGAATAAAGTTAAAGATGATATTTATTGGATGCATAAAGCGATTGAGCAAGCGCACAAAGCACAAGAGATAGGCGAAATTCCGGTGGGTGCGGTATTAGTCGTTGATAATAAAATCATTGCTAAAGGGTGGAATCATTCAATTATCGATAACGATCCTACAGCACATGCAGAGATTATGGCATTACGCAAAGGTGGGAAGCATTTGCAAAATTATCGTCTCCTCGATGCTACTCTCTATATTACTCTCGAACCTTGTGTGATGTGTGCTGGCGCGATTGTACATAGCCGTGTAAAACGCGTGGTTTATGGCGCCTCAGATTTAAAAACAGGTGCAGCGGGCTCATTTATTGATATCTTACAGCATCCCGGCATGAATCATAAAGTTGAGATAACTTCAGGTGTATTAGGTGAAGAGTGTTCACAGCTTTTAAGCCAATTTTTTAAGATGAGAAGGGCTGAAAAGAAACAACTTAAAAAGCAAAATAATAGTCCTGTTTTAGCAAATACAGAGCAAGCAACAAAAGAATAGATATCTGTTTACTGATAATTAAGGGTATAGGTTGCTTGTGCTTGGAAAGGGCCTGTTAACAATGTTTGATTTTTCAGCGCAGAGGGTGATGCTTCAACATATGTCATAAAATTAAACTGAATACGTTTATTATTAAGAAGTTGAGTTGAGCTCGGTTTTTTTAATTGAATTATATTGCGTTGCATATCAGTAAATACAATTCCAATACTTTTAGGATCTTCAGATCCTGTACCAACAACAGCAAGATGATTCGACATAGTCGGATGCTCTTTCCCATCAAGTGTAATTGTGACACTTTTATAAATGTCTTGGCTGCAATTTTCTAAACTAATACTAAAAGCAACGGGTTCACTTTTTTGAAAGGTATAGAGATCTTTGGCGGATATCTGCTTAAAATCGATTACTTTATTTTCATCACCAGCAACTATGGTACAACCATGTGCAACCACAACGCCTTTAAATTCCATATCACCGCCAATCAGCTCTGTAGCAGCAAAGGCAGAAGGTGATAGTAATAATAAAAGAGAAATAGCAGATTTTATTATTGGAGTTCCCATTACATAAACTCCGCAACTAATGTGGCATGTGCTGAAAACTCGCCTTCTGTAATTTTGCTACCTGTTTTTGCAATGGGAGCCGCAGTAACTTCCCAATTACCTTTAAAATTATTCAGCTTCCCGACAGAAAAATATTGATTAGGTGGCACAATCGCTCCTGATTTGTCTCTTAAAACAATCCCCAAATTTGTCCTATCTACAGGTCCTGTGGTACCAAGATAATTAGGATTAAAACTAGCGATACCTGAGCTTCCTGTTTGAATTTTAAACATAATTCGACTGTTAGGATTAGTAAAACTACCACCTTCACATTTTATTGGAATATTGCGTGTGATCTTGTAGTTTTGGCCATTCAAATAGTCAGAAGTATTACCAACATTGCCAAAATCAAAGGTAATTGGGGAACCGTTATTAAAGATACATTTATCTTCAGTTGTGATGATCCCTGATGTAATAATCAGTTTAGATATAGGTTCGTTACCATATTCTGTCGGCTTGTTTCTGTAGCTTACCATGGCATACATTTGTGCAAGAGATTGACCATTTAAGCTTACTCCGTTAATAATCGGTTTTCTTAAACGGAAAGTAAGTTCTCCACTGCTACCTGATGCGATATGAGGTTTGGGAGAATTAGGTCTTGTACAACCTTGCAGATTATTTCTTTTGTTTTCTTTATTTTCAAAAGGGACTGTAGGGAGAGGATCTGGACCCCAAATTTCAAATTTAATACGAACATCTACGTATTCATTTAATTGATAAAAATTGCCACCAACAGGAATTAAGTCGGTTGTTGCTTTAAAGTAAGTTAATGCTCTTTTATCAATATTTGTGCTAGGGCAATGTACCGTACCATCATAGCGATCTGGCAAGGAAAATCTAACCGTCGTTGTTTCACCTGCTCGATTATTAGGGAACGTTGTGTTATCTAATGCAGCATAAAAAATATTAGGTCCGCCATTGGTTGTTACCTCCCCTTGTAGATAAGCCATAGCTGAAATTGGCATTAATGAGAAAATGCCGGTAAAAAATAGCATTACTGATTTGGAATGAATGTTTTTTTTATTTAATTGCATTTTATTCCTACCGGCGTCAAGTTAATTAATATTTTGGTTGTTGGTCTTTCGGTGCTGCTTTACAGCTATTTTGTTGGCAAACAAATTTTAATTCTGGATGCCCACCGTAATCATTTACATACATCATGTAAAATTGATTGACGTTACTCGTTTTAACTGGAATTTCCAGTGATGATTTAGGCGCAACCATTAAACCAGGAAAAGTGGTTAACTTATCGCTATCTTCACCATTCAATTTATTAGAAAGCCCAATAATTGTGATGTAGTAAGGTGTTGGGTTTTCGGCAATAAATTGATTACCTTGTTTTTTAAATACTAATTGGTCTTGCCAAATCATGCCCGGTTTTTCAGGAATAATAGCCGTTGGGCGGTAGAATAATTTAATGCGAGACTGCATTGCCATTTGCAACACATTCGCTTGTTTTGGTGCCGGAGGAATTTCACGAACATTTAAATAAAACAATGATTCTCTATCTTGTGGCAAAAGCCCAATTTCTGCTGTTTTGGTAATTCTGACAACACCTTTTTGGTCACCATCAAGACGCTGTAAGGGCGGTAACGCCACTAAAGGAGATGCGATTTTTTGTCCGTGTTCATTTTCAACCCATGATTGCGCTAAAAAAGGAATATCAGGGCTAGTATTTTTTAAGTTTACACTCGCTGAGTTTTCGTTGCCCATAAGCACAACGCGAGTTCTATCTAATGACACGCCCGCTTGAGTCGTACTCACTATGCTGAGTGCAATTAATGAGCCACAAAAAAGCGTTTTGAGTGTGTTGAATGAGTTCATACAATTATCTCTAGTAATTCATTTTGTTCATTAAAGTCCCTGACATAATAATGATTCACGTTTTAGTGGATCGTTAATTACGGCTGGAATTGTAATCGTACACTGGGTTTTACCACCCCAAATCACGTTTAATGATTCATTAAGGTTAACACCGGCGATATAAACTAAACCATCTTCCATTACCATTCCCATATTTTCACCGTTTTTATTGGTAATTTCGGCACCAAATGGTGGGTATGCTTGATCGACAGTTCGTAAGATAGCCATTAGGCGTTCACCTTGTCGAACAGGAAATTTATAGTAGCCAATCGCACCTTCAGTTAACGTTGCAGATGTAATGGCTTTGTGTGTTTCAATATCTGAATCCATTTTATCAACATCAATACGAGCATCAACATTGTTATAACTGGTTAAGTCAGTTAATACTCCAATACCAAATAGGTTGGTTGTTGTGCTTTGATTATTAAATGGCACACCTGCAACGCCATCTGTATCAACCATCATTCGAGCTGTACTCGATGTCATGCTGCTACTATGTAATGCAGCACCTTGACGAGTAGCTGTAAATCCGCCTTTTACTGTTGCACCTACAGCAACATAGTTATCTTGTTGATAGCTTGCATTGGCATTAATTTCTGCATATTGCGAGCGGTATTGATAATAACCATCAGTATTCGCTTTATTATCTGAGCTTAAACCAGCTCGGATACGCCATAGATTATTATAATTGCTATTATCAGAATAAGAGGCCATTTGGTTCACCTTTCCGTTACTGTCTTGCAAGCTATAACCAAGGCTTTTGCTACTTCCTAATGGAACTGAAATATTGAAAGAAATACTGTCATCAGTATTTCCTTTATGCTGAGTACGGAATGCTGATAAGTTAGTATTAATTTGTTCTATACCCATAATAGAAAAATTGCGACTTACCGTAACACCATATTGTTCTTGTGTATTTTTATCCCAATAGTTTTGGTGTCGATAAGATAGATAAAGTGTTGTCGATTTTTCAATATCATCAGCCCAAAAAGTTTTGTTACCTGTAATGGTATACATCTCTTTTTCATAACCATTGTTATTAATGTTGTTATAACGCTCATCTATATATTGAGAGAAAGAGCGGAATGTTTTCTCTGAAAAACGGTAACCAGCAAAAGTAATCGTACTATGGTACTCATCGAATGTTTTAGCGTAGTTCAGTTTGAATGACATCCCGTTGATATTCTCATTATCATAGGTTTTGCTATAAGATTGAGTAATATCACCTGAAAGGGTACCTAAACGTCCCATATCGTGACCTAAGCCTAATGACCACGCATTGTAATCTTTAACTGTTAACAAAACTCCGCCATACAGTGACCATGTGTTGTTCATACCCCATGAAAAATCGCCTTGATAAAAAACAGGCCCCTGCATTTTATGGTTGTTGAGTGATGACTGACCGATTGATGTGTTATAGCGCACTGAACCTGGGCGAGTCATATAAGGTAGATTGGCTGTTTGTACTTGGAATTCGTTTACTTTACCGTTTTGCTCTTCAACTCTGACATTTAATTGACCTTGTACCGTATCTTGTAAATGTTTAATAGCAAAAGGGCCCGCAGGTACGGTGGTTTCATAAATTAAGCGACCATTTTGCGTTACCGTTACTTTAGCATTAGTGTTTGCGATACCATGAATTTCAGGTGCATAACCTTGCAAAGACGGGGGCAACATTCTTTCATCACTTTGTATATTGGCGCCTGTAAAACGAAAACTATCAAAAACTTGGGAGTTTAAATAAGTTTCACCAAGCGTTAATTTTGCTGCTTGGTTAGGTAATGGTTTATATGCGTAAATCTGATTCCAATCAAAACTATTGTTTGATGAGTATTCAGATGAATAATTTCCTTGATATTCAGCACGTAATCGCCATTCACCAAGGTTAATCCCTGCTTGCCCATATCCTGTCAATGAATTGTTATTATTACCTTTATTAGGACGTGTCGATGTCCCTGTTAAGGTATAGTCAACTAATAGCCCAGATACACCCGGATCCCACAATTCAGGTGGCGTCCAATCCGTATCTTCATACTTCATTAGTGAGCGAGGTATAACAATATCGAGAACACCACCATCATTTTTGATAGAGATACCCGGTAATTGACTAATATCGAAACAATCTGGTGAGATTTCTTCGATAAATTTTTGATTTTCTTCGTTAACTGTTAATTTTTTTAGAAGAGTAGGGTCAATACAAGCGATGGAGTAATTGGGTTTCACTTCAACATAATTAATGTTTTGGCGAGGGAAATCACGGCCGTTTATACGGATATCTAAGTAGTAGATACCCGGAATGATGTAATTAGAGGTTGCAAAACGAGATAAATCGACATTATCTCTGTCTTCGGCATCTAGCATATGAATGTTAAATTCCACAGAATCATCTTGCTCGGCTTTAGCGACAAACGTTAAGCACAATAGCAAAATGGCACAAATGTTTTTCCATATTGTGCTGTGAAAAAAAGAAATTAACATGAATAAACGCCTAATTATTAATAAAATAAAAACCAATTAAATAATGAATATTTATTTAATTAATTTTTATTTTATTCTTATTAAATTGAAGTGTTTTATCAAATTTAACGCAGAGGAAATCCCCTGCGTTAATGCAGTAATTTATTATTTAATTAATTAAAATAAATAAAACGATTACTGATAATCAACTTGGAAGTTGATAACGGCTTGGAATTCACCAGGAGTTACAGTAGCGTCAGCTGATTCAGCTTGAACGTAAGCAACGAATGGGATTTTAGAAACGCCATTAACTAATTGTACAGGTGTTGTTGCTGTGTTCCATTTTACTGATTTGCTGCCAGCATCCATTAAACCGATACCTGCGCCAGAAGCTGAGCCAGATACGAAAGAAGCTAAGTCTTTATTTGTTGCATTAACAACGCTTGGTGTATAGCTAACAGTAGCTGTTTTTGCTACGGTAGTATCACAGTCTTGTAATTCGATATCTTTTTTAACGTTACCTGCTTTCTGCATATTTGCTAATGCAGAAGTTGGGATTTCACTGAAGTCAACAATAACAGGGCTTGAAGAAGCGGCTAATCCACAAGCTGAATTAACAATTTCACCTTTTAATTGAATTTCGCCTTTAGTTGCGCCAATTTTTGGTGCAGGAGTTTCAGCAGTTGCAACAGAATTAATACCAAATACTAAAGCAGCAGCTAAAGCAATTTTACTCAGTTTCATTATAAATAATCCCTTGAAGATCGTGCGTATTATTACTTGTAGAAAATAATATTAATGTCGGAATATAAAAATTGATTTGCATTATATTTCGAGTTGTTTCGAATAATGACTGGTTTATATGATATCAATAAAGGTGCTCTGTTTGATATAACGTTTTGTTGATTTCCTCAATTTTCATATTTAATCTCGCCTATTCCATATTAATAGAGTTTTGTATAGGTTTATTATTTTTATTACTCTCTTTATGGGTTAAAAAGTTTATCAGGCAGATAAATTTAATAGACAATATAATTAACATTATTTTAACTTTACAAAAGGTAAGGTTCTTAACATTAGGTTAAGAAAATTAATAAAAACAATTATAGATTATCATAATATATATAATTCAATAAGTTAGATGTTAATAAAGAAGTGGTTGAGTTAATTTTTGACGAAAAAAAAGTTTTTAACAAAACAATAATCATAAAATGAATAATAACTAATGAGATAATTCCTACGTATTTAAGTTAATTTTTTCTTATATTTTACCTATTCTGATACTCTTAAAATGACTAGTTAGGTTATTTTAAATACAATTTACTCATTGGCTGAGTGTTTTTACTAATGAGTGTTACATTTTTTAACACATGAGTTTTCCCTATTTTTTGGAAAAAAAACTTGAAAAAATGTAACAATTCTTAGTATTAAGAAAATATTAATTTAGGGATTACTTTATGACAGGAAAGATTTTTCAATAGAGAAATGAAATAAATAAGCCTCTATAAAAGAGGCTATGCTGTTTAATTGGTTGTTTTTAAGTACAAAAAATTATTGATAAGCCATATCTTGAGTCAACGGTGAGCTTCCTTGTTCTTCATCATCCTCTTGATCTTTAGATAATATTTTATTTTTGCTCTCTTTGGCTTGAAGGTAACCAACAAGGCTGAGTTGATATCGTCGAATGTTTTCAACATAGCGATAAGCCTCATGCCCTCTGGCATAGCCATAAGGGAGATTTTCATAATATTTCTTTTGGCTAAGTAGAGGTAATCTTGATTTTACATCTAGCCAACTGTCAGGATCGGCATTTTGTTGCTCAGTAAGTCTTCTGGCATCAAGCATATGGCCAAATCCTATATTATATGCTGCTAATGCAAACCAAATTCTTTCATCTTCAGGGATAGAATCTGGTAAACGCGAAAGGAGATGCTTAAGATATTGCGCTCCACCTCGAACACTCTCTTCAGGATCAAGCCTATCAGTAACGCCCATACTTGATGCCGTGGGACGAGTTAACATCATTAATCCTCTCACTCCAGTTGGTGATGTAGCATGAGGGTCCCAATGTGATTCTTGCCATGCCATAGCTGCCAATAACCGCCAATCGAAAGTATCTGCATATTTTTCAAAAAGGGGCTGATAGTTTGGTAAAACAGAATCTATCGCCGTAATAAAAGAGATAGTATCGAAGTAATCAAACGAACCCACATGGCCAAAATACTTTTCTTCAAGTCTTGCTAATACATCTTCTTGAGATAATTGATTAAAGTAATCAAGCATCGCCGCATATAAGCTGTTATCTTCACTATCCGGCAAATACCATGTTAATGGTCGGCTTTCCGTGACTTCAAACCCTACGGCAACATTTGGATGAATGCGTTGTTGTACTGCAACACTGATTGAGTCTGCTAACACATAGGTTATTTTGCCTTCAGATAATGCTTCTAGCAGTTGTGAGGTCGTCTGATTATCTGATTCTTCCCATTCAAGCTCGGGATATTGCGTCTCTTTTAATGTTCGCAATAAACTTGCATGAGCAGAGCCAGCCGTGACAACAAGGCGCCCATCTAACGTATCAAAGCTACGTGGCCTTAATGTCCCTTTACGGTAAATGAGCTGTTGAGAAACTGAAAAGTAAGCAGGGCCACTGCGTGTCTTATCTAATCTCTCTTGATTATAAAGTAATCCGGCGGCGATAAAATCAGCTTTATTATTCTCCAGATCATCAAACATTTGGTTGATATTTGTCCGCATATTAACGACAAGTTTCACGCCTAAGTAGTCTGCAAAGCGTTTAACTAATTCATAATCGAAACCTACGGGGTCCTTTTTATCGTTCATCGTTATCAATGGTGAAGGTATCGTACTAATTCTTAACTCACCACGAGATAAAATCTTATTTATCTGCGCTTTTTGCCTATCTGGCCATGTAATATTCAATGCGATAATGGCCGCTGAAAAGAGCGCTATGATAACGATAACGAAATAGTTTATCCTTATATTATTCAATAGGTTGGTTCTCGTTAACGTTGTTTATTGTTGTGTGTAAAATCGTCATTTTAACATGGATAAATTTCCAGTAATCGAGCATTTTGCTTAACATATTGGCAAGACGCAACTTGATTACACCAATTAATCATTAAAACACTCTAAGTTAAATGCCGTTATTTTGTTCACGCAAACGGTTTCGTCTGGACGGTTATTCTATTATACTAGGCGAGTTTCCCCTGAATGATTGATCAGGCTAGCTGCTAAAAGAGAGAACTCAATACTATGGAAATCCTGCGTGGCTCCCCCGCTTTATCCGCGTTTCGTATTAATAAATTACTCACTCTATGTCAGGAAAATGCTCTTCCTGTACAAAGTATATACGCGGAATTTGTCCATTTCGCGAAAGTGGAAGGGCAGTTATCTGAAGATGACCAAATTAAATTACGTCAACTACTGCATTATGGGCCTTCATTAACAGAACATGAGCCTGTTGGGGAAATGCGAGTTGTTACGCCTCGCCCAGGAACAATTTCACCTTGGTCTTCTAAAGCGACAGATATTGCACATAATTGTGGTTTAGCCAAGGTTGTCCGAATTGAACGTGGTATCGCTTACTTTATTGAATGCGGTACGATGACAGACACTCAGTGGCAACAACTTTATGGTTTTATTCATGATCGAATGATGGAAACCATTTTCTTAAATTATCAAGATGTAAATGCACTTTTTGCCGAGCAAACGCCAGCACCACTAAAAACGATTGATGTTCTTGCAAGAGGCAAGGATGCACTGGTAAAAGCTAATATCGAAATGGGATTAGCGCTGGCAGATGATGAAGTTGATTACCTAGTCGATGCATTTAACCGCTTACAACGTAATCCAACTGATGTTGAGCTTTATATGTTTGCACAAGCCAACTCTGAACATTGTCGCCACAAAATATTTAATGCAGATTGGATAATTGATGGTAAAGCTCAAGATAAATCATTATTTAAAATGATTAAAAATACGTTTGAGCAAACGCCTGATTATGTCATGTCTGCTTATAAGGATAATGCTGCTGTAATGGAAGGCTCTGTGGCAGGGCGTTTTTATCCTGATGCTGAGAAAGGGCATTACCATTATCATCAAGAACCCGTACATATCTTGATGAAAGTGGAAACACATAACCACCCAACGGCGATTTCACCTTGGCCAGGGGCTGCAACAGGTTCTGGTGGTGAAATTCGAGATGAAGGTGCAACGGGGCGTGGTGCAAAACCTAAAGCGGGTCTAGTTGGATTTTCGGTTTCTAATTTACGTATTCCTGGATTTGAACAGCCTTGGGAAGAAGATTTTGGCAAACCAGAGCGAATTGTTAATGCATTAGATATTATGACCGAAGGCCCATTAGGTGGTGCAGCATTTAATAATGAGTTTGGTCGTCCGGCATTACTAGGCTATTTCAGAACTTATGAAGAACAAGTTAATAGTCACAATGGCGTTGAAATTCGCGGTTACCATAAACCAATTATGTTAGCAGGGGGAATTGGTAATATTCGTGAAGATCACGTACAAAAAGGTGAAATTACTGTTGGTGCTAAGTTGATTGTACTTGGTGGACCATCTATGAACATTGGCCTTGGTGGTGGTGCAGCTTCTTCTATGACATCAGGCCAATCTGATGCGGACTTAGATTTTGCTTCTGTTCAACGTGATAACCCAGAAATGGAACGTCGTTGTCAAGAAGTTATCGACCGTTGTTGGCAATTAGGTGACGATAACCCAATCTTATTTATTCATGACGTTGGTGCTGGTGGCCTTTCGAATGCAATGCCTGAATTAGTCAATGATGGGGGTCGTGGTGGTCGTTTTGAATTACGCGATGTTCTTAATGATGAACCGGGTATGAGCCCACTTGAGATCTGGTGTAATGAATCTCAAGAGCGTTATGTATTGGCGGTATCACCTGAAAAAATGCCTCTTTTTGATGCGTTATGCCAACGTGAGAGAGCACCTTATGCTGTAATTGGTGAAGCTACGCAAGAGCGTGAATTAGTATTAAACGATACACACTTTGATAATAAACCTATTGATATGCCATTGGACATATTATTAGGTAAAGCACCTAAAATGTTACGTGATGTGAAATCACAAAAAACAGAAGGTGTGTATCTAGATCGTAAAGATATTGATTTAAAAGATGCCATATATCGTGTTCTTCATTTACCTGCTGTTGCTGAAAAAACCTTCTTAATTACCATTGGTGACCGTTCAGTAACGGGTATGGTTGCGCGAGATCAAATGGTTGGTCCTTGGCAAATTCCTGTTGCTAACTGTGCTGTTACCACAGCAACATTAGATAGCTATTATGGTGAAGCAATGTCGATCGGTGAACGCGCGCCAATCGCACTATTAGATTTTGCTGCATCTGCACGTATGGCTGTCGGCGAAGCGTTAACAAATATGGCGGGTTGTGATGTGGAAGCGCTTAATCGTATTAAACTTTCGGCTAACTGGATGTCGGCAGCAGGCCATCCTGGTGAAGATGCGGGTTTATATGATGCAGTGAAAGCCATTGGTGAAGAGTTATGTCCAGAGTTAGGCATTACTATTCCTGTGGGCAAAGATTCAATGTCAATGAAGACGCGTTGGCAAGATAAAGATGGGAAAACCAAAGAGGTTACTTCTCCATTATCTTTAGTTATCACGGCATTTTCTCGTGTTGAAGATGTGCGTAAAACAGTGACACCTGAATTATCAACACAAGCAGGAAATCGCCTATATCTAATTGATTTGGGAAATGGGCATAACGCATTAGGTGCGACGGCACTAGCACAAGTTTATCGTCAACTCGGCCAAAAAGCGGCAGATCTTCGTAATGTTGAGCAGTTAAAACAGTTCTTTAATGTAATGCAACAATTGGTTAATGAGCGCAAATTGTTGGCCTATCACGATCGTTCTGATGGTGGATTATTTGTCACTCTTGCAGAAATGGCATTCACAGGCCATTGTGGCTTACATGTTGATATCAGTGCGTATGATGAAGATATTTTAGCTGGACTCTTTAATGAAGAGCTTGGTGGCGTGATCCAAATTAGTGCTGAACATCAAGAGGCTGTTGAAGCATTATTTGCTGAATATGGCTTATCGGATTGTTTACACTATTTAGGTCAAGCAACAGAAAATGACGCCATTATTATCCAAAGCCGTGAAACTGAAGTTTATAATGAAAAACGCAGTACCTTGCGTCTTTGGTGGGCAGAAACAACATGGCAAATGCAACGTTTACGCGATAACCCTGAGTGTGCAGATGAAGAGCATCAAGCAAAACAAGATCTCAACGATCCGGGGTTAAATGTGAATTTAACCTTTGATCCAAATGAAGATATTGCTGCACCTTATATTGCAACAGGAAGCCGTCCTCGTATTGCGGTATTAAGGGAGCAAGGCGTCAACTCTCATGTTGAAATGGCGGCTGCTTTTGACAGAGCGGGTTTTGATGCTATTGATGTTCATATGAGTGACTTACACTCCTCACGACGTTCACTTAGTGATTTTGATGTGCTGGTGGCGTGTGGTGGATTCTCTTACGGTGACGTATTAGGCGCGGGTGAAGGTTGGGCGAAGTCTATTTTATTTAACTCTCGCTTACGTGATGAATTTGCTCAATTCTTTGAACGCCAAGATACCTTATCCCTTGGGGTCTGTAATGGTTGCCAGATGATGTCAACATTATCAGAACTTATTCCGGGTGCAGATTTGTGGCCTCGTTTTGTGCGCAATCGTTCTGAGCGTTTTGAAGCACGTTTTAGTTTAGTGAAAGTGACAGAAAGTCCATCGTTATTACTGCAAGGTATGGTGGGTTCGCAAATGCCTATCGCAGTTTCTCATGGTGAAGGTTTTGCTGAATTCCGTGATGCAGAGCAATTAGCACAACTAGAAGCTCAAAATTTAGTGGGATTACGTTTTGTCGATCACTATGGTAATCCAACAGAACAATATCCATTAAACCCTAATGGCTCAGTTAAAGGGATCACTGCTGTTACGACAAAAGATGGTCGTTCAACCATTATGATGCCTCACCCAGAACGCGTGTTTAGAACAATTAGTAATTCTTGGCATCCAGATAACTGGGGCGAAGACAGCCCTTGGATGCGATTATTCCGTAATGCAAGAAAGCAATTTGATTAATCAAAAGTCATCTTGTCTTAGTGATAAACAAATAAAGCCTCTACATTGTTAGAGGCTTTATTTCATTGATAATAAAAGAATTATTTATTGTTGTGTAAAAACGACGACATTCACTATTTTATGTGTCTCCTTTTGGCGACATATATATTATTGAAATATAAGTAATTATAAAATTTAGGGTAACTCTGTCTGGATATGGAGACAGCTTGGTTGTTTTATAACTAGATAAAAAAGAGTTATACATAAAATATCAGAGGGTTGTTTTTATTTTTTGTTATTTTTCAATATATTAAACAATTACTTTGAAGGTTGGCACGCCTTGTGCATTATATAAATCAGTTGCTCATTCAACTTTTTATGTCGGTCCACAATAATGGGTGGGAACATACCACATAAGCCAGGAATGACGCCAGAGTAAGGTGCCTACCGTCCAACATCATGATACTCGTCTTCGGACCTTATCAAACACAGGGCGACACGTGGAGTGAGGCACCACCTTCATTCTCTTTTAGAGAAAAAAGAGATGAAATATTGACGAGCGGAATATCTCAATAAGATATTCCGCTCTCCCACTTCTAGAGCCTGTCGCATTTCCTCTATTGTGTTTGTTCTCTTGCCTGATTTTCCTAATGTCGGACTTTTTTCTTGTTATCAAGTCATGTAGCATCGCATTACTCTAATAGGTGTTGAGATGATTTCATTGAAAAAGTGGCGTATTTTTCCTCGTTCTTTAAGACAGCTCGTGATAATGGCATTTTGGATGGTGCTATTACCTTTACTTGTCCTTGCTTATCAAGCTTATCAAAGTCTCGATCAATTAAGTAATCAAGCAGCAATTACTAATAAAAATGCATTGGCCGATACTGAACGCAGTGAAGTTATGCGAAATTTAGCTATTGAGATGGAAGGAAACTATCGTCGTTATTGTGTTTTACGTGATAAGACTGATGATGATATGTACCAACAACGCTATCAGCAATACACCAAACTTTTCTCAACATTACAGCAAACCATAATTCCACTTTCTTCATCTAAAGAAGCCGACGTGCTTAATTCTTCACTTGAAAAGCTAAAGTCTATTCAGTGTGAAAGCAGTGAGCCTACGAAAGAGATGCAACAAGCTCTTGAGCAGTTCTCTTATGCCAATAATCGTATTGTTGTCTTAACCAAAGAGATTATTTTTAGTCGCGGTGAACAACTTCAAATGGCAATTGCTGAGAAAGGACGCTATTTCGGTTGGCAAAGCCTTATCGTTTTTGTTTTCAGCTTGATCCTCATCGCGCTATTTACTCGAATGATTATTGGTCCTGTTAAAGGGATTGAAAAGATGATCAACCGATTAGGTGAAGGTCGAACGCTTAGTAACAATTTGGATTCTTTTCAAGGACCGCGAGAACTGCGATCGTTAGCTCAACGCATTATTTGGTTAAGTGAACGATTAGCATGGCTTGAATCACAACGTCATGAGTTTTTACGTCATATTTCTCATGAGTTAAAAACGCCACTTGCTAGTATGCGGGAAGGTACTGAATTATTAGCCGATGAAGTTGCGGGTCCTTTAACGCTCGATCAAAAAGAAGTGGTTTCTATTCTTGATAATAGTAGTAAACAGTTACAGTTATTAATTGAACAACTACTTGATTATAATCGTAAACTTTCTGAGGTTCCTCAGCAAATTGAAGAGGTCGATTTAACTCATTTAGTGAATGATGTGGTATTAGCACACAGCTTACCTGCCAGAGCAAAAGAGATTAAAACGATAATTTCACTTAATCTGACAAAATGTCGAGCAGAAGCGACATTATTATCACGAGTTATCGACAATCTCTATTCGAATGCGGTGCACTATGGTGCCGAATCAGGTAATATCTGGATCTCTAGTTATCAAGTTGAACAGAAAATAGTTATTGATATAGCCAATAAAGGAACACCGATCCCTGAATCTGAACAAAAAATGATTTTTGAACCCTTTTTCCAAGGTTCTTTGCTACGTAAAGGGGCTGTCAAAGGAAGTGGTTTAGGTTTGAGTATTGCTCATGACTGTATCAAAAGAATGGAAGGTGAATTAAGTGTTGTTCCTTCTGACTATGCTGATGTCTGTTTTCGTATTGAATTACCGCTACTTTCTGAGATTAAATAATGCAAATCAGGTCACAAAAACAAGCATCTCCTCATCATGAATATAAAAAAATAAATAAGAAGATGCTTGGTATTGAATGGTTATTTATGGCCCCTGCATCAACTAGAAAAATCGCATTAAATTGGAAGCAATGTTTCTTGTTTATTATGCTTCCACTGGTTCTTTCAGGGTGTACACCAAAGTCGCTCACTAATACACTAGAGCCTGAGCAAGAAATTCCCGTTGTTAAACAAAAAACGATTGATTATCGTTGGGCTGAATGTAAAACCTTAAGCTCATTTTATGATGAAGGCATTAATAACGCACTTTATTGGTTACGTGTTATTGAATGTACAAACCGCATAATGACGACAGAAGCACAACGCCAAGCAAGCAATGTTATCGTCACTGGTTGGGATGATGCATTTTATAAAAGTATTCTATTAGAACGTGCTGGAATGACGATTGCCGAACGTCGAACACAATTAGTGTTATTAGAAAGCTATAAATTACAATTTCCGAGTTCTATGCGGGTTCTATTATCGATATGGATTGAGAACCAAACACTCATTCTCTCTTTAGCTGAAGAAAAGAATCGCTATCGTCGTTTAACTACAGATACAGATAATAGAATTGATGCGCTAAGAAAAGAGAATAATGCGTTACAACATGAACTGAGTGTCACGCTGAAAAAGCTTGAGAGCCTTACCCAAATTGAACGACAGTTATCGAATAGAAAACAGAGTGGTTCTGTTGATTCGTTATCGCAAAATGAAGATTTAGCTGAGAGCGCAACTGCAACATCTGCGGAAACAGAAAAAGTGAATGCAGAGAAAACTACTACTGAAAAAACTGTTGTTGAAAAAACGACTGAAAAACCGGTTTCGACACAATCGATAACAGATAAGCCAAAGGGTGAGGAAAAACAACCTTCTGCCACAGCGGTTAAACCAGAGCCTTCAAAACCAGAGTCTACGAAAGCCGAATCAACGAAATCTGAGGCGGTAAGATCAGAACCAGTCAAAACTGATACTGACACGCAAAGCTCAAAACCGACTGAAGCAGGTTCTAAATAAGGAGAATGTGCATGGCTGGCCATAAATCAGCAAATCTTTTACTTGTCGATGACGATCCTGGGTTATTAAAGTTACTTGGCATGCGATTAACAAGTGAAGGTTTTCATATCTTCACCGCTGAAAGTGGACAAGAAGCACTAAAACTTCTCTTAAAAGAAAAAATAGATCTTGTTATTAGTGATCTCCGAATGGATGAAATGGATGGTATGGCGCTGTTTGCTGAAATACAACGCCAGCAACCAGGTATGCCTGTTATCATTCTTACCGCCCATGGCTCTATTCCTGATGCAGTGGCTGCAACGCAGCAAGGTGTATTTAGTTTTTTAACTAAACCCGTTGATAGAGATGCACTTTATAAAGCGATTGATGAAGCACTTGAGCTTGTGACTATTGTTTCAGATGAAGAGTGGTCAAAAGATATCGTGACACGTAGCCCGCAAATGCTACGTTTATTAGAGCAAGCAAAGTTAGTTGCACAATCTGATGTCAGTGTACTTATTAACGGTCAAAGTGGCACAGGTAAAGAAGTGCTTGCTCAAGCTATTCATCGTGCCAGTCCTAGAGCGAAAAAACCTTTTATTGCCATTAACTGTGGCGCCTTACCTGAGCAACTTCTAGAGTCTGAATTATTTGGCCATGCGAAAGGCGCTTTTACAGGAGCAGTGAGTAGTCGTGAAGGTCTATTTCAGGCAGCTGAAGGCGGCACATTATTTTTAGATGAAATTGGCGATATGCCAATGGCATTGCAAGTTAAGTTATTACGTGTTTTACAAGAGCGAAAAGTTCGTCCATTAGGCAGTAATCGCGATATTGATATTGATGTACGTATTCTTTCTGCAACGCATCGTGATTTACCTAAAGCGATGGAACGTAATGAATTTCGTGAAGATCTATTCTATCGTTTAAATGTGGTTAACTTACGTATACCGACATTAAGTGAGAGAGCCGAAGATATTCCTGTTCTTGCAAATCATCTACTACGTGAATCGGCTAAACGCCATAAGCCTTTTGTTCGAAGTTTTTCAACCGATGCGATGAAATGCTTAATGACAGCAAGTTGGCCGGGTAATGTGCGTCAATTGGTTAACGTTATTGAGCAATGTGTTGCGTTAACAACAGCACCTGTGATTAGTGAAGCGCTTGTCACACAGGCATTACAAGGTGAAAATACGGCACTGCCGACATTTGCAGAAGCTAGAGGACATTTTGAAATGACCTATTTGAGAAAACTTTTGCAAATGACAAAAGGCAATGTGACTCAAGCCGCGCGTATGGCTGGACGCAATCGAACAGAGTTTTATAAATTGTTATCTCGTCATGAGCTAGATGCGAATGATTTTAAGGAATAACCTTTTCAGATAACGAATATATTTTTAAACTAATTTTCCTTTTATGCGGAAGATAGCGGAGAGACTAATTTTTATGAGTCGTAAACTAAAACTCGCCATGGCTCAACTTAATTGGGTTGTTGGCGATATTGAAGGTAACTGCGAACGCATGTTATCTACCATTAAAGCACAAGAAGAGGCTGATTTGGTCATGTTCTCTGAGTTGGCTTTATGTGGTTACTCTCCTGAAGATCTGCTATTTCGTCCTGATTTCCAACAGCGTTGTGAAACACAACTTACGCGTTTAGAACAAGCAAGTAAAAAAACAGCGATTGTGGTTGGACATCCTTGGTGGCAAAACGGCAAAATTTACAACGCACTTTCATTTTTTTATAAAGGTGAATTGCAAGCGCGTTATTTCAAACAACAATTACCTAATTATGGTGTGTTTGATGAGAAGCGTTATTTCCAACAAGGAAATGAGCGCTGTGTGGTACCATTTAAGGGTTACCACTTAGGTTTATTAATATGTGAGGATATTTGGATCAATGAACCTATTGATGCATTAAAACAAGCGGGCGCTGATCTTGTTTTATCTATTAATGCATCACCTTATAACCGTGAAAAACCTCATGTACGTACACAGCTAATCAAAGAACATTGCCAAAGAACACACCTTCCCGTGATTTATCTTAACCAAATTGGTGGTCAAGATGAGTTGGTATTTGATGGTTGTTCAAAAGTATTTGATGAGCGCGGTGCTATTACCCATCGTTTAGCTGCATTTGATGAACAAACCACTATCGTTGAATTCGACGAGTTGAATATTATTCCGATGGTAGATCCTGCTCCGGAACTTTCACCTTTAGCACAAGTTTATCAAGCGTTAGTACTTGCAACGCGTGATTATGTAATTAAAAACGGCTTTAAAGGGGCAATTCTAGGCTTATCTGGTGGTATTGACTCTGGATTAACGGTTGCTATCGCAGCTGATGCCTTAGGCAAAGAGAGTGTTCAGGCCGTTATGATGCCATTCCGTTATACTTCAGAAATGAGTATTCATGACGCGAAAGAACAAGCAGATTTATTAGGTGTTGAGTTTGATACTGTTTCTATTGAACCGATGTTTGATGCTTTTATGGCTCAGCTTGCTCCTATGTTTAAAGATACTGCCGCAGATACCACAGAAGAAAATCTACAAGCACGTTGTCGTGCTGTTATTTTGATGGCAATGTCGAATAAACGCCGTCGTTTAGTGTTAACTACAAGCAATAAAAGTGAATCAGCAGTGGGATATTCTACATTGTATGGTGATATGGCGGGGGGTTTTGATGTACTAAAAGATGTCCCTAAAACGTTAGTTTTTGAGCTTTCTAAATATCGAAACACACTTTCACCCGCTATTCCTCAGCGTGTTATTGATAGACCACCATCAGCAGAACTTGCACCAGGACAAACAGACCAAGATAATTTACCTCCTTATGACATTCTGGATGCTATTCTTGAAGGCTATGTTGAGCAAGATAAATCTGTATCTGACTTAGTTGCAGCAGGATTTGATGAAGCAACCGTCCGTAAAGTGATAAAATTAGTCGATATTAATGAATATAAGCGACGTCAAGCCCCTGTCGGGCCACGTATTACAAGTCGTAATTTTGGTAAAGATCGCAGATACCCAATTACAAGCGGTTTTGGTCGCCACAACTGGTAATAGCAGGATAATACGATGAAAAAAATTGAAGCGATAATTAAGCCGTTTAAATTAGATGATGTAAGAGAAGCACTGGGTGAAGTGGGTATCACGGGAATGACCGTAACAGAAGTAAAAGGCTTTGGTCGCCAAAAAGGGCATACAGAGCTTTACCGCGGTGCCGAATACATGGTCGATTTTTTACCTAAAGTAAAGATTGAAATTGTTGTCTCTGATGAAATTGTTGAAACCTGTGTAGATACAATTATGACAACAGCACAAACAGGTAAAATTGGTGACGGTAAGATTTTTGTTTTTGATGTGAATCGTGTTATTCGTATTCGTACTGGCGAGCAAGACGAAGAGGCTATTTAATTAATTAACTTAAGCCAAATAATTTATTATTCATTTTTATTTAAGTCCGATATTTTTAATCAAGATATCGGGCTTTTTCTTTTTCTTGTACATAATTAATTTTTTAATGTTTTGCCTATAATGCTATTTATATCTTATACAAGTCTATTGATGATATAGAACAATTTATTTTACTATTTTTTGTGAATTTTAAGGCACAAAATGTTATTCAATAACTTTTAAGTAAAGTTATTATCATCAATATTAAAAATTATTAAGGTATGGGCAAAATAGTGTTTAATTATTTATTAAAGCGTCTCGCTTTATTTTTATGTGCAGCAGTATTAATCGCTATCACTACGGGATTTATTTTTCTTGATATTTTGGTTTTTGATAATGGTATTTCTGAAACGTCGGTAACTGAATTAGCCCAAGAAATTATCGTTGCTATTATTTGCTTATTCTTTTTTGTTAAAGTGTGCCAAAAAAGTGAACAACGGGGAGCATTCACGCTTATTATGGGGTTTTTCTTGTGTATTTTAATTCGTGAATTAGATGGTGTATTTGATCAGATTGCACACGGATCTTGGGTTTGGTTTGCTCTAACGGTAGCATTTGTTTCTATTGCCATTGCAATTAGAGAAGGCAAGAAAACATTAAAAGGCTTATTTCATTTTATTACTCATCCAAGCCATGGAATGTTAGTTGCTGGCCTGTTATGTATTTTATTGTTTTCTCGTTTATTTGGCATGGGAATACTTTGGCATAAATTATTAGGTGAAGATTACAACCGTGCCGTTAAAAATATGGTGGAAGAGGGAAGTGAGTTATTTGGTTATACACTCTGTTTAATTAGTGTTATTTGGTACGGTTTTTCTGCTAAAGAGCATGTAATTCCCGCAGCGATTGAAAATAAATATCGATCATAAAAAGGTAGTGAAACAACCTAAAAAAGCGCTGATAATATAATGCTATCAGCGCTTTTTTATTTAATTTAAAATTGAATGTTAATGAAGGTGTTTTTACTGCAAATCTTGCGTAATAACGGCATGCGGACCAAAACATTCATAATGAAGTTTTTCGCTATTAATACCCAGTTCAATAAGCTGCTTAGCAACAGATTGCATAAAAGGTAATGGACCACAAAAATAGAATTGCATATCAGGAATAGCTAACCAATCTTCAACTTGTTTTAATATCATTAATCCTTTGAATTGATAATCTTTATTTTGCACGTCTTCAGCACGTGGCGTGCGATACCATATTGCTTGTTGATAGTGTGAAAGCTGATTGCCGACTTGATTAACTTCATCTTTAAAAGCATGAACACCGCCGTGTTCAGCCGCATGTAACCAATTAATATTTGCTTGATGAGTTGAAAGTGTGTGTAACATAGACAGCATTGGTGTTAAACCCACACCTGCTGAAATTAAGGTTACTGGCGTTGTTGGTGACACATCTAAATAGAAAAAATCGCCCCCTGGTGCGGCGACTTGTAAAATATCCCCTTCTTGAATATGGTCATGAAGAAAATTCGATAAAATACCTTTCTCTTCGCGTTTGACTGCGATGCGGTATGTTTTATTATTTGAAGATTGAGTTAATGAATATTGACGTATTTCTTGGTTCTCAAGGCGTTCATCACGGATATAAAGACTTAAATATTGTCCAGCTTGATAAGGTGTAATATCAAGGCCGTCTTCAGGAGCTAATTCAAAGCTGGTAATGACATCACTTTGTTTTACTTTATGTTTAACTTTAAAGTTTCGTAATCCTCTCCAACCTCCATTTGTTTGTTCTTTTTGTTGATAAATTTGCTCTTCGCGTTTGATAAAGACATCTGCCAATACTTGATAAGCCGCTCCCCAAGCATCTAGCACTTCTTGTCCGGGACTAAACATCTCATCAATGGTTGCTAATAAATTTTCACCAACGATGGGATAGTGTTCAGGAAGAATGTTTAAACTAGCGTGTTTTTGTGCAATTTTTTCAACGGCAGGCAAAATGGTAGTTAAGTTTTCAATGTTCGTTGCATAAGCGCATATCGCATTAAATAAGGCTTCACGTTGTGCGCCACTGTTCTGATGACTCATGGTGAAAATATCTTTTAACTCTGGATGACGAGAAAACATTCGATCATAAAAATGGGCGGTTAATGCTGGGCCTGTTTTAGCAATGAGAGGAATTGTTGATTTAATTGACGCGATAGTTTGTGCATCTAACATAATTGCTCCTGAAAATTTTTCAGTTTATTGTGAATATTTATAAATTGTATTTTATATGCAACTTATCTCTTTTTGATTATTTTGTAAATCTCTGTTTTTATTTTTTAACAAAAAATCTCAATTCTTAGAGAATGATGCGGGGTGTTTGCAAAATAAGGCGAGATGTGCCTCAAAAAGAGGAATAAGCACAGGATAAAATGAGGTTGTTAAAAAGTAATAATGTGCTGTTTTAGTTGGATGGCAAACGATTGCGTATTTTTTCATTAGGGGCTATCTCAATGAAGAAAAAGAGTTTACACTGTATGTCATTCTTTCTCCCGTATGGGAGTTTGTCTTTAGTGAAGTTAGCTGAGTCAGGAGATGTGAATGTTAAAACGTGAAATGAATATTGCTGATTACGATCCAGAATTATGGAATGCAATGGAAGGTGAAGTGACTCGTCAAGAAGAGCACATCGAACTAATTGCTTCTGAAAACTATACCAGCCCTCGTGTTATGCAGGCGCAGGGATCTCAGCTGACAAATAAATATGCTGAAGGCTATCCGGGGAAACGTTACTACGGTGGTTGTGAGTATGTGGATGTTGTAGAGCAACTGGCTATCGATCGTGCAAAAGCATTATTTGGTGCAGATTACGCTAACGTACAGCCTCACTCAGGCTCTCAAGCAAATGCCGCTGTTTATATGGCATTATTAAAACCAGGTGATACTGTTTTAGGTATGAACTTAGCGCAAGGCGGTCACTTAACTCATGGTTCACCAGTTAACTTCTCTGGTAAACTATATAATATCGTACCTTATGGTATTGATGAATCGGGAAAAATTGATTACGAAGATATCGCTATTCAAGCTAAAAAACATCAACCAAAAATGATTATTGGTGGCTTCTCTGCCTATTCTGGTTTGGTTGATTGGGCAAAAATGCGTGAAATCGCAGATAGCATTGGTGCCTACCTGTTTGTTGATATGGCGCACGTTGCGGGTATGATTGCTGCGGGTGTTTATCCTAACCCAGTTCCTCATGCACATGTTGTTACAACAACAACGCATAAAACATTAGCAGGCCCACGTGGTGGTCTTATCCTTGCTAAAGGTGGCGATGAAGAGTTTTATAAAAAACTGAATTCTGCTGTATTCCCTGGTTCTCAAGGTGGTCCTTTAATGCATGTTATTGCAGGTAAAGCGGTTGCATTAAAAGAAGCTATGGAGCCAGAATTTAAGGTTTATCAGCAACAAGTTGCCAAAAACGCGAAAGCAATGGTAGACGTTTTCTTAGATCGCGGTTATAAAGTAGTGTCTGGCGGAACTGAAAACCACCTGTTTTTATTAGACTTAGTTGATAAAGACATTACAGGTAAAGATGCAGATGCTGCACTGGGTCGTGCAAATATCACTGTTAACAAAAACAGTGTACCAAATGATCCACGTAGCCCATTTGTAACTTCTGGTGTTCGTATCGGTTCTCCAGCAATTACACGTCGTGGTTTTAAAGAAGCGGAAGCTCGTGAATTAGCCGGTTGGATGTGTGATGTCCTTGATAATATCAATGATGAAGCGAACATTGAGAAAGTGAAACAAAAAGTCTTGGATATCTGCGCTAAATTTCCAGTTTACGCATAAGTTTGTAACGATATAATAAACCCGTTGTACAAGCCCGCTTCGAGAACTTGTTCTTGGCGGGTTTTTTGCATCTTAAAAATGGGGGATTGGATGGTTATTCCATCAACATTGTGGCTTGCCTTAGATTATTTCACTTATTTCTTCTCATACGGCATCTTTTTACCTTTTTGGTCCATATGGCTAAAAGGAGAAGGTGTTGATCCTGCAATGATAGGTCTGTTATTAGGTGTAGGTTTAACCGCACGTTTTGTTGGTAGTCTAATTTTAACACCTGCGGTAAAAGATCCGTCAAAACTTATCACTGCATTAAGATTATTTGCTTTTCTCTCATTACTTTTTACTGTTGCATTTATGATGGGTAGCCATTGGGCATGGTTATTCTTTGTGATGACAGGATTTAATGTTTTCTTTTCACCTATGGTGCCTTTAGGCGATTCTCTAGCAGGAACATGGCAAAAACAGTTTCCTTTAGACTATGGAAAAATCCGCGTTTGGGGCTCAATCGCTTTTATTATTAGCTCATCACTGCTAGGTGTTTTAATTGATGTTTTTGGGCATCCCATTATTCTTTATGGGTTGATTGCCAGTACTTTTGCTCTATTCCTGACATCTATGCTTCGTCCTAAAGTTATGCCACAGGGTAAAGTGAAAAAAGCAGAACACAATAACGTCTCCTTTATAAAACTTATTTCAGATGGGCCAGTTTGGCGTTTTCTGCTATGCGTCTCTTTACTGCAAGGTGCACACGCAGCTTATTATGGTTTTAGTGCACTTTATTGGGAAAAAGCAGGTTATGACACCGCAACAATTGGTTATCTTTGGTCATTAGGTGTGGTTTCAGAAGTCATTGTTTTTATGCTGAGCCATCGTTTATTCCGTCGTTGGAGCGCAAGAAATCTACTTTTACTTTCTGCTTTTGCTGGGCTTTTACGTTGGGGATTAATGGGAAGTTTTACTGCATTACCCGCGCTTATTGTCGTTCAAGTCTTACACAGTGGTACGTTTACAGTGTGTCATTTAGCTGCTATGCGCTTTATTAGTGCTCGTCAAGAGCACGAAATTATTCGTCTGCAAGCGGTGTATTCAGCGTTAGCGATGGGAGGGAGTATTGCGATTATGACTATTGTATCTGGTTGGTTGTATGAAAAACTGCCTAACCAAGAATCGTTGATCTTCTGGTTAATGGCTGCATTAACGATCCCTGCCATGTTTATCAGACCCAAAGTACAGCCTCAAAATACCTAATTCGTTTATTTCATAAAATTAAGATCTGCAATATCCTTTGATATTGCAGATCTTTTTCTTTTATATTTTATTCGTATCAACGAAATTAACGTTTTAACGCATCTGTTAATTCGCTGCGAATTTCAGCTAATAATGCTCTGACAACACGAGGGTTACCGGCAACAATATTACCTGTTTGTAAGTAGCCATGGTTACCTGTAAAGTCAGAAACGATAGCACCTGCTTCACGAGCGATTAATTCGCCACCTAAGAAATCCCAAGGTTTTAAGCCAATCTCAAAGAAACCATCAACACGACCAGCGGCAACATAAGCTAAATCTAATGCTGCTGAACCTGTGCGACGGAAATCAGCACAAGGCACAAATAATTTGCCTAACATGTTTATGTAAGCGGCTGAATGTTGTTTACTTTTGAATGGGAAACCAGTCGCAAGAACTGCACCGTCTAAATCGCGAGCATTAGAGCCGCGTAGACGATAACCATTTAATTGTGCGCCTTGACCACGAACGGCTGAGAATAATTCGTTACGCATAGGATCGTAAACAACCGCAACTTCAGTACGGCCTTTAATGCGTACAGCAATAGAAACAGAAAAGTGTGGAAAACGTTTAATGAAGTTAGTGGTGCCATCAAGTGGATCAATAACCCATTGTATGTCGTGATCTTCACCGAGTAACTCGCCACTTTCTTCCGTAATAATGGTGTGTTTTGGATAAGATTTACGGATAATTTCAATGATTACTTGTTCTGCGTCACGGTCAACATTAGTGACAAAATCATTAGTACCTTTCTGGTTAGCTTCTACAGATTCAGGATTTTCGTAATTTTTGGCGATTAAATTACCAGCCTTACGTGCGGCACGTATGGCAATATTCAGCATCGGATGCATGGTTATCTTCCACAAGATGTTAAAGAACGGGGATAAAAAACGTGCCAAAGTATAACAGACATTCGTGTTTCTGGCTACAATTGTGATAAAATAGATGGATCACAAAGCAATTAACAAGAAATCAATGTTAGAAAATATTCGCATCATCCTTGTAGAAACTTCTCATACAGGCAATATGGGCTCTACTGCTCGAGCTATGAAAACCATGGGATTAACCAATCTTTATTTTGTTAATCCAAAAGAAAAACCGGATTCACATTCTATTGCCTTATCAGCAGGCGCAAGTGATGTTATTGGCAATGCACATATTGTTAATAGTATCGATGAAGCGATTGAAGGCTGTGGGTTAGTTATAGGAACAAGTGCTCGTAGCCGTACACTTTCTTGGCCAATGCTTGCACCTCGTGAATGCGGTGAGCGCTGTGTTATGGAAGCGAAACATAAGCCTGTTGCTATTATTTTTGGTCGTGAACGTACAGGTTTAACCAATGAAGAATTACAAAAATGTGATTTTCATTTGTATGTTCCGACTAATCCAGAATATGGTTCTTTAAATTTAGCAATGGCTGTCCAGCTTGTTAGTTATGAAATTCGTATGGCAGCACTTGCCCAAGAAGAAAAACAAGAGGAAAATAGCCCATCAGAGATTGATTATCCACCCGCAGATGATATAGAACGTTTTTATGTTCATTTAGAACAGGTGCTTAATGAATCTGGCTTTATTCGTCCTAAACATCCGGGACAAGTGATGAGCCGTTTACGCCGTCTATTTACGCGTGCGCGCCCAGAAACACAAGAACTTCACATCTTGCGTGGTATTCTAACGTCAGTTGAGAAATGGGCTAAGAAATAGAGGGCTAAGTTGATTAACTTAAGTCAACTTTTGACCAAGTATAATACTTGACTAAAACACTCGGATAAATAGTTGACTAAATTACTCAGGAATGACACAATTTGATTATTGTTCACCACGGAGTATTTGTTATGAGACTGACATCAAAAGGGCGTTACGCAGTTACTGCAATGCTTGATGTTGCATTGCATTCACAGCAAGGTCCTGTCCCCCTCGCTGATATTTCAGAGCGCCAAGGGATTTCCCTTTCTTATCTTGAGCAGCTTTTCTCACGTTTGCGCAAAAATGAATTAGTTGCAAGTGTTCGTGGTCCTGGTGGCGGCTATTTATTAGGCCGTGATGCAGGGCAAATTTTTGTTGCTCAAGTTATTTCTGCGGTTGATGAATCTGTCGATGCTACTCGTTGTCAGGGTAATAAAGAAGGTTGTCAAGGTGGTGATCGTTGCCTGACTCATACTTTGTGGCGTGATTTAAGTGATCGTATAACCAGTTTCCTAAGCAGTATCAGCCTTGAAGAGTTAGTAAATAACGAAGAGGTTATGGATGTCGCCGATCGCCAAGACAATGAAAAACGCCATGCTATAAATGGTCGTTTACAAGAAACCATTGTTAATATGCGAGTTTAACGGCGATCTCTAGGTAGGCAAAAACAAAATTATTAAAGAAGATCCGTCGTCTTTGGAGTTAGTGAGCAATGAAATTACCCATTTATCTAGATTATTCAGCAACCACTCCTGTTGATCCACGAGTTGCTGAAAAAATGATGCAATGTCTGACTATTGATGGCATTTTTGGTAACCCAGCCTCTCGTTCACACCGTTTTGGTTGGCAAGCAGAAGAAGCTATCGATATTGCACGCAATCAGATTGCTGATTTAATCGGTGCAGATCCTCGTGAAATTGTGTTCACATCAGGTGCAACGGAAGCTGATAATCTCGCACTAAAAGGTGTTGCTAACTTTTACCAGAAAAAAGGTAAGCACATCATCACTTCGAAAACCGAACATAAAGCCATTTTAGACACTTGTCGTCAACTTGAGCGTGAAGGTTTTGAAGTTACTTATTTAGCACCAAAAAGTGATGGTCTGATTGACCTGAAAGAGCTTGAAGAAGCGATGCGTGAAGACACTATTTTAGTTTCTATCATGCATGTAAATAACGAAATTGGTGTCGTTCAAGATATTGCTGCTATCGGTGAATTATGCCGTAGCAAAGGGATTATTTACCATGTAGACGCGACACAAAGCGTTGGTAAGTTACCTATTGATCTCTCTAAGTTAAAAGTTGATTTACTTTCTCTTTCTGCGCATAAAGTATACGGCCCTATGGGTATCGGTGCACTTTATGTTCGTCGTAAGCCACGCATTCGTTTAGAAGCACAAATGCATGGTGGTGGTCATGAGCGCGGTATGCGTTCAGGTACATTAGCCGTTCACCAAATTGTAGGTATGGGCGAAGCTTACCGTATTTTGAAAGAAGAAATGGCTGATGAAACTAAACGCTTAAACGAATTACGTTTACGTTTATGGAATGGCATTAAAGATATCGAAGAAGTTTATATCAACGGTTCTTTAGAACATACTGCGCCAAACATTCTTAATGTAAGTTTCAACTATGTTGAAGGCGAATCATTAATGATGGCACTGAAAGATCTTGCTGTATCTTCAGGCTCTGCCTGTACTTCAGCAAGTTTAGAACCTTCTTACGTACTGCGTGCTTTAGGTTTAACTGATGAACTTGCACACAGTTCTATTCGCTTCTCTCTGGGTCGTTTCACAACAGAAGAAGAAATAGATTATGCAATTGAACAAATCCACAGTGCAATTGGTCGCTTACGTGATCTTTCTCCACTTTGGGATATGCATAAACAAGGTGTTGATATCAACAGTATCGAATGGTCTCACCATTAATCAGACGTTTTCAGGAGTTAAATCATGGCTTATAGCGAAAAAGTAATTGATCATTATGAAAACCCTCGTAATGTGGGATCATTTGATAATAATGACCCTACTGTAGGAAGTGGTATGGTTGGCGCACCTGCTTGTGGTGACGTTATGAAACTGCAAATCAAAGTTGATGATAATGGCGTAATTGAAGATGCGCGTTTTAAAACTTATGGTTGTGGTTCAGCGATTGCATCAAGTTCACTGGTTACAGAATGGATGAAAGGCAAAACATTAGATGAAGCCGAATCTATTAAGAACACAGCAATTGCAGAAGAATTAGAATTACCACCAGTGAAAATTCACTGTTCAATTCTTGCAGAAGATGCAATAAAAGCAGCGATTGCAGACTATAAAAGCAAACGCCAAGGCAAATAATTGTCTTTTATAATAAAAAAATAAAATATTGGCGGATGCTGAAACTTTTTTTCAGTATCCGCTTTCGTTCTTTATGAGTGAGGTGTGCCATGTCAATTTCCCTTACAGAATCCGCCGCTAATCGTGTTCGCTCTTTTCTATCTAATCGTGGAAAAGGTGAAGGTTTACGTTTAGGCGTAAGAACATCCGGTTGCTCTGGAATGGCTTATGTTCTTGAATTTGCTGATGTCATCAATGACGAAGATACTGTTTTTGAAGACAAAGGTGTGAAAGTTATCGTTGATGGTAAAAGCATGGTCTATTTAGATGGAACAGAGCTTGATTTCGTCAAAGAAGGATTAAATGAAGGCTTTAAATTTAACAACCCCAATGTATCTAATGAGTGTGGTTGTGGTGAAAGCTTCACCGTGTAATTTGTGTTAAAACACGGTATTAACGTTAATTAATCCAAGAGTAGATGTATGGACTATTTCACACTATTAGGCATGCCTAATCGTTTTGATATTGATAAACAGCAACTTGCTACACGTTATCAAGATATGCAACGTCAGTATCACCCAGATCGCTTTGCTGGTAAATCTGATAAAGAACAGGCTCAGGCAATCTCGCTTGCTTCAACCATCAATCAGGCTTATCAGACCTTAAAAAATCCACTCTCAAGAGCTGAATACATACTCTCATTAAACGGTATCGATATTGCTAATGAGCAACAAACGATGCACGATACTGCTTTTTTAATAGAGCAACTCACATTACGTGAAGAGTTGGATAACATCGAACACAGTGCTGAAGCGGAAAGTTTGTTAGCCGATTTTTCTGCGCGTTTAGAAAAAATGTACGCAATACGCCATGATGAAATGGTCAAAACGCTAGATAACCAAACTTGGGATATTGCTGCAGATAATGTGAGAAAATTGCGTTTTCTTGCAAAATTAAAAGAGCAAGTAGAACAACTTGAAGAACGCTTGTTTGATGGTTTTTAAGGGAAACAGTTATGTCATTATTACAAATTAGTGAACCAGGTCAAACACCTGCACCGCACCAGCGCCGACTTGCAGCGGGTATTGATTTAGGTACGACACACTCATTAGTTGCCACTGTACGTAGTGGGCAAGCCGAAGCGCTTTCTGACAGCGAAGGTCGCTATTTATTGCCATCTGTCGTGCAGTATCAAGTTGATAATATCAACGTTGGTTGGAATGCTAAAAAAGAAGCAGAAAAAGATCCTGCTAACACGATAAGCTCAATTAAAAGAATGGTGGGTCGCTCACTAAGTGATGTGATAAGCCGTTATCCAAATCTTCCTTATCATTTCCATGAAAATGACAATGGTTTACCGTTAATTAAAACAGCGGCGGGTATTGTCGATCCTATTCAAGTCTCTTCTGACATCTTAAAAACATTAGCAGAACGTGCAACGCAATCATTAGGTGGTGAACTTGATGGTGTTGTTGTTACCGTTCCCGCTTATTTTGATGATGCTCAACGCCAAGGTACAAAAGAAGCGGCTCGCCGTGCTGGTTTGCATGTTTTACGTTTATTAAACGAACCAACAGCAGCTGCTATTGCATATGGTTTAGATTCAGGAAAAGAAGGCACTATTGTTGTTTATGACTTAGGTGGTGGTACTTTTGATATTTCTGTTTTACGTTTAACCAAGGGTGTTTTTGAAGTCTTAGCAACTGGCGGTGATACTGCATTAGGCGGTGATGATTTTGATATGATGCTGGCCGACTGGATAAGAGAACGCGCAGGTTTTGGCTATCAAAAAGATGCGATATTACAACGCCAACTGCTGGATGTAGCATCAGAAACTAAAATTGCATTAAGTGATAATGATGTTGCTGATATCAGCATTAATGGTTGGAAAGGCGAAATTACTCGCACTGAGTTTGAATCATTAATTCAATCATTAGTAAAGCGTACATTATTATCTGTTCGCCGCGCATTAAAAGACGCGGATGTTGAAATAGATGAAGTTCTAGAAGTGGTTATGGTTGGCGGTTCAACACGTGTGCCATTAGTTCGTCAAATGGTTGGTGATTATTTTAAACGTGAGCCTTTAACCTCTATTGATCCAGATAAAGTGGTTGCCATAGGTGCTTCAATCCAAGCTGATATTTTGGTGGGTAATAAACCAGATAGCGAAATGCTATTGCTAGATGTCATTCCACTTTCTCTTGGCCTTGAAACGATGGGCGGACTAGTTGAAAAAGTGATCCCTCGCAATACCACGATCCCAGTTGCCAGAGCGCAAGAATTTACGACATTCAAAGATGGTCAAACGGCAATGAGTGTTCATGTTGTTCAAGGTGAGCGTGAATTGGTGAGCGATTGTCGTTCTCTTGCGCGTTTTACATTACGTGGTATTCCGCCGATGGCTGCAGGTGGTGCTCATATTCGTGTGACATTCCAAGTTGATGCTGATGGTTTACTTAGTGTCAGTGCAATGGAAAAATCAACGGGCGTTGAAGCCTCAGTACAAGTCAAACCCTCTTATGGTCTTAGTGATACTGAAATCGCTAAGATGATCCAATCTTCGATGGAAAATGCCCAAGAAGATTTACAAGCTCGTCGCCTAGCCGAGCAAAAAGTCGAAGCAGCACGCGTGTTAGAAAGTTTAACTGCGGCATTAGAAGAAGATGCTCATCTGCTAAATGAAGATGAGAAAAGCGCTATCGACAAAGTTGTAGATACCTTAATAGAGAGCGTTGAAGGAACAGATCCTGTTGCCATTGAAAACGCGATTAAACTACTGGATAAGCAAACTCAGGATTTTGCAGCGCGTCGAATGGATTCATCTATTCGTCAAGCGTTGGCAGGTCATTCTGTGGATGAGATATAACTATGCCTAAAATTGTATTTTTACCCCATAGCACACTGTGCCCTGAAGGTGCTGTTGTTGACGCAACAGAAGGTGAGTCTATTCTAGATGTTGCATTACGCAACGGTATTGAGATTGAACATGCTTGTGAAATGTCTTGTGCATGTACAACTTGTCACTGTGTAGTGCGTGAAGGTTTTGATTCACTAGAAGAGAGCTCTGAGCTTGAAGACGACATGTTAGATAAAGCATGGGGTTTAGAGCCTGAAAGTCGCTTAAGTTGCCAAGCTAAAGTGACTGACGAAGATTTAGTCGTTGAGATCCCTAAATATTCGATTAACCATGCAAGAGAGCACTAATTTCAGGAGCCAAGTATGAAATGGAGTGATACACGTGAAATAGGGGAAGCATTATTTGATCTTTACCCAGACACTGACCCTAAAACGGTACGCTTTACTGATATGCATCAGTGGATTTGTGATTTAGAAGATTTTGATGATGATCCGCAGAAATCAAATGAAAAAATTCTTGAGGCTATTTTACTTGTTTGGCTTGATGAATTTGAATAATTGATAACCTCATAAATTTAAAAGACTGGCTTATTGCCGGTCTTTTTGCATTATGACCTTTCATATTTTACTTTATCAGTGTGTTAAAAATAACCATAAATAGGGAAGTCTGGAGATTTTATTGTGCGATCTTCTTCGAGGAATATCATGTAAATACGGAAGATCCCTAGATGATAATGGTGACCTCTGGGTTTTTGCAGTAAATTGATCACGCTAAACGGTAAATATCTGGTAGTCTGAATAGGTTAACTGTCACCAGTAATAATAAGTGAGATAATAAATGAATAAACAAATTATGCCTATCATGCTGTCTAATGAACCTGCAGCAGCATGTTGGGGTGATAAAGCACTAATTAGCACTAGCGAAACAGGCATGACAATCCACTTAACGGAAGAAAACCGTTTAGGCGCTATTCAGCGTGGTGGACGTAAAGTTGATAGCCAAGGTATTCGTAATGTTGCTCTTGTTGGTGAAGGCTGGGATATAGAGCGTAGCTGGGCTTTTTGGTTAGGCTTTAGAGCACCTAAAGGCGCTCGTTCTATCGAATGGCCACAATTAAGCGAAGCGGATAAACACGAATTAGAATCACGTATTCGTATCGTTGATTGGGTTAGAGACACAATTAATACACCGGCTGAAGAATTAGGCCCAGAGCAACTGGCACAGCGCACTGTTGATCTTTTCTGTGGTCTTGGTAAAGAAGATATCAGCTATAAGATCACTAAAGGCGCCGATCTGCGCGATCAAAACTATGCCGGAATTTATACTGTAGGTCGCGGTTCTTCCCGTGATCCTGTCTATTTAGCATTAGATTTTAATCCGACTCAAGATAGCAATGCCCCTGTATTTGCATGTCTAGTAGGTAAAGGTATCACCTTCGATTCAGGCGGTTATAGCATCAAACCTTCATCATCTATGAATTCAATGAAAGCAGACATGGGTGGTGCAGCAACGTTAGCGGGTGCTTTAGCATTGGCTATTACTCGTGGTTTAAATAAACGTGTGAAATTACTGCTGTGTATCGCAGATAATATGGTCAGCGGTAATGCCTTTAAGCTGGGTGATATCATTCGTTACCGTAATGGTAAATCAGTCGAAATCATGAATACAGATGCGGAAGGTCGTTTAGTGCTAGCAGATGGTTTAATTGATGCCAGCAATATTGCACCTGAGCTGATTATCGACGCCGCAACATTAACCGGTGCCGCTAAAGTTGCAGTAGGTAATGATTACCACTCTGTATTGAGTTTTGATGATAAATTAGCTGCAGAGCTACTGGCTAGCGCTGAGCAAGAAAATGAATTGTTCTGGCGTTTACCATTAGCGGATTTTCATCGTAGTCAATTACCTTCTAGTTTCGCTGATTTAAACAATATCGCAGCACCTTCTCATACTGCGGGTGCAAGTACTGCGGCTGCATTCTTATCGCACTTTGTTACTGACTACAAAAAAGGTTGGGTACATATCGATTGTTCAGCAACGTATAGAAAATCTTCTGTAGAACAATGGGCGGCAGGTGCTACGGGTTACGGTGTGCGTTCTATCGCGAATCTGTTATTAGCAAAAGCAAAATAATAAACGTTATTCGATTTGGAGTTTGTAATGGGTGTATCTGAACAATTTGAGACACAAGAAATTGTTTCTGTTGAAGGTTCTTCTTTGAAATTAAGTGTTCTAGAATCACAACCTGAAAAATTAACAACTGCACTTAGCGAGTTTTTTGGTGAACATAAACCAATCCGCCGTGCCTTTATTGTTAATGCTCAGGAGCAAGATAATGAAGAGGAATTTTATCTTATTGGTTTAGAGATAACTGGCGAAGAAGATGAGATTGCGCAGATACTCCCACAAGCGGCTGAATCGGTTTTTGAATATTTAGAAGAAGGGCAATCCTTAGATTTTTGTTTTGTGAATAAAGATGAAAAAGGTGTAAGCCATTTTATGATCCACCATGTATCACCTTTTTATCAACGCAAGCTTGGCGGATTTTTAAGAAAAGGGATCCCGATAGTTAATCTGGATAGTTAAATCGGCCCGCTAAATTTAGGCGATATCTCATCAGATATCGCTTTTTTTTATCTTATAATAGAAAAATGATTAAATTAGTAAATTGTTTATATTTTTATATAACGCTTTGTTTTATATAGGCTTTGTTTTTAAAGTAAAAATAAAGCGATTTTGTATTGTCATTTATTTCGTTTTACACGGTAAAAAATAGCTTATCGAGTTATTTTTTTACCTTATTAGAATGAAGAAATACATATATTATCTCAGTCTGCAGAAAACATCGCATTATTCAGGGGTTGAATTAAAGGAAATGGATATGAACCAAAACCAATTTAGACAATATACAGAAAAGAGAGGCTATCGTTGGAGCTCTCTTGCTGTTGTATTGGCATCAGCATTGGCTCTTACTGGTTGTGATGATCAAGCAGATGAAAACACATCATCTGCTGATAAAACACAAAATACACAATTGACTGAGCAAAAAGATGCTGCTCAGAACACACCAAAGACAGAAACTCAAATCAGTGAAAAATCGGCAGTTACAACAAAAACAAATAACGAAACTGCATTAAAAAGCAAAGAAGTTCGTGATGAGTTAGCAATGCGCTTTGCTGGAAAAGAAGTTACTGTATTAGATGCATCAGAATTACAGCGTGATGGTGCGAGCACAATGGTTGTGACCTTCTCTGTACCGCTTGATCCTGACCAAAAGTTTGATGATGTTATTCATCTTGTTGATACCAAAAAAGGGAAATTAGAAGGTGCGTGGGAGTTATCTGATAACTTAATGGAACTGCGTTTTCGCCATTTACCACCATCAACAGAATTAAATTTAACAATTGATGAAAAAATAAAAGGTATTAATGAACGTACATTAACGACACCTTTTAGTCAGAAATTAACAACAGAAGAAATTTTTCCATCAGTTGGTTTCACCAGTAAGGGATCGTTACTGCCACTTGAAGCTGCTGAAGGTTTACCGATTATTGCGTTAAATGTGGGTCAAGTTGATGTAAATTTTTTCCGTGTTAAAGATGATCAATTAGCGCAATTCTTAACGCAATGGGAAAACCGTTCTAATATTAACTATTGGGAATCAGATGAATTTTTATCTCAAGCTGATCTGGTTTATACCGGTCGTTTTGAGTTAAATACAGAAAAAAATACCCGTGAAAATGTATTATTACCGTTAAAATCAATAGATGCCCTGAAAAAAGAAGGTGCCTATATTGCTGTAATGCAACAAGCCGGTAAATACTCTTATACGGTGCCGGCTACGGTATTCACTTTTAGTGATATCGGATTGTCGATGCACAGTTATCTTGATTCGCTAGATGTTTTCACCCAATCACTTAAAAATGGTTCTGCATTAGATAAAGTAGAAATTCGTCTGTTAGATGAAAAAGGTGGGTTGATTTCTAAAGCGCAAACAGATAGCCAAGGACATGCCACACTTGAGAAAAGTGATAAAGCGCGTTTATTAATGGCTATTCGTGATGGTCAAACTAGTATGATTGATTTGCGTAAACCTGCGCTTGATCTTTCTGAGTTTGATATCGGTGGCCCTCAAGGTTATAGCAAACAATTTTTTGCTTTCGGTCCTCGCGATCTCTATCGTCCTGGTGAAACATTAATCGTTAATGCCTTGCTACGTGACGGTGATGGTAATCCTATTAAAGAGCAACCTGTTAAAGTCGATCTGCTTAAAACTGACGGGCAAGTGTCACGTAGTTTTGTATGGCAACCTGAAAATGGACTTTACCAATTAAAATTGGTTATTCCTGAGGATGAAAATACGGGCACACGTACCCTACGTTTTGATGTAGGTGATGGTACTCCTCGTTTCTATGAGTTTCAGGTTGAAGATTTTATGCCAGAACGTATGGCATTAGAAATCACTGGTAAGAAAGGAATTATATTAAGCGGTAATGACGCTTATTTTGACATTAAAGGGCGTTATCTTTATGGCGCACCAGCTGCTGATAATCGTTTACAAGGACAAGTTTTCTTAAAAGCTTCACGTGAAGCTGTCAGTAAATTACCCGGCTATGAATTTGGTGCGGTAAAAGATGAAAACTTCAGCCGTCTATTGGATGAGTTTGAACTTAATTTAGACTCTGACGGACAAGGTGAATTAAGTGTTGATAGTGATCGCTATGCTGAACTGAAATCACCTATCAATATTATTTTACAAGCAAGCTTACTTGAAGCGGGTGGACGACCTGTTACGCGTCGTTATCAACAAGCGGTTTGGCCTGCAACTCACCTTGCTGGCATTCGTCCTGTATTCCCTAAAAAAGAAGTTTACGATTACCGTACAGACAAATATAAATCAGGTTATAGCGTTGATGAAAACTCAATGGCTGAATTTGAGATTGTCTATACAGATCAAGATGGTAAAAAACTACCGGCTAATGATCTTAAAGTGAAGTTTATCTATGAACGTCATGATTATTACTGGCGTTGGTCTAGTTCGAATGGCTGGGAATCTGGCTATAACGAAAAAGATCTACAAATGGATGAGCAGACAATCAAGATTGCTAAAGATGGCACTGCAAAAGTGGCATTCCCCGTTGAGTGGGGTTCTTATCGTATTGAGGTTGTCGATCCCAAAACAGAATTAGTCAGTAGCTTACGTTTCTGGGCTGGGTATTCTTGGATGGATAACACGGGGGGAACAGGTGCAGTAAGGCCAGACCAAGTTAAATTGAAACTGGATAAAGATGGTTATTTGCCGGGTGAAAAAGTTAAGTTAAACATTGTTGCTCCTCACCCAGGTAAAGGTTATGTATTACTGGAATCAAGTAATGGACCTTTATGGTGGCAGGAAATTGATGTACCTGAAAAAGGGCTTGATGTTGAAGTGCCTATTAATAAAGAGTGGGCAAGACACGATCTCTATCTGACTTCTGTTGTTGTAAGACCGGGAGATACTTCAAAACAAGCGACAGTAAAACGTGCTGTGGGTATTTTACATTTACCATTACAGGATAAAAACCGTCGTATTGATATTTCACTTGATGCACCTGAAAAAATTCGTCCTAACCAAGATTTAAAAATCCGCATAAAAGCGAATCCAGTTGCAGGTCAACCATTACCTGAAAATATTAATGTATTGGTTTCTGCTGTTGATACTGGTGTATTGAATATCACCGAGTATAAAACCCCTGATCCTTACGATGCTTTCTTTGGTCGTAAACGTTACAGCATCGACCAATATGATGTGTATGGGCAATTAATTGAAGGGCAAGGCCGTTTAGCTAACTTGCGTTTTGGTGGGGATGGTGGTGAAGCTGCTGCACTATCTCGTGGTGGTAAAAAGCCATTAACGGATGTGCAAATCATTGCTCAACAATCAGCTCCTGTAAAATTAAATGCGCAAGGTGAAGGTGAAGTTTCTTTACCTATTCCTGAGTTTAATGGTGAAGTTCGTTTAATGGCACAAGCTTGGACTGCGGATAAATTTGGTAGCCAAGAGGGTAAAGTTGTTATTGCTGCACCTTTAGTCACTCAGCTTTCACTACCTCGCTTTATGGCGGGTGGTGATAATGCTCTTTTATCGTTAGATTTAACCAATCTAACAGATGATGCGCAATCTATTACCTTAAATTATACCGCCTCAGGTTTGGTCGGATTAGGTGGTGCTGAAAGTAAAACCGTCTCGCTAACGAAAGGTGAACGTACTCAAATTCAAATCCCAGTAAAAGCGAAACATGGCTTTGGTCAAGGTGAATTCTCATTGTCTATTTATGGTATTAAAGTACCGGGTGAAGAGATTAAGCCTTATCACAATACATGGAATATTGGTGTTCGCCCTGCATTCCCAGCAGAAACGATCCATTATGCAAGTACATTGCAAGATGGTGACACTTGGCGCTTACCATCAGAAAGTTTAAGTCGCTTTAATAACTCAACGCTTGAAGGCGAACTATTACTGACAAGCCGTCCTCCGTTACAAGTGGCGCGTTATGTTAGAGAACTATTTGCTTATCCTTATGGTTGCTTAGAACAAACAGTTAGTGGGCTTTATCCTTCACTGTATTCAACAGAAAAAGAGTTGAAACAGTTGGGAATTAAAACGCAAACTGACGCTGATAGAAAAGCAGCTATTGATAAAGGTATTGCGCATCTGCTGACGATGCAAAAATCAGAAGGCGGATTCTCTTTATGGGATCAGGGAGGACGTGAAGAATATTGGTTAACCGCTTATGCGACTGATTTCTTATTCCGTGCGTCACAACAAGGTTATTCAGTTCCTGCTGATTCATTAAAACGTGCGAATGATCGCTTATTACGTTATTTACAAGATAAAAACTTAGTTAATTATGAATATGCGGTTAATCAAGATGCAGCACGTTTCTCAGCTAGGGCTTATGCTGCGTTAGTATTAGCTAATCAGCAAAAAGCACCTTTAGGTGAATTACGTCGTCTTTATCTTGAGCGTAACCAAGCTGGAAATGGCTTAGCCTTAGTTCAGTTAGGCATCGCACTAAAACTGATGGGTGATAGCAACCGCGCTGAAAGTTTAATTGCTGAAGGTGTGACAACAACGCGTAAATATAATTATGGATTAGGCGACTACGGTAGCACTATTCGTGACCAAGCATTAATTATTGCATTGTTAAGTGAAAATAACCTTGAAACACAGTCTCGTGATGCAAGTGTGATGGCACTATCTGATAATTTAACCCGTCGTGAATGGTTCTCAACCCAAGAAAGCAACTCGTTATACCTTGCCGGCCGTTTCTTCATTAATATGGCAGAACAGCCTTGGGAAGTTGCTGTTAATCGTCAAGTCCCTGCAATCAGTAGCGATCGCGCAGTTAATGAGACATTAACATCAACGCAATTACAAGAGGGTTTAGAGCTAAACAATCGTGGTGGAGCCACTATTTATTCTCGTATGAATATCGTGGGCTACCCGAAAGTTGCGCCTGCTCCTTATAGTAATGTATTAAATGTTCATCGTAGTTATTATGATTTAAAAGGAAACCGCGTTCATCCTAATCGCTTACAAAGTGGTGAAATGCTGGTGGTTAAACTGGAAGTTTCTGCTGATAGAGACGTACCTGATGCGTTAGTTGTTGATTTATTACCTGCTGGTCTTGAAATCGAAAACCAAAACTTAGCATCAAGTAGTGCAAGCTTAAGTGATAGTGCTGCAGACTTGCAGGAATTTATCGACGATATGGGACAAGCAAATATCAAACATCTCGAATATCGTGATGATCGCTTTGTTGCCGCTATCTCTGTTGATAAATATCGTCCGACAACATTGCTCTATTTAGCAAGAGCAGTAACACCGGGTAGCTATCAAGTACCACCACCACAAGTTGAATCTATGTATGTGCCTTATTGGCGTGCAATAGGATCAACAGAAACCAAGATTGACGTTGTTCCTTAAATCTTGTAGCCCTTTCTTCGGAAAGGGCTTTTTCCTTTGAGTGATTGAATGAAACTAGGATATAAACGGCTTATTGCTGTTATCATTATTTTTTTGCTAGCAACGTCGATTTTAGTCTGGATCGCAGATAAAATTTGGCCTCTCCCTGATCCCGAACCCCAAATTGCAACTATCGTTACAGCGCAAGATGGTACACCTCTTTGGCGCTTTGCCGATAAAGAGGGGGTATGGCGTTACCATGTCAAGCTCGATGATGTCTCTCCTGAATATTTAGAAGCCTTAATTACTTATGAAGATCGCTGGTTTTATCAACATCCTGGTGTTAATCCAATGTCGATATTACGAGCGGCATGGCAAGATCTAAGTTCCGGAAGAATAGTGTCGGGCGGAAGCACATTATCAATGCAAGTGGCTCGCCTTATTGATCCTCACTCCCGTACTTTAGGGGGAAAAATCAAACAACTTTGGCGTACCTTGCAATTAGAGTGGTATTACTCAAAAGATGAAATTTTGGAGATTTACCTCAATAGAGCACCCTTTGGCGGTACATTAGAAGGTATAGGTGCAGCGAGTTGGGCTTATTTAGGCAAATCACCTGCTGATTTATCCGCAGGAGAGGCGACATTGATGGCGGTATTACCACAAGCGCCAAGCCGTTTACGACCAGATAGATACCCTGAACGTGCTCAAGCAGCTAGAGATAAAGTATTAGATAGGCTGGCAGAATATCAGATATGGTCACAAGAAAAAGTTAATGAAATCAAAGAAGAGCAGGTTTTATTAGCACCAAGACAAACACCACAATTAGCGCCCTTGCTGGCTCGTCGTATGTATAACGAAAAGCGAGAGCCTGTTATTACAACAACGATTGATATTAATATTCAACGGCAACTTGAAGAGATTGCGAATCAATGGAAGTATCAATTAGCAGATAAAACATCCTTAGCCATATTGGTTGTTGATCATACGGATATGAGTGTGAAAGGGTATGTCGGTTCTGCCGATTTTAATGACAATTCGCGCTTTGGTCATGTCGATATGATTAGTGCATGGCGCTCACCAGGTTCAACATTAAAGCCATTTATTTATGCGCTAGCATTAGATGAAGGGCTTATTCATGCAGAATCACTCTTACAAGATGTTCCTCGTCGATTTGATAATTATCGTCCTGGTAATTTTGACTCTGGTTTTAATGGGGCGGTCAGTGCCAGTGAAGCACTAAGTCGCTCTTTAAATTTGCCTGCGGTGCAACTTATCGAAGTGTATGGTGCCAAGAAATTTGCAGCAAAATTGCGTCATAACCAT
Organism: Proteus sp. G2673; assembly: GCF_009915125.1. Taxonomy (NCBI): domain Bacteria; kingdom Pseudomonadati; phylum Pseudomonadota; class Gammaproteobacteria; order Enterobacterales; family Morganellaceae; genus Proteus; species Proteus sp. G2673. The sequence continues at coordinate 195,060 of NZ_JAABLT010000022.1, forward strand.
ATTGAAATGCGCTTTCCTTATGGTTCAGAGCCTAATTTAGCGCTGATCTTAGGAGGAACTGCGACACGAATGGATGAGCTTGTTTCTGCCTTTAGTGCGTTGGCAAGGCAAGGAAAAACAGCACCGTTACGTTTTAAACCGGAACAAATAATAGAAAACCGGGTGTTGATGTCACAAGGATCAGCATGGATTATTAGGCGAATATTAGCCGGAGAAGCCAGACCTCGTCCAGATAGCGCAATTTCACCTGTTGTTCCTTTGGCTTGGAAAACAGGGACAAGTTATGGTTATCGGGATGCGTGGTCTATAGGTGTAAATGCACGCTATACCATTGGCGTTTGGGTGGGCAGGCCTGATGGAACACCGGTTGCTGGGCAATTTGGCTTTGCGACAGCTGTTCCTATTATGAATCAGGTCAATAACTTATTAACAGGTTATTTCTATCAAAATAAACAAAGACCACCAACAGATTTACGTCCTAATAGTGTAACTGCGGCAACAATCTGTTGGCCAACAGGTAAGGCATTACCAAAAGAAGATAGCAATTGTAGAGTCAGTCGTCGAAGCTGGATCTTAGATAACACTATTCCGCCAACTTTATTAAATGATAGCCAAGAAGGCATTTTGGGGATCAACGAAAAAATTTGGTTAGATGATAAAGGCAAACGCACAGGGCCTAATTGCCCTAATGCAGAGCTAAAAGATATTGCTTTATGGCCGATAGCATTAGAAGCATGGTTACCTGAAAAAGAGCGTAGAGCAAAACGCCTACCACCGATTTCTGAAACTTGTCCACCAATCAAAGAGGACATTATTCCCTTGTTTATTTCGGGTATTCGTGCGGGTGATTTGCTAAGACCATTGCCCGGTGAAACTAATCTTGAAATAACCGTTTCTACGCAAGGTGGAAGTGGTATGCAATGGTGGTTTTTAAATGGTGAACAAATAGGGAAGACTGAAAATGGGGAAACGTTCTCTTATTTACTAGAGAAACGAGGTAAATACCAATTATCGGTGCTTGATTTAAGTGGTCAAACAGATATGGTTAATTTTATATTTCGTTAAACTAAAACGATGAGATAAACGAGAACTGAGTGATTTTTCACTAAAATAAGTTTTAATAAAGACAAAGAGGCTATTTATCGTGTGTCATTTCGGTTCTTTTTTATTGTTATTTTTAAGTTTGAACATGGAAAGCGTCAAAAATGTGATTAGATCGATAATTCATAACTTTTTTGCCACAGTTTTTTAAAAAAAAGGGTGTTCAATCTGTGCAATTCATTTTTATCCTCCTATAATCGAGCACTATTTTTTGCAGGGAATGCGGTTTTTGATTCGTTTTTCCATGATCTGCGATAAAAGAGATAAAAAAAGTTATCATTAATAAAATAATTTAGAGGTAAGACATGGCTATTCAGCGCACATTTTCTATTATCAAACCAAACGCAGTGAAAAAAAATGTTATCGGTGCAATTTATAACCGTTTTGAAAGTGCAGGTTTTAGCATCATTGGTGCTAAAATGTTGCATTTAACGCGTGAACAAGCTGAAGGCTTTTATGAAGAACACAAAGGCCGTCCTTTCTTTGATGGTTTAGTTGAATTTATGACTTCTGGCCCAATTATGGTTCAAGTGTTAGAAGGTGAAAATGTGATTCAGCGTCATCGTGATTTGATGGGGGCAACTAATCCAGACAACGCATTAGCGGGTACATTACGTGCTGACTACGCTGATAGCTTTACTGAAAATGCGGTACATGGTTCAGATTCAGAAGCTTCTGCTGCTCGTGAAATCGCATACTTCTTCACTGAAAACGAAGTTTGCGCGCGCTAATTTATTAGCATCTCTACGCGAAAAACAGTACAATGCGACGCCCTGTTTGATAATTAACGGGGCGTTTTTTATTATTGTTTAAATATACAAATTATATAAGTATCCCGTTAGCATCAATGCTAATGCAGGCCGCATAGTGTAACAACGAGGCAATGTCATGACCCAATCTACCACTCCAGCGCCAAGCGCTTCTGTCGCTGTTTCTAAAGAAAATACTGTGAATCAAAAAACTAAAATTAATCTGTTAGATTTAAATCGTAAACAGATGCGTGAGCTTTTTGTCTCTATGGGCGAAAAACCTTTCCGTGCTGACCAAATTATGAAGTGGATGTACCACTACTGTTATGACGATTTTGATCAAATGACAGATATCAATAAGGTGTTACGCAATAAATTAAAAGAAATTGCTGAAATTAAAGCACCTGAAGTTTCTGAAGAACAACGTTCAACAGATGGCACGATTAAATGGGCAATTAAAGTTGGCGATCAACAAGTAGAAACTGTGTATATCCCAGAAGATGATCGCGCAACATTATGTGTTTCTTCACAAGTTGGTTGTGCTTTAGAGTGTAAATTCTGTTCAACTGCACAGCAAGGTTTTAACCGTAACTTGAAAGTATCGGAAATTATTGGACAAGTTTGGCGTGCCGCTAAAATTATTGGCTCATTAAAAGAGACAGGCCGTCGTCCCATTACTAACGTTGTTATGATGGGAATGGGCGAGCCGTTGCTGAATTTAAATAATGTTATTCCAGCACTTGAAATTATGATGGATGATTTTGGTTTTGGTTTATCAAAACGTCGCGTTACTGTCTCTACATCAGGTGTTGTTCCTGCATTAGATAAATTAGCAGATGCGGTTGATGTGGCTTTAGCTATTTCATTACATGCGCCAACTGATGATATTCGTGATGAAATTGTTCCAATTAATAAGAAATATAATATTGCAATGTTTCTTGAAGGTGTTCGCCGTTATATCGCCAAATCAAATGCGAACCAAGGGCGTGTGACTGTTGAATACGTTATGCTTGATCATATCAATGACAGCACAGAACAAGCTCACCAATTAGCAGAATGCTTAAAAGATACACCATGTAAAATTAACTTAATTCCATGGAACCCGTTCCCAGGTGCACCATATGGACGTAGTTCCAATAGTCGAATTGACCGTTTTTCTAAAGTATTAATGGAATATGGTTTTACGACGATTGTACGTAAAACGCGAGGTGATGATATTGATGCGGCTTGTGGACAATTAGCCGGCGATGTTATTGACCGTACAAAACGTACACTGAAAAAACGCCAACAAGGTGAACTAATTTCAGTAAAAGCAGTCTGATACGGTTAGGAATCTCTTTCTTTGTGAAGTGTATTACACAATTACAATGTAGAGAGAACACGGATGAATATATTTGAGGAATAAAGCGATGATAAGGATATCATCAGTAGTTATAACTATTGGCGTGATGTTATTGACATTAGGTTGCCAATCATCAGCCAATCAACAACGTGTTGCCGTGTCTACACGTTTACAATTAGGTGATGCATATTTAGCTGAAAAACAATATCAAATAGCACAATATCATTTCCAAAAAGTGTTATCGGTGATACCAAATCACCCTGATGCTAATTTAGGAATGGCATTAACATCTCAGTTATTGGGAAATTCTATTCAAGCGTTAGATTATTACAAATTAGCGATGAAGTCGAAGCCAGTAAATGTTAATGTATTAAGGCTTTATGGTAATTTCCTTTGTGAACAAAAACTATTAAACAATAATAGTGTGTCAATTGAAGATATACCGCCAGATTATTTGGTTTGTCAGCAAAGTGATCATAAAATATCAATAAATTCGCGGTGAGACGTTAAGGTACTTGGTGCTTTTGCGAGTTCATCAATGTTAAACATCCAATAGCCACAGTGCCTAGATTGCTAATGAATACTGAAAACAAAACCGAAGAAGTGAAATTAACAGCAGGTCAACTTTTACGCCAGGCACGAGAAAAAGTGGGGCTAACACAACAAACTGTTGCTGATCGACTTTGTTTGAAGTTATCAACAGTGCGCGACATTGAAACAGATTCTGTTTCTTCTGACATTGCACCAACATTTTTACGCGGATACATGCGTTCTTACGCTAAGTTAGTTGGCGTTCCTGAAAAAGAAATCCTTGGTTTTATCGACCAACAAGCTCCAGTTAAACAAATTAGAATGACAACCACACAAAATTATTCATTAGGAAAACGTCATAAAAAACGTGAAGGTTGGCTAATGAAAATCACATGGGTGATTTTGATTATTATGGTTGCTCTCGTAGGGATTTGGTGGTGGCAAGGTCATCAGGCTGATCAACAAGAATTAGTCTCTATGGCATCTCAAGACATAGGGCAAAGTAGCGCACAAGAAAACACCAACCCGATAGATTCTTCTTTAGTAACCTCAGATAATACGTCAACATCTGAAGGTGATAATTTACAAGTACCTGCTTCGTCATTAGTTGATAATCAAGCGAATAATGTCGCTACAACATCACCAACGACTGAAACTACATCACCAGCACCAACAGAAGTGAGAACGGTTCCATTACCCGTATCACCTTTAACAACATCAACAACTTCTCGGGCAGATTCAGAACAAGAACCTACCTCTTCGGAAGCCCCTGCGATTGCGAACCAATTGGTTCTTATGTTTGATGGTGAATGTTGGTTAGAAGTTCGTAATGCTCAAAATAAAGTCTTATTTAATGGTATTAAGAAAGCGGGTGATCGTTTGGAATTTGATGGTGAGCAACCTTATAAACTAAAAATAGGCGCACCTTCTGTTACTCGCATACAGTTTAATGGTGAATCTGTTGATTTAAGCCGTTTTACTGGAAAAATAGCAAAAATAACAGTACCGAGTGCTTAATCTGACTACATATTTGAGCAAGCATGGAAGCATGGGAGAATTAATCAATGCATAAAGAATCACCTATCATTCGTCGTAAATCGACACGAATTTATGTGGGTAATGTACCTATTGGCGATGGTGCTCCTATCGCAGTACAGTCGATGACGAATACACGAACGACAGACGTAGAAGCGACTGTTCGCCAGATAAAATCTCTGGAGCGTGTAGGGGTGGATATTGTTCGCGTTTCTGTACCTACAATGGATGCTGCAGAAGCATTCAAATTAATTAAGCAGCAAGTTAATGTGCCTTTAGTGGCTGATATCCATTTTGATTATCGTATCGCATTAAAAGTTGCTGAATATGGTGTTGATTGTTTGCGTATCAATCCAGGTAATATCGGTAGTGAAGAGCGTATTCGCCAAGTTGTTGACTGTGCTCGTCATAACAATATTCCGATTCGTATTGGAGTAAACGGTGGTTCACTTGAAAAAGATATTCAAGAGAAATATGGAGAACCAACACCTGAAGCGTTAGTTGAATCAGCAATGCGCCATGTTGATATTCTTGAAAGACTTAATTTTGAACAATTTAAAATTAGTGTAAAAGCTTCTGATGTTTTCCTCGCTGTTGATTCTTACCGTTTATTAGCGAAAAAAATAGATCAACCCCTGCATCTTGGGATCACCGAAGCGGGAGGGGCAAGAGCCGGATCAGTTAAATCTGCGATTGGCCTTGGGATCTTATTATCAGAAGGTATCGGTGATACATTAAGGATCTCATTGGCGGCCGATCCGGTTGAAGAAGTTAAAGTTGGTTTTGATATCTTAAAATCATTACGTATTCGCTCTCGCGGAATTAACTTTATTGCTTGCCCAACGTGTTCCCGTCAAGAATTTGATGTTATTGGAACCGTCAACGAATTAGAGCAACGTTTGGAAGATATCATCACACCTATGGATGTCTCTATTATTGGTTGTGTTGTTAATGGCCCTGGCGAAGCTGAAGTTTCAACATTAGGTGTAACTGGCGCAAAAACACGCAGCGGTTTTTATGAAGATGGTGTGAGACAAAAAGAGCGTCTTGATAACGTTAATATGATTGATCTATTAGAAGCCAAAATTCGTGCTAAAGCATCAATGCTTGATGACAATATGCGTATAAACATAAATCAATTGGACAAATAATACTCAAAAAACTGGCTCATTAATCAATGAGCCAGTTTTACTATTGATTTCACGTTGAATACTGATTGATTTCGCTTCTATAATCAGCCTAACAATCAATTAATAACTATTAGAGAAGAAAAGTGGCCCAAAAAATCCAAGCCATTCGTGGTATGAACGACTATCTACCTGCTGACACTCGTGTATGGCAGAAAATTGAAAATACGCTAAAACAAATTTTAGCAGGTTACGGCTTTAGTGAAATCAGAACACCTATCGTAGAGCATACCCCTCTATTTCAGCGAGCAATTGGTGAAGTGACCGATGTTGTTGAAAAAGAAATGTATACTTTTACCGATCGTGGTGAAGATGCCCAAAGTCTGACATTACGCCCAGAAAATACAGCAGGTTGTGTTCGTGCAGGTATCGAGCATGGTTTGCTTTATAATCAAGAACAGCGTTTATGGTATTTAGGGCCAATGTTTCGTTATGAGCGCCCTCAAAAAGGTCGTTATCGTCAATTCCATCAGTTAGGTGCAGAGGTCTTTGGCCTACAAGGCCCTGATATTGATGCAGAATTAATTATGCTGACTGCGCGTTGGTGGAAAGCGTTAGGTATTGCAGAACATGTAACATTAGAACTTAATTCTATTGGTTCACTAGAAGCGCGTGCTAAATATCGTGAAGCGTTAGTCGCTTTCTTAGAACAACATGTCGATAAGTTAGATGAAGACTGCAAACGTCGTATGTATTCTAACCCATTACGTGTTTTAGACTCAAAAAATCCAGAAATTCAGACTTTATTGAATGATGCGCCTGAACTTTTCGATTATCTTGATGACGAATCAAGAGCGCATTTTGATGGTCTTTGTGCCTTATTGGACGCTGTCGGTATTACATACCGTGTTAATCAGCGTTTAGTCCGTGGGTTAGACTATTATAACCGTACTGTCTTTGAGTGGGTAACTAGTGCATTAGGTTCACAAGGAACAGTGTGTGCCGGTGGCCGTTATGATGGCCTTGTGAAACAACTTGGTGGACATCCGACACCGGCAGTTGGTTTTGCTATGGGGATGGAGCGCATGATCTTATTAGTTCAAGCGGTTAATCCTGAATTTGTTGCAGATACTAATGTCGCTGATGTTTATCTCGCTTCATTTGGTGAAAAGAGCCAAAGTGCAGCATTAATGCTGGCTGAAGAAATTCGTGATCAATTACCAACATTACGTTTAATGACGAATCATGGTAATGGCAACTTTAAAAAGCAGTTAGGACGTGCTGATAAACAAGGCGCTAAAATTGCGCTTATTTTAGGCGAAGATGAAATTAATGCCGGCACTGTTGCAGTGAAAGATTTGCGTTCAGGGGAACAAACAATTGTTGCTCGCAATGACCTCGCTCAGCAATTGACTCTGTTATTAGGTTAAGGAGAGACTTGTGGAAGTTTATAGCACCGAAAACGAACAAGTTGATGCAATTAAACAGTTCTTTAAAAACTACGGTTTAACTATCGTTTTAGCCGCTGTTATTGGTTTTGGTGGTGTATTTGGCTGGAAATATTGGCAATCACACCAAACAAATCGCCTGCAAGAAAGTGCAGGTGCTTTTGCAACAGTCAGTGAGGCACTTGCTAAGCCTACGCCTGAAAATATTGCATTAGCTGAAAAATTTGTTACTGAAACCAATGATATTTATGGCGCTTTAGCTTCATTAGAATTAGCTCAAATTGCTATCGATGCTAATGATTTAGTCAGTGGTGAACGTCATCTAACTAATGCGGTGGCAAAAGTAAAAAATGACGCATTTGCAGATATGCTTAATCTTCGTTTAGCTCGCGTACAATTAGCATTAGATAAAACAGATGCTGCTTTAGTTTCTTTAGAGCAAGTGAAGGGCAAAGCATGGAATGGAATGAAAAATTATATCCGTGGTGATGTCTTAGCGAAGAAAGGCGATAATGCAGGTGCAGCAGCCGCTTATCGTAGCGCGTTAACTGATGAAAACGCGGGTGCTATTCGCTCACTGGTTGAACTTAAACTCAATAATTTATCCAATTAAAGGGATCTTCAGACATGCAACTGCGTAAAACTCTCCTGGTTGGTCTACTAGCATCTGCTTTGTTGGCAGGATGTTCTAGTGAACAGGACAATGTGACAATGTCTCCATTGCCTGAGGTGCAAAGCCAATTTACACCTAAAGCTGTTTGGGACAAATCAGTTGGAAATGGTATTGGTAAATACTATTCTCACTTGTCACCAACATGGGATAGCGCAGTTATTTATGTCGCTGATCGCCATGGTTTAGTTAAAGCATTAGATGTAGAAACAGGTAAAGAGCTTTGGTCGCAAGATCTCTCTATTAAAACAGGTTTTCTTTCATCCAATGAGTCTGCATTACTTTCTGGTGGATTAACAGTTTCAGGCACTCGCGTTTTTGTGGGAACGGAAAAAGCGAAAGTATATGCACTGAACACAGAGGATGGCTCCATTGATTGGGAAACAGACGTTGCTGGTGAAGCCATTTCAAAACCTGTTGTTAGTGATGGTCTAGTACTTATTCATACCAGTAATGGCATGTTGCAAGGACTTGACTTATTAAGTGGTGAGATTGCTTGGACTATTAACTTAGACACTCCTTCATTATCTCTTCGTGGCGAGTCTGCACCTGCTGTCGCTTATGGCGCAGCGATTATTGGTGCGGATAATGGTCGCGTCAGTGCTGTTGTCCTTTCTCAAGGACAATTGATTTGGCAACAAAATATTTCACAAATTAAAGGCTCTACTGAAATTAGCCGATTAAATGATGTGGATATCACACCGATTATTGATGAAAATACAGTTTATGCAATGGCGTATAACGGTAATTTAGTTAGCCTTGATATGCGTTCTGGACAAATCCTTTGGAAACGCGAGCTAGGCTCAGTCAATGATATGGTGTTGTTGGGTGATAATCTTTACCTAGTTGACCAAAATGATAGAGTTTTATCTGTGCGTAAATCTGATGGTGTGACATTATGGACACAAGAAGATTTATTGCATCGTAATTTAACTGCTCCGGCTATTTTTGATGGCTATTTAGTTGTTGGTGATGCAGAAGGTTATCTCCATTGGATTGATACCAACACAGGTAAATTTATTGCACAAAACCAAGTGAATAGCTCAGGCTTATTAAGCCGCCCTCAAGCGGTACAAGATAAACTGATGATCCAAGCTCGTGACGGTAAGCTTTATCTTTATAGTCGGTAATTAATTGCTGACAAATCTATTTATTTTACGGCTCCTTTAAAGGAGCCGTTTCGTCTTTTTAGTAATTACATGTAAAATACAATCAGGTTTGTGATTGTATTTTTATGAGGCATCAAAAAATGATACCCGTTATTGCCTTAGTAGGGCGCCCTAACGTGGGTAAATCCACGTTATTTAATCGACTAACACGCACAAGAGACGCATTAGTTGCTGATTTTCCTGGCCTCACCCGTGACCGTAAATATGGTCGAGCAGAGTTAGAAGGCGAAGAATTTATTATTATTGATACCGGTGGTATTGATGGTGCTGAAGAGGGTGTTGAAACTCATATGGCATCACAATCGCTACAGGCTATTCAAGAAGCCGATATCGTACTGTTTTTAGTTGATGCTCGTGCGGGTTTGATGCCAGCAGACCAAGGTATTGCAAAACACCTTCGTGGTGTCGAGAAAAAAACGTATTTAGTTGCGAATAAAACTGACGGTATTGATATTGATACTGCATTAGCCGATTTTTACTCTTTAGGATTAGGTGAAATCTTCCCAATCGCGGCATCCCATGGCCGTGGTGTTGCTCAATTGATTGAACAAGCGTTATTACCAATTACGGGTAAAGTAGTGGAAGAAGAAGTCGAGCTGACTGAAGAAGAAGAAAATGCGGCTTATTGGGCTGCATTAGAAGCAGAACAAGAAGCGCAAGCATTAGAAGAGGAAGAAGATGACTTCGATCCTTCTACATTACCAGTAAAATTAGCGATTGTTGGTCGTCCTAACGTTGGTAAATCAACACTGACAAACCGTATGCTTGGTGAAGATCGTGTGGTTGTTTACGATATGCCGGGTACAACCCGCGACAGTATCTACATTCCTATGGAACGTGATGATAAAGATTATATCATTATCGATACTGCGGGTGTTCGTAAACGCGGTAAAGTAAAAGAAACAGTTGAAAAATTCTCTGTTATCAAAACATTACAAGCCATTGAAGACGCTAACGTTGCATTGCTGGTAATCGATGCCCGTGAAGGTATTTCAGATCAGGATCTTTCATTATTAGGTTATATCCTGAATGCAGGTCGTTCATTAGTCATTGCTGTCAATAAATGGGATGGCATGACACAAGACGATCGCGAACAAGTAAAAGCAATGCTTGATCTTAAACTAGGCTTTGTTGATTTTGCACGTGTTCACTTTATTTCTGCATTACATGGAAGTGGCGTGGGTAATCTTTTTGAATCAATTCAAGAAGCTTATGTCTGTGCAACCCGTCGTGTAGGGACTTCTATGCTCACTCGTATCATGAAGATGGCAGAAGATGATCACCAGCCACCGATTGTTCGTGGACGCCGTGTAAAAATGAAATATGCACACGCCGGTGGTTATAATCCACCTGTTGTGGTTATCCATGGTAATCAGGTAACTGATTTACCAGATAGCTATAAGCGCTATTTGATGAACTATTTCCGTCGTACTTTGCAAGTGATGGGTACGCCAATCCGTATTCAATTTAAAGAGGGTGAAAACCCTTATGCGGATAAGAAAAATAAATTAACCGTTTCTCAAATGCGTAAACGTAAACGTTTAATGTCGCACTTAAAGAAATCTAAATAAGAAATTTTATTATTTAAGTGAAAAGCCACATTTTATGTGGCTTTTTTATATCTACAATTCAATTAGTTATTTGGATGTCACTGTTGTTAGTCGCTTTTTATATTTCATAAAAAATTAATTATTTCTTTAAAAAAAACGGCTAAAATGCAATTGATACTTATTCGTCTTAAAGAGCTATTACGTTGAAAAAAAAGATTATTATCACATCAGTTTTTATGCTTTCTGCTTGTGCAACACCTGAAAAATGGGAAGCAAACACCACCATACCATCTCCTTTAGATATCGCTAAAAACATGTGTATGCAAGAAGCCAATGCGCTATATCCCGCGAGATATGTAGCTTCAAGTCAGCCTTCTTTTGCTCCAATGAAAATAAATGACAAAGATATTTCAAACTCAAGGGCAGGAACATCTTTTCCTTCAGATGTGAATGAATGGCAGCGTAGGGATTATTTTAATACCTGTATGAAAGGAGAAGGTTGGGAAAATAAAAATAAAGTCACAGGGTTACTGGCTTTTTTATTTAATTGATTTTAGACAATATTTGTCATTAAACTTCTAGTTCTACTTTAGTAAAGCCACATTTTTAATGTGGCTTTATCATCAATAAATTAAGTTTTTTACACCCACTCTTTTTGGATCAAAAAATCGCTGTATAACTTTGCTTCAGGGGTATTGGGTTCAGGGGAGTAATCATATTCAAAACGGACTAAAGGTGGCATAGACATTAAAATTGATTCAGTTCTTCCACCACTTTGTAAGCCAAATAATGTCCCTCTATCCCACACTAAATTGAATTCAACATAGCGACCACGGCGATAGAGTTGGAACTGGCGTTCTCGCTCTCCCCAATGCATTGATTTGCGCTTTTCAACAATAGGTAAATAGGCATCAAGATAACCAAGTCCAACGTGTTGGACAAACTCGAAACAGTGGTCAAAATCTGGGGTATTTAAATCATCAAAGAAAAGGCCACCCACACCACGAGGTTCATTGCGGTGTTTAATATAAAAGTAGTCATCACACCATTTTTTATAACGAGGGTAATAATCTTCACTAAAAGGTGTACAAACAGATTTAGCAACTTTATGCCAATGAATAACATCTTCTTCAAATCCATAATAAGGTGTTAAGTCAAAGCCACCACCAAACCACCACACTGGATCTTCACCTTCTTTTTCAGCAATAAAAAAACGCACATTAGCATGAGAAGTCGGAATATAAGGATTAATAGGGTGAATAACTAATGAAACTCCCATTGCTTGGAAGCGACGCCCTGCTAATTCGGGGCGATGTGCAGTGGCTGATTTCGGTAAAGTGTCGCCATAAACATGTGAAAAATTGACGCCAGCTTGTTCAAAAAGAGCGCCATTAGTTAAAACGCGAGTACGACCACCACCACCTTCTTTTCTTTCCCAAGTATCTTGCTGAAAAGTGCCTTTTTGGTCTATATTTTCAAGAGAGTGACAAATTGTATCTTGTAGTGATAAGAAAAATTCTTTAACGCGATGAATATCAGGTAAACTCATAATAACCTACAGTTTTTATCATATTTATTAAAAATAGAACTTCATATTGTCTATGTTCTCATTTTCAAGTTGATTCATAAACTAAACAAGCGATAATAAATTCAGATTTATATGACTAATAATGGGCAAAGCCATGGAAATACGTGTATTTCGCCAAGATGATTTTGAGGCAATTATTACACTTTGGGAGCGTTGCGATTTGATATCGCCCGATAACGATCCTGAAATTGATATTGAAAGAAAGTTAAACCACTCACCCGATTTATTTTTGATAGCAGAAGTGTCAGGTGAGCTTGTAGGCACTGTGATGGGAGGCTACGATGGTCATCGTGGCTCTTTATACTATTTAGCTGTTCATCCTGACTTTCGAGGAAGAGGCATTGCGAATGCATTGATCTCCCGATTAGAGAAAAAACTGATTGCGAAAGGATGCCCACAAATTACATTAGTTGTACCAGAAGAAAATGATGCAACAATTTGTATGTTTGAGAAGTTATTGTATGAAGATCAAAATCAAGAAAGCACAACTTATACTAAGCGATTAATTGTTGATCAGGATTTCGATCTTTAATTGTGTTTAAACCCCTGATATCTTTAGGGGTTGTTTCTCTTCCCTTTATACTTATCTCTTTTTCTTTGTTTCTATTCTTACGTTTATACTTCTTATTTTATACGTAAAATCTGATATTGCCTTTTCTGTGGAACAAAATGTTATGTTGATGGTCGTAACTAGGCTTTCTTTTCATGTGGTTATCTAAGATCAAATCAGTATATATTTTGTTATGCTGACTTATTGTAACTGTTTTAGCCTGATGTTTGAGGCAATACAAAGAGTAAGATAAGGTGTGCTTGATACCCTCAATATCTATTTTAATGTGTGATGAAAAAGTTTAACGGAGAAATAAATGATGCCTAAGTTTTGGTTACCCTTGTGTTTAAGCACGAGTGTTTTGCTATTAAGTGGCTGTTCATCCATGGGAGGAATGTCTTTTTCTGCACTAAATCCGATGAATTGGTTTTCAAATGATACGTTAACCGTTTCTGCTAATGGGTTAGGAAATATCACCCAATCAACAAAAATAACAGAAAGTGAAATAAAAAATGAGTTAGGTGGTAGCTTCAATTACCGTGAAGGTATGGAGATGCAAGGTAGTGATATTATTGTTGTCGTTCAAGCATTAAAAGATAATAAAGTTCAAGTGGCTTTCTATGGCAAAGAAAAAAGTACCGTTGAGAAAATAGAAGTCTTTGATGATAAGGCAATGACAGATTGGGGCACAACGATAGGTACACCATTTAAAGATATTTATAAGAAAGCATTTGGTGCGTGTAGCAAAGGTCCTAAAGACGAAAAGCAGAGAACCATTTTGTGCCAATCTGCAGAAGCTAAATCGGTAAGTTATGTCTTTAGTGGCCAATGGGATGGCCCCGACGGATTAATGCCACCTGATGAAGTTTTATCAAACTGGACATTAACGCAAATTATTTGGCTTAATAAATCGCTTTAACGCTATTCCTTATAAAACAAGGAATAGTTTATAACTAGACTGTCTGATATTTGTTAAAAGGCAAATATTCAGAAAAAAATATTCGATATAATCAACATCATTTTGGGTGTTTTGATTATTGATTAGGAAAGCAATATGTCTCATGCACAAAGTGGCATTTTAGTCTCACATAGTAAATTTGGTCTTTTTATTGAAGCAATGGTCGTGGGTGAATTAGATGCTCTGCGTGAAGGGTGTCAGAAATTCATGCAATCATTATCTGATTTACAAAAGCAATTTCCTGATGCGTCATTAGGCGCAGTTGTTGCATTTGGCTCTGATCTTTGGAAAAAATTATCAGATGAAAACAGTGCTCCTGAGCTAAAACCTTTTCGCCCATTAGGTAAAGGTTTAGCACCAGCGACACAACGTGATCTCCTTATTCACATTCAATCTATGCGCCATGATGTGAATTTCTCACTCGCTCAAGCTGCAATTACTGCTTTTGGTGATGCAATCAAAGTTGAAGAAGAAATTCATGGTTTCCGTTGGATAGAAGAGCGCGATTTAAGTGGTTTTATTGATGGTACAGAAAATCCACAAGATGATGAGCGTTATGGTGTTGCGCTAATTAATGATGGTGTTGATGCGGGTGGTAGTTATGTTTTAGTTCAACGTTATGAGCATAACCTAAAAAAATGGGCTCGTTTTAGTGAATCAGATCAAGAGAAAATGATCGGTCGTACTAAAAAAGACAGTGTTGAACTTGATGAATCAGAACGTAATGTGACATCTCACGTTTCTCGTGTTGTGATTGAAGAAGATGGTGAAGAGTTAGCGATTTTACGTCACAGCCTACCTTACGGCACTGCAAGCGGCAAACATGGTTTATATTTCTTAGCTTACTGTGGTCGTTTATATAACATCGAGCAGCAATTATTGAGCATGTTTGGTGAATTAGATGGCAAACATGACGACCTATTACGTATGAGTAAACCGGTAACAGGAAGTTATTACTTCGCACCTTCTTACGAAGTATTAAAAGCACTGTAATCATTATCTAGTGTTAAATACGTTTTATTAATGAAATGCCTGCTTTTAAAGCTGGCATTTTTGTCTGAATTTTTTTCATATTAATAGTAATTGATACAAATTTAATAAATTAGCCTGAGTTTTATTCATTTTTAATATCTTTCAGTTATATCAAATAACAAAAGCTAACTACACTGTTATAAATAAAGCCGATAAAGTAACCATTAGAATAAAACTTACAATGATGGGTACTTTTGATGAAGAAAAATACAATCAAAACCTTTGCATTACAAACAACCGCAGTATTGTCTTTGGTTGTTAGTAGTTATGCAGGGGCCGCTCAATTACTTAATAGCTCTTATGACATTGCGCGAGAGTTATTCACACAGCTAAATAGTGATTTTAAAACGCAGTGGGATGCGCAGCATCCTGATGACAAAGTGACTATTAAACAATCTCATGCGGGTTCTTCTAAGCAAGCACTTGCGATATTGCAAGGGCTACCTGCGGATGTAGTGACCTATAACCAAGTTACAGATGTGCAAATTCTGCATGATAAAGGCAAGCTTATTCCTGCAGATTGGCAACAACGTTTGCCTAACAATAGCTCACCTTATTATTCCACTATGGCGTATTTAGTTCGCAAAGGTAATCCTAAAAATATTACAACATGGGAGGATTTAACCCGCGAAGATGTCAAAGTGGTTTTCCCTAATCCAAAAACATCAGGTAATGGGCGTTATACCTATTTAGCTGCTTGGGGCGCTTTTGAAAAAGCTTATGGTAATGATGCAAAAACCCAAGAAGCAATGAAAAAGTTCCTTAAAAATGTTGAAGTGTTTGATACGGGAGGTCGTGGTGCTACAACCTCTTTTATTGAACGTGGGCTTGGGGATGTGCTGATCAGTTTTGAATCCGAAGTTAATAATATTCGCCAGCAATATGGTGAAGATGAATATCAAGTTATTGTGCCACCCGTAGATATTCTAGCTGAGTTTCCAGTCGCTTGGATTGATAAAAATGTGCAACGTAATAACACAGAAACATTGGCAAAAGCTTACCTCAATTATTTATACAGTCCTAGAGCACAAGAGATCATCACGCAATTTAACTATCGCGTAAATGATAAAGCAGTCATGGCTCAAAAAGCAGCACAGTTTCCAACAACATCTTTATTTACCGTTGAAGAGATATTTGGTGATTGGAATAACGTGATGAAAACGCATTTCACAACTGATGGCATGCTTGACAAGTTATTAGTGCAAGGACGTCAATAATGTTTACCACAACCAGTAAGCGGGTATTACCGGGATTTGGATTAAGCTTAGGCGGAACACTATTTTATACCTGCTTGATCTTACTATTACCAATGAGTGCGCTGGTTGTGCAACTTTCTGATATGAGTTGGTCCCAATATTGGGCGGTGATAACACATCCTCAAATTGTGGCTGCGTATAAAGTCACACTATTAGCGGCTGCGGTTGCCAGTATTTTTAATGCTATTTTCGGTATGTTGCTTGCATGGATCATTACTCGTTACCGTTTTCCGGGTAGACGACTACTTGACGGTTTAATGGATTTACCTTTCGCTTTACCTACGGCTGTTGCTGGCTTGACGCTTGCAACTCTTTTTTCAACACAAGGCTGGTACGGTTTTGTATTGGATAAATTTGATATCAAAGTCATTAATACATGGATTGGCATCGCCGTTGCTATGGCTTTTACCAGTTTACCTTTTGTTGTAAGAACAGTTCAGCCAGTGCTTGAAGAGTTAGGCCCTGAGTATGAAGAAGCGGCTGAAACACTCGGGGCGAGTCGTTGGCAAACTTTTCGTAAGGTTGTATTACCGGAGTTATCGCCGGCGCTAATAGCGGGAACTGCGCTCTCGTTTACGCGCAGTTTAGGTGAGTTTGGCGCTGTGATTTTTATTGCTGGCAATATTGCATGGCAAACAGAAGTCGTTTCTTTGATGATTTTTATTCGATTGCAAGAATTTGATTATCCTGCGGCAAGTGCTGTGGCTTCCGTGATTTTACTTGTTTCTTTAGTCTTACTGTTTTCAATTAATGGATTACAAAGCCGATTTGGTCAACGGTTGAGGGGGCATTGATGTCAGATATTATGCAACAACGCTCTATCTATCGTCGCCAAATAGATTGGGTAAAGTGGGGATTAATCCTTACAGGCGTTGTGTTATCCATTTTATTTTTAGTTGTGCCGATTGCGTGGATCTTTATGACTGCGTTTTCAAAAGGTGTTGAAATATTTACTGAAAACTTATTAGACAGCGATATGTTACATGCTGTCTGGTTAACGGTATTAATCGCGTTAATCACGGTGCCTGTCAATATGTTGTTTGGTGTCAGTATGGCATGGCTGGTTACTCGCTTTCGTTTTCCGGGGCGACAACTATTAATGACACTCATTGATATCCCTTTTGCGGTATCGCCTGTTGTCGCTGGACTGCTCTACTTGCTTTTTTACGGCAGTAATGGCTGGGCTGGTCAATGGTTATCTCAGTTTGATATTCAGCTTATGTTCTCATGGCCGGGAATGGTTTTAGTCACCGTATTTGTCACTTGTCCTTTTGTTGTTAGAGAACTGGTGCCGGTGATGATGAGCCAAGGTAGCCAAGAAGATGAAGCCGCGGTGTTATTAGGGGCGAGTGGTTGGAAAATGTTTTGGCGTGTGACATTACCAAATATTCGCTGGGCATTGTTATATGGTGTGGTTTTAACCAATGCCAGAGCCATTGGTGAGTTCGGCGCTGTTTCTGTGGTATCTGGTGCTATTCGTGGTGAAACCTATTCATTGCCGTTACAAGTTGAATTGCTGCATCAAGATTACAATACTGTTGGTGCATTTACTGCAGCTGCATTACTCGCGATGATGGCAATTTTTACCTTAATGTTTAAAAGTGCTTTGCAATGGCATTTAGCCCGTCAGCAATGACATCATTATTGACACAAAGTAGAGGCAAAATATGAGTATTGAAATTAATAGTGTCACAAAATATTTTGATCGCACTGAAGTGTTGCATGATGTCACCCTTGATGTCGCCTCAGGTGAAATGGTGGCACTGTTAGGGCCTTCAGGATCAGGAAAAACAACGCTTTTACGTATTATTGCGGGATTAGAACATCAAACCCAAGGGAAAATCTGTTTTGAAGGGCAGGATGTTAGCCAATTGCATGCGAGAGATCGTAAAGTTGGCTTTGTTTTTCAGCACTATGCGCTGTTTCGCCATATGACCGTATTTGAGAATATTGCTTTTGGTTTAACAGTATTACCTCGACGAGAGCGCCCGAACAAAGAAGCTATTCATAAAAAAGTGCAGCAGTTGTTAGAGATGATCCAATTGCCTCATTTAGCGCAACGTTATCCAGCACAATTATCGGGTGGGCAAAAACAGCGGGTGGCTTTAGCTAGGGCTTTGGCTGTAGAGCCTCAAATTTTATTATTAGATGAGCCTTTTGGTGCTTTAGATGCCAAAGTAAGAACAGAATTACGCCGTTGGCTACGTGAATTGCATGAAGAGCTTAAATTTACCAGTGTCTTTGTGACTCATGATCAACAGGAAGCGATGGAAGTTGCTGATCGCATTGTGATTATGGGGAATGGTAAAATAGAGCAAGTAGGGACACCACAAGAAGTATGGCAATCACCACAAAGTCGCTTTGTTTTAGAATTTCTAGGTGATGTGAATCATCTACAAGGTGAAATTAATGGCGCTCAATTACAGATTGGGGGATATCACTTGCCATTATCGGTGACACCGCTTTATCAAGGTTCAGTCGATGTGTTTTTACGCCCTTGGGAAATAGCATTAAGTACACATGAAAATAGTGTTTGTCGATTACCGGTTAAAGTTATTGAGGTTTCACCTAAAGGACATTATTGGCAATTGATTTTACAACCCATAGGATGGAGTAAAACGCCAATTACGGCAGTATGGAATGAGATGTCTTTAACACCAACAAAAGGAAACACCTATTATATGGGCGGTGCTCAAGCCCGTTTATATTCGGGCGATACACCCTTAAAAACGGTATCGTTAGCTTATACTGCCTAATTTCATTATTAATCTATCGCTAATTTCACTCTTTTTCACCCATGCTTATTTCTGGCATGGGTGTTTTGGTTTCTATAAAAGCAAAGAGACTTATCGAATTGCATTAATATTATTGCGTTAATAAGTTAAATGTGATTTCTTCATTAATACAGACAAATAAATGAGCAGGGACTTATTGTGGCAGGGTTAGAACAATTTATTGGTAATACACCATTAGTAAAACTACAACGACTTACGCAAGAGGTAGACGCTGAAATCTGGGTTAAACTTGAAGGCAATAATCCTGCAGGTTCAGTTAAAGACAGAGCTGCATTATCGATGATTGAACAAGCGGAATTACGCGGTGAAATAAAACCGGGTGATACGCTGATTGAAGCAACCAGTGGTAATACGGGGATTGCCTTGGCGATGATTGCGGCGGTAAAAGGTTACCGCTTAAAATTGTTAATGCCTGAGAATATGAGTAAAGAGCGTCAAGCTTCTATGCAAGCTTATGGCGCAGAATTGATTTTAGTAAGTCGTGAAGTCGGTATGGAAGGTGCGCGAGATCTTGCACAACAAATGGAACAGCAGGGCGAAGGAAAGGTATTAGATCAATTTAATAATCCAGATAACCCAAGAGCCCATTTTTTGTCAACAGGCCCCGAAATTTGGCAACAGACGCAAGGCCGTATTACACATTTTGTGTCAAGTATGGGCACAACAGGCACCATTACAGGTGTAGGTAGTTATTTAAAAACACAATCTGACCAAGTACAAATCATTGGACTTCAGCCAGAAGAAAAAAGCCAAATTCCAGGTATTCGTCGCTGGTCACCCGCTTATTTGCCGGGAATTTTTAAAAAAGAGCTGGTGGATAGTGTGATTGATATGTCTCAAACCGAAGCTGAATCAACAATGCGCCTTTTAGCAAGTCAAGAGGGTATCTTCTGTGGCGTAAGTTCTGGAGGGGCTGTTGCTGGCGCTCTGCGCGTTGCAAAAGAAAATCCAGGGGCAGTGATTGTGGCGATTGTGTGTGATAGAGGGGATCGTTATTTGTCGACGGGTGTTTACTCGTCATAATTCAAACTGCAGCGTTACTCGTCATACTTTAAGGTGTAGCGTTGTTGACTGCGTTCATTCGCACTAGGCACATACTTGTGTATGTTCCTAGCGACTTATTTACTTGTCGCCTAGCTACATCTTGAATTATTTAGAGTATTTTGGGTCTTTGGTCTTAGGGTTTTGAATATAAAAAAACCGCCACATATGGGTGGCGGTTTAAATAGAGAACATTACAGAAGATTATTTTTTAATCTGAATAATAACGGTTTCACCAACAGTAACTGGGCCTGTCATTTTGGTTAAACCTTGAATTTCATCCATATTAGAGATAACAACGGGTGTTAAAACTGATTTTGCTTTTTCTTCTAATACAGCTAAGTCAAATTCTAAAATAGTATCACCGACTTTTACTTGCTGACCTTCTTCAGCGATACGTTTAAACCCTTCACCTTTCAGTTCAACAGTGTCGATACCGAAGTGGACAAATAACTCGATACCGTTGTCAGACTCAATAGAGAAAGCATGGTTAGTCTCGAAAATTTTACCGATAGTACCATCGACTGGCGCAACAATTTTATTACCAGCAGGTTTGATAGCAATACCGTCACCTACGATTTTTTCAGCGAAAACAACATCAGGAACTTCTTCGATATTGACGATTTCACCTGAAAGTGGTGCGACAATATCAATCGTGCCACTGCCTTTCTTTTCCTCTGAAACCAGTGATTTTAATTTATCAAACAGACCCATGAATCTTCTCCTAATTATTGTAGTTGGGACCGGGCTCTGGCTAATGCGATTAGCACAGTGTCTTTTCTTTAGTAAAAGTTTCTACTAAGTCCATCAATTCTTTAGCAGTTGGCTGAGCAAGTGCTTGCTCTGCTAGTGCTTTTGCATCATCGTAATTCGCGTTACGAATCACTTTTTTGATGCGAGGAATTGAAATAGCACTCATACTAAACTCATCTAATCCCATGCCGAGAAGGAGCAATGTTGCTCGTTCATCTCCAGCAAGTTCACCACACATTCCAGTCCATTTACCTTCAGCATGTGATGCATCAATTACCTGTTTTATCAGGTTGAGTACTGCAGGTGACATTGGATTATATAGATGAGATATCAGCTCATTTCCACGGTCTACAGCCAGAGTATATTGTGTTAGATCGTTAGTCCCAATACTAAAAAAGTCAACTTCTTTTGCCATATGACGAGCCATCACTGCTGCGGCAGGGGTTTCTACCATCACACCGACTTCAATAGATTCATCAAAAGCTTTCTTTTCTTCACGAAGCTGGCTTTTTAGTATTTCAAGTTCTGCTTTCAATGCACGGATCTCTTCAACAGAGATAATCATTGGAAACATAATGCGTAGTTTACCAAAAGCAGATGCTCTTAAGATAGCACGTAATTGTGGATGAAGGATCTCTTTACGGTCAAGACAAATACGAATTGCACGCCAGCCTAAGAATGGGTTCTCTTCTTTTGGTAGGTTCATGTAAGGTAAGTCTTTATCACCACCAATATCCATAGTACGAATAATGACCGCAGAACTTCCTACTGCTTCGGCTACCGCTTTATAGGCTTGGAATTGTTCCTCTTCTGTTGGTAAAGAGTCTCTATCCATAAATAAGAATTCAGTACGATACAGACCAACACCTTCAGCACCGTTACGTTCAGCACCCGCAACATCTCGAACTGTACCAATATTAGCGCAAACTTCGACTTGATGCCCATCAAGTGTAATAGCAGGTAGGTCTTTAAGTTTTGCCAATTCTTCTTTTTCGTGCAGGTACTCGTCTTTGATTGCTTTTAATGTTTCGAGTTCCTCATCTGATGGATTAATAATGATTTTGTTATTAATCGCATCAAGAACAAGATAATCGTCTTTTTTAATGGTTTGTGTCGCATTAGATGTTCCTACGATAGCTGGAATTTCTAATGAACGAGCCATAATAGAGGTGTGAGATGTTCTACCGCCTAAATCAGTGATAAAACCTAATACGTTGTCTAAGCTTAATTGAGCAGTTTCAGAAGGGGTAAGGTCTGTTGCAACTAAAATAACTTTTTCTGAAATAGCGCTTAGATCGATAATTGGCATTTCTAAAATATTGCGCATCAAGCGTTTACCAATATCACGGACGTCAGCCGCACGCTCTTTTAGATATTCGTCATCTAACGCTTCTAATGCAGTTGCTTGATCTTCAATAACTGATTGAACAGCAGCTTCAGCGGTTTTTTTGTCACTTTTGATGAGAGCAACAATTTCTTGTTCTAATTCTTCATCTTCTAGCAACATGATATGACCTTCAAAGATTTCGGCTTTATCCGCACCAAGGTTTTTTTCAGCACGTTCTTTAATAATTTCTAGTTGTTGTGCAGATTTATTACGGCCGTCTTTAAAGCGTTCGATTTGATCCTCAATTTCATCACTTTGGATCTTACGTTGGCTAATAATGATAGGTTCTTCTTTGAGGAGAAGGGTCTGACCAAATGCGATACCGGGTGATGCTAAAATTCCTGAAATCATAATTTATCCTACGACTTGCTGGTGATAATCTTAAAAGAATAGGATTGCAAAATACTGTTGTTTTAAAATCATCATTGAAATTAACTCCCCTGAATAGTTTCAGGGGAATAAATACTGTGTTAATAATTAATCGCGAATTATTCTAATTCCGCCATTAATTTTACCAATGCTTCAACGGCTTGTTTTTCATCTTCGCCTTCTGCAGAGATAGTCACAACAGTACCTTGAGTTAAGCCTAACGTTTGTAATTTGAAAAGGCTCTTCGCGCTGGCAGATTTGCCGCTAGAGATAAGCGTGATATCTGAAGAGAATGTTTTGGCTTCTTTTACAAATTGTGCCGCAGGACGAGTATGTAAGCCGTTTGGTGCTGTAATAGTAACTTCTTGCTGGTACATAGGATATTTTCCTTTTATAACTCAATTGTTCACATTAAGTCAGGACTTAGTAAGTGTAGATGAATTTGTCCTGCTTTGCGTAGCAATATCAGATAATATTAAGTCGTAAAGCGTCATCTGATAAAAATAGTGTTCAGAAAGATAAAAGAGTTCGTTTTGTTATCTCGGTTATTTTCTGATTAATTTCGACCTTCGAAATAATTAATTGATTAAATACTAAACTCGAAGAAATAAATCACCTGTCTGGATGACAAACTTTGATCTCTACCACAAAAAAAGCACCATTGAGGTGCTTTTTTAATAAATATTTTACAATTGAGTGATGCGATTTAGCTGTCAGAAATATCAGCAAAAAGTGGTGTACTTAAATAACGCTCACCTGAAGAAGGCAAGATAACCACAATTTCTTTGTTTGCAAATTCGGGCTCTTTTGCAAGTTTTACGGCTGCCGCAATAGCTGCACCTGAAGAAATACCTGCGAGAATACCTTCTTTCGTCATAAGTTCACGAGCAGTATCAAAGGCTTCTTCGTTAGTGATTTGAATAACGCGATCCAGTAACGATAAATCTAGGTTTTCAGGAATAAAACCTGCTCCGATGCCTTGGATTTTATGAGGGCCTGGTTTAATTTCTTCACCAGCTAGAGCTTGAGTTATAACAGGGGAGTCTGCTGGTTCAACCGCAACCATTGTTACTGCTTTACCTTGTGTCTTTTTCAAATAGCGACCAATACCTGTAATAGTACCGCCAGTGCCGACGCCAGCAATAACAGCAGCTACTTCACCATCAGTGTCATTCCAGATTTCAGGGCCTGTGGTTTTTTCATGAATTTCAGGGTTAGCTGGATTACTAAATTGTTGTAGTAAAAGGTAACGGCCAGGATCGCTATCACGAATTTCATTGGCTTTATCGATAGCCCCTTTCATGCCTTTTGCGCCTTCAGTCAGCACTAAATTAGCCCCTAATGCTTTGAGTAATTTACGGCGCTCTACACTCATGGTATCAGGCATTGTCAGTGTTAATTTGTAGCCACGAGCTGCTGCAACATAAGCCAAAGCAATCCCAGTATTACCACTAGTAGGTTCTACAAGCTCAACACCCTCTTTAAGAATACCTTTCTTCTCTGCATCCCAAATCATGTTGGCACCGATACGGCATTTTACACTGAAGCTTGGGTTACGAGATTCCACTTTAGCCAGAATGTTACCATTTCCGAAATGCTTTAAGCGAATTAAAGGAGTGTGCCCAATAGTTTGCGAGTTGTCTTCGAAAATCTTGCTCATTTTTATCCTCGGTACATGATTTTTTATAAGGTCAGATGAAATTACCATACGCCATCAAGCTAAAGATGGAAATAAGCTTTATGAATATACTTATAACTTTTTTATCTTTTTATTCCAAAAGATTCTAATCAAGAGTCAGTGAGACAATTCACAAATTAATAAATCAAGAGATGTGCAGTATATTGATGGCTGATAATCTATTTTTAACTACATTTCTTGCAAATACAGGGGTCATAATGGAAACCATTGAAGAGTTGATTAACGCACTTGAACTCGCTGTACCAGAATTAGATGCGCAAGCTTTGCGTGAAAATTTACCCGAGTCCGATGCTCAAGAAGATGTACTTAATTGGCTATACGAATCGCTCTCTGCTCAAGGATTAATGGATTATGTGGAATGGACAGAATATTTTGGTGATATTCCTGACTTGAAATCGTTAGAACAGATTTCTTTGTCTGAATCACCTGGCGCACTGATTTTATCTCAAGTTGAAAATATTGATTGGGATGAGGTGAGTATTGATCCTTATATGTTGCCTTATGAACTACCTTATTTGGAATATATTAACTACTTTTTGACAGAAAAAGGGTTACGATTGGTTGATCTCACACCGTTTGAAAATGCTTATATTCTCTGCATTCGAGATGATGAAGAGATTATTGAAAAACTAGATGGTGCATTAAATATCTTTGAAATGGGAATTAATGAGCGTGAGCCGATGGATAGAGAAGAAACCAAAGATTATATTCGTTCATTAATTGAGTAGTCTGGCTAATAACAAAATAAGCCCAACCACGCTATTGAAAAAAGTTTAAAATAAAACCCCGCTTACAATTAAATAAAACGGGGTTTTTTGTATTTATCGAGATGTTGCTAAATTAGTTAGGCTTACCACTGCCCATCTTGCACATGCTGTTTACGATAACGATCGCACCACATTGCCGTTGCTCCACAAATTGCGACGGGCATGATGACTAAATTTAGAATAGGGATCATGGTAAAAATATTAATAACCATACCAAATTGAAGGTTATTCCATTTGTCCTGTTTGAGTGAGGATTTCATCGCTGAAAATGAAATTTTATGGTTATCAAATGGGAAGTCATTATATTGAATTGCCATCATCCAAGCACCAAAAGCAAACCATAAAATAGGGGCAACGGTTTGTCCGATAGCAGGAATAAAATAGAGCAATAACAAGACAATAGCGCGTGGTAAATAATAAGCTATTTTAATTAGCTCACGTTTTAAAATACGTGGAACATCTTTCAATATACCCGCAATACCCGTATCTGGTGGTGCAATGCCAGTTATTTGGCCTTCTAATTTCTCAGCCAATAATCCATTAAACGGAGAAGCGATAATATTGGCTAAGGTACTAAAGAAATAAGTGAACACTAATAAGATAAAAATAACGGATAATGGCCAGATTAAATAACTCAACCACTGTAACCAATCAGGCACTTTTTCCATCATCCAATTGACCATGCCACCAATTTGACCATATAACCACCAAAAGGCGCTTCCGAGAATAATAATATTGGCTAGTAATGGTAAGATAACAAAACGTTTTAGCCCTTTGCGTGTAATTAAACGCCAACCAAGAGCAAAATAATGAAATCCATTTAAATTTTTATTCGTTTCTGTCAAATTTGTCATACTTCCTATTCTCTCCAATGAGGGCAAGCTAGTATCATATAGGGAGATAATCAGCCTTACTAGTCATGAATTGTCTAAAAAATGTGCATAAGAGATTGATGTGTGTATCTTTGTGACAAGAAAATTAAGTATTGGCTTGCACTTATGAGCATTGGCAAATACTCTTAGTAAAAAGTAATATTTGCCAACGTGGCTATTAAACCTCAAGACAACAGAGATAGAAATGATGCAGCAAAATTTGCGTCTGATATTAATCGTTGTTGGTGCGATTTTAATCATAGCTTTGTTATTACACGGCTTATGGATTGGTCGAAAAGAGCGTTCTAAGCTTTTCCGTAATCGCCCAGTAAAACGTCAGAAACAGAATTATCAGTCAGATGAGAACGATGACGAACCACAATATGCTGAGGCTAGTCATCAGACATCAACTTTATCCTCTACTGAAAAGCGGGAGAGTGAGCCACCGATAAAATCGGCGCCTCTACATGAACCTGAAATTTCAGTGGTAGATAGTGATCCATTAATGTCTGAAACCCAAACAAAAGGGAACTCTCACGATACTTCATTACAGCAAGAGCCCAGCCTTGGTGTTTTTGATGTGATTGAAAAAGAGCCAGCACCTATTGTTAGAGATGAGCCAAAACCAGCTCCTGCGGTTAATGTTGCGAGTGAAATAAAATCACACGTTAATACAGAAAGCCCATCTGCAAATTTTGAGCCTTCAATTTCAGAGACAGCGGCTCATGTGACTCCTGTTGAAACTGAGGTTTCGCATCATGTTCCTGCTGAAGAGTCAATGGCAGAATCGGCTTCACAAGCGTCAGAAGCAGAGAAAGAGCTGGTTATTGTTCTAAACGTAAGTGCACATCATGGTCAAATGCTGGATGGTGAAGCGTTAATGCAAAGTATCATTCAAGCTGGATTCCAGTTTGGTGAAATGAATATTTTCCATCGTCATCTTAATCCAACAGCTAATGGGCCTGTATTGTTTAGTTTAGCGAATATGGTGAAACCGGGAACATTTAATATTGATACAATGGCGGAATTGACGACACCAGGTGTATCAATGTTTATGATGGTGCCATCTTATGGTGATGCTAACCAAAACTTTAAATTGATGTTACTTACGGCTCAACGTATAGCATCTGATGTAGGTGGTGTTGTGCTGGATGATGAACGCAAACTCTTAACGCCACAAAAAATCGAGCTTTATAAATCTAGAATTCGCAGGACGTTGGATCTAAATCAATAGCTTTATACTCGTCATACTTCAAGTTGCAGCGTTGTTGACTACGTTCATTCGCACTAGTCACATACTGATGAATGCTCCTAGCGATTCGTTTACTTGTCGCCTAGCTGCACCTCGAATTATTTAGAGTATATATCTGTAAAAATACCCCCGCTTGCGGGGGTTTTTCTTCTTTGGTGATAATCATGAATAAAAACACTCAACAAAAAATTGATAAACTTCGCGTTACTCTACGTCACCATGAATATCTCTATCATGTCATGGACGCACCTGAAATACCTGATGCTGAATACGATCGCTTAATGAATGAGCTAAAAGCATTAGAAGCTGAATATCCCGAATTAATTACCTCTGATTCGCCTACACAGCGAGTTGGTGCCTTACCTCTAACTGCATTTGAGCAAGTGAGACATGAAATTCCGATGCTCTCCTTAGATAATGCTTTTGATGAAACAAGCTATCTGGCGTTTGATAAGCGTTTACGTGATCGTTTAAAGAATAGTGAAGAGATTACTTTCTGCTGTGAATTAAAATTAGATGGATTGGCTGTCAGTTTACTTTATGAAAATGGAGTATTAGTACAAGCTGCAACGCGTGGTGATGGTACAACAGGGGAAAATATCACTGAGAATGTAAGAACGATCAAAGCCATTCCACTGCGTTTATATGGTGAAAATATTCCTACTCGTATTGAGATCCGTGGCGAAGTCTTTATGAATGAAAAAGGGTTTGAATATTTAAATGAGGAAGCTCGTCGCACAGGTGGAAAAGTTTTTGCTAACCCTCGTAATGCTGCAGCCGGCTCATTAAGACAGCTTGATCCCCGTATCACAGCAAAACGTCCATTAACCTTTTTCTGTTATGGGGTCGGGGTACTCGAAGGTGGAGAATTACCAACAAGCCACTATAAGCGCCTACAACAGTTTAAAAAATGGGGATTGCCCGTTAGTGATGCTGTTAAACTTTGCACAGGTAGCAAAGCAGTACTTGATTTTTACCACCATGTAGAAGAAATTCGCCCTAACTTAGGCTTTGATATCGATGGTGTCGTTATTAAGGTGGATGATATTGCTCTGCAAGAAGAGCTGGGTTTTGTCTCAAGAGCACCACGTTGGGCTATTGCTTATAAATTTCAAGCTCAAGAGCAAATGACGATTATCAAAGATGTCGAATTTCAAGTTGGACGTACTGGAGCAATTACCCCTGTTGCTCGTTTAGAGCCGGTACAAGTTGCTGGTGTTGTTGTGAGTAATGCTACATTACACAATGCTGATGAAATTGAACGCTTAGGGATACGCATTGGCGATACGGTGGTTATTCGTCGAGCAGGTGATGTTATTCCTCAGGTTGTTAGTGTGATCGAAGAGAAACGTCCAGCTGATGCACAAGAGATTATTTTTCCAACGCAATGCCCAATTTGCCAATCTGATATAGAGCGTATTGAAGGCGAAGCGGTAGCGCGTTGTACAGGAGGATTAATTTGTGGTGCACAACGTAAAGAAGCACTTAAGCATTTTGTTTCTCGTCGTGCGATGGATGTCGATGGTATGGGCGATAAAATTATCGACCAACTGGTTGAAAAAGAGTATGTCAAAACGCCAGCAGATCTTTTTCGTTTAGATGAAAAAATCCTATCTGGTTTAGAGCGAATGGGTGAAAAATCAGCAAAAAAATTGATCACTGCTTTAGACAAGGCTAAATCAACGACATTTGCGCGTTTTATTTATGCTCTCGGAATTAGAGAAGTCGGTGAAGCAACGGCAAGTGGATTAACCGCCCATTTTTCTACGCTTGAAGCATTACGAAATGCGGATGTTGACGCGCTAAAATTAGTCCCTGATGTAGGCGATATCGTGGCTAAACATGTCGTTAATTTCTTCCAAGAAGAACACAATAGAACGGTTATTGATCAATTGATCAATGATGCTGGTATTACATGGCAAGCACCTATTATTGTGACTCATGAAGTGGGTGAAAATCCTTTTGCAGGTAAAACTGTCGTGTTAACTGGATCACTTTCACAGTTAACCCGTGATGAAGCAAAAGACAGATTAGTTGCATTAGGTGCAAAAGTGAGTGGAAGTGTTTCTAAAAAAACTGACATGGTGATTGCGGGTGAAGCGGCTGGCTCTAAGTTAGTGAAAGCTAATGAATTAGGGATAACTGTTATCGATGAAGATGAAATGATACGATTACTTGATCAATCGAAATAATCATTCTACTATTTAATAAATGCTACTGGAAAACCTTCCTAGTAGCATTTTTTACTTAAGCTAAATGTACATTTAATGTTCCTTAAGTAACTTTGAAAATGTGATCAACCTATCTTATTTAATAAATAGTGTGTATATGGTTTCATAGTATTGTGACAAAAATCACATCGTAATGTTACGCGTTACATAAAATGCTCTACAAGATTTATTTTTATTTTTGGAGCATGCATGTCTTCTATCATTCACTTCGTTTTAGCACTCGCCGTTATTGGCGCATTAGCATTCATTGCGAGTAACAATCGCAAAGGGATCCGTCTGCGTTATATCGTGCAGTTATTAGTTATTGAAATCGCATTAGCATGGTTTTTCCTCAACTCTGATGTTGGCGAGGGCTTTGTTCGTGGATTCGCTGGATTATTTGATCACTTATTAGGTTATGCCGCACAAGGTACTGAGTTCGTATTCGGTGGCATGATGAAAGGTGGTTTAGCATTCTTCTTCCTGAATGTTTTATGTCCAATTATCTTTATTTCTGCATTAATTGGTATTCTTCAGCATATCAAAGTATTACCTTTCGTGATCCGTATTATCGGTACAGTGCTTTCTAAAGTGAATGGTATGGGGAAACTGGAATCATTCAATGCAGTGAGCTCATTAGTTCTTGGTCAATCAGAGAACTTTATTGCTTATAAAGATGTTTTAGGCAAAATGTCTCAGCGTCGTATGTACACTATGGCTGCAACAGCAATGTCGACAGTATCAATGTCAATTGTTGGTGCATACATGACAATGTTAGATCCAAAATACGTTGTTGCTGCTCTAGTACTGAATATGTTCAGTACCTTTATCGTCCTTTCGGTGATTAACCCATATTCTGTTGAGAATGAAGAAGATATTCAAATGGGTAATCTTCATGAAGGTCAAAGCTTCTTTGAAATGTTAGGTGAATACATTCTAGCTGGTTTCAAAGTTGCGTTAATCGTAGCTGCAATGCTGATTGGGTTCATTGCCTTAATTGCTGCAGTGAATGCAATTTTCAGCATGATTTTTGGTATTAGCTTCCAAGATTGCTTAGGTTACGTTTTTTATCCATTAGCATGGGTTATTGGTGTTCCTGAGCAAGATGCATTACGTGTTGGTAGTGTTATGGCAACTAAACTAGTGTCTAACGAATTCGTTGCAATGGGTAGCTTACAAGATATTGCTGCTGAAATTTCACCGCGTTCTGTTGGTATCTTGTCTGTATTCTTAGTTTCATTTGCTAACTTCTCTTCAATCGGGATTGTGGCAGGTGCGATTAAAGGTTTAAACGAAGTACAAGGAAACGTTGTTTCTCGTTTCGGTTTGAAATTACTGTTTGGTTCTACATTAGTAAGCTTCTTATCCGCAGCTATCGCAGGTCTGTTTGTTTAATCTTGGAAGATAAAATAGATAGGTAGCATGTGAATAAAATAACAATGTAAATTGCATCACTTGTTAATCAAGTAACAGAAAATCAAGCAGTACCTTTGGGTACTGCTTTTTTTATCTTTAAATTACCCTATAATCGGAACTATTTCTTCAAGGGCAATGTGGTAGAGAACATGTTAGAGAAACAGCATCTTATTGATATAGCAAACACACAAATGCCATTTGGTAAGTACAAAGGGCGAATGTTAGTTGATTTACCTGAAGAGTATTTATTATGGTTTGCTAAGAAAGGACAGTTCCCTGAAGGAAAACTAGGGCAACTCATGGAGATGACCCTTGCAATTAAAATTGAAGGCTTAGAAGGACTATTAAAGCCCTTAAAGCGATGATGTTAATTATTATCTATACCGGATTTTTCAGGTGTTAATGCATTAATAATTTTCTGACTTAATTCAATAAATAATGTTTGTTCTCCGAGCGTTAAACATTCACTTATTTTTTCAGCATTTTGTTTTCGACCTAATGCTGCTCTTGCTAAAAAAGCGTGACCTTCATCAGTTAAATGGGTAATAAATTCACGCTTATCTTTTTCAGAACGTTTTTGTGCAATAAATCCTAATGATTTCAATCCTCGCATAAATTTCGACAAATTTTGTCTTGAAATAGCCAAAGAATCACTCAATTGAGAAGGGGTTAAGTCACCTCGTAAGCGTAATAATTCCAAAATATCATATTGACCCCACGTGACTTGCTCTGGGGTATAACGAGTTCGCTGCGCGACTAATGTACATTGTAATAATGACAATGCATTTTCTAATTCACATTTTTCCATAAATACGCCATCTCATGAATTATGTTAACTAAAGTTAATATTATCAGGTCATTCATTTTGAACAAACTTTATATTGATTAACTAAAGTTAATTAAATATCATGATATATAGTTAACTTTGGTTAATTATTTTATGGTTGCTTGATAGAAACTGATGTTATTGATAAGAGGTAAAGTTGAAATGATGGATTATTTTAAAGGTAGAGTGATTTTAGTCACTGGTGCAAATACTGGTGTAGGTGAAGGTATTGCACAGTTACTATTTCAACGTGGTGCGACGGTTTTCATTACAGGTAGGCATTTAGATCAAGTAATAAAAACAGCACGTTCTATTGATATAACAGGCGAGAAAGTGATTGCTTTACAGGCTGATATGACCTCATCTTCTCAAGTCGAAAAAATGATTGAGGCTGTTATGTCTCAAGCTGGAGCATTACATGGCTTGGTTAATAATGCAGGGATCACGGGGCCTCATAATACGTCTATTGTGGATTATGAGATTGAAGATTGGAAAGCAGTAATTGATACAGATATCAATGGCGTATTTTATGGGTTGAAATATGGTATACCCGCAATATTAAAAAGTGGAGGAGGGAGTATTGTGAATCTTTCTTCATCTAATGGCATCGTGGGAATTGCGGGTATTTCAGCATATACAGCAGCTAAACACGCCGTATTAGGGATCACACGTTCAGCTGCGCTTGAGTTTGCAGATAAAGGAATAAGGATCAATGCTATTGGGCCTGGGTATGTTGATACGCCAAGAATGCAAATGCTACCCAACGAAGTTCGTGAATGGATGGCAAATACACACCCAATGAAAAGAATGGCAACTAGAGATGAAGTCGCTAAAACGGTTGCTTTTTTACTTTCAGATGAGAGCAGTTTCTCAACAGGAGCGTTTTATGCCATTGATGGCGGTTACACTGCACAGTAGAAATAAATAAAGGGAGAGTAGAAAACAAAAAATCCCGAAGATTTCTCTTCAGGATCTTAAAATTCTGGTGGAGCTAAACGGGATCGAACCGTTGACCTCTTGCATGCCATGCAAGCGCTCTCCCAACTGAGCTATAACCCCACATATTGGATTGTTCTAGAAGTATATTGGTGGAGCTAAGCGGGATCGAACCGCTGACCTCTTGCATGCCATGCAAGCGCTCTCCCAACTGAGCTATAGCCCCAACATACTGGAACGGGCTTGATAATAGGCAACAAGCACAATACTGTCAATCAGTTAATCTCACATTATTTATTGATTGCTGAAAAAGAGTACAAAAAAAAGATACATTCCCTATTTTAGGAATGTATCTTTCTTGATAAGCAAGATTAACGAGTAAATTAAGCTTGGTTTTCTCTTTCAGTAATAAAGTCTAATGCTTTATTAATACGTGCAATACTCCGTGTTTTACCAATAGCATGAACAGTAACATCTAAGCCTGGAGATTGGCCTGCACCCGTTACAGCAACACGTAATGGCATACCCACTTTACCCATACCGATTTCCAATTCATCAGCGGTATCTTGAATAGCTTGGTGAATATTTTCAGCTGTCCACTCCGTAATTGCTGATAATTTATCGCGAACAACTTCTAATGGTTGACGAGCAACTGGGCGTAAATGTTTTTTCGCAGCTGTTTCTTCAAAGTTCTCGAAATCAACATAGAAGTAATGGCAACTTTCAGCCATCTCTTTTAATGTTTTACAGCGTTCGCCTAATAATTTGATCAGTTCAACTAATGATGGGCCATTACTGGTATCAATATTTTGTTGTTTGATATGCCAATCTAAATGAACAGCGACTTTCTCAGCTGGCAGTGTATTGATGTAGTGATGGTTTAACCAAAGTAGTTTATCAGTATTAAATGCACTGGCTGATTTACTGATAGCTTCTAAAGTGAAGTGTTCAATCATTTCATCAATAGTAAAGATCTCTTGGTCACCATGAGACCAACCTAAACGTACTAAGTAGTTTAATAGTGCTTCTGGTAAATAGCCCTCATCACGATATTGCATTACGCTGACAGCGTTATAACGTTTAGATAATTTTTTACCATCATCACCTAAAATCATTGATACGTGAGCATATTCTGGTACAGGCGCACCTAATGCTTTGAGAATATTGATTTGGCGAGGTGTGTTGTTGATATGATCTTCACCACGAATAACGTGAGTGATTTCCATATCCCAGTCATCTATAACAACACAGAAGTTATAAGTTGGGGATCCATCAGTACGACGAATAATTAGATCGTCAAGCTCTTGGTTACTAAATTCAATTGGGCCACGAATTTTGTCATCAAAAATAACAGAACCTTCTTGAGGATTTAAGAAACGCACAACATGAGGCTCATCAGCGCTGTGATTATGGTTACCACCACGGCAACAACCATCGTAACGCGGTTTTTCACCTTTGGCCATTTGATCTTCGCGTAGCTGTTCTAAACGCTCTTTAGAGCAATAGCAACGGTATGCAGTACCCGCAGATAACATTTGATCAATCACTTGGTTATAGCGATCGAAGCGTTTAGTCTGATAATAAGGACCTTCATCCCAATTCAGATTTAACCAATTCATACCGTCCATGATTGCATCGATGGCTGGCTGAGTAGAACGTTCTAAGTCGGTATCTTCTATACGCAGTACAAATTCGCCCTTATTGTGACGGCTATATAACCAGGAATAAAGTGCGGTACGCGCACCACCAACATGTAGATAGCCAGTAGGACTTGGTGCAAAACGGGTTTTTATTTTACTCATTGGGATTGCCTTTGTACGTCTTACTTATATAGATAAGTAATCGTGATTATCAAAAAAACGAAATGGTTACCTCATTTTATCACTGGATGTTAATTCCTCAATGGCATTAAGCCTTTAACAGAGATAAAATTTTCAAATTGATGATTTTTTGTTTGACGAAGAGTACCCGTAGGATTATTTTGGTTAATTGCTGTATCACTTATGATGCTAAAAAAAGCATCTTGACTAAAAATAAAACGAACGATCATTTTCACAATAAAAAACTGATAAAAATCGTTGACTCATAGCGCAGTATC
Source organism: Proteus sp. G2673 (assembly GCF_009915125.1). Lineage (NCBI taxonomy): Bacteria > Pseudomonadati > Pseudomonadota > Gammaproteobacteria > Enterobacterales > Morganellaceae > Proteus > Proteus sp. G2673. The sequence continues at coordinate 229,587 of NZ_JAABLT010000022.1, forward strand.
CCTATAATGCACCCCATCACGACGGGCGGTTAGCTCAGTTGGTAGAGCATCTCCCTTACAAGGAGGAGGTCGTTGGTTCGAGCCCAATACCGCCCACCATTATTTTCGTTGTGATAAGTTGTATGATTTAGTGTGATTGGGCGGTTAGCTCAGTTGGTAGAGCATCTCCCTTACAAGGAGGAGGTCGTTGGTTCGAGCCCAATACCGCCCACCAATTACATTAAAGCGTGGTAGTGAGAATTTAGTCATCATGAAGTGGGCGGTTAGCTCAGTTGGTAGAGCATCTCCCTTACAAGGAGGAGGTCGTTGGTTCGAGCCCAATACCGCCCACCACTTCATTCGGTTATTTCGCGCAATATCACATAATTAGGTATGGGTCGTTAGCTCAGTCGGTAGAGCAGTTGACTTTTAATCAATTGGTCGGGCGTTCGAATCGCCCACGACCCACCATTCCTAAGAATACAACATAAAGTAGTGAACATTGTGACGGGTCGTTAGCTCAGTCGGTAGAGCAGTTGACTTTTAATCAATTGGTCGGGCGTTCGAATCGCCCACGACCCACCATTCACAAAGCTACTTACAGATTTACGCAAAAATTATTAAATGGGTCGTTAGCTCAGTCGGTAGAGCAGTTGACTTTTAATCAATTGGTCGGGCGTTCGAATCGCCCACGACCCACCATTTAATAGTTCAGCGGGCGGTTAGCTCAGTTGGTAGAGCATCTCCCTTACAAGGAGGAGGTCGTTGGTTCGAGCCCAATACCGCCCACCACTTCTTTATTTCTTCGTTATACTTTCTTATTTATTTTCCTCGTATTTTTATAAAATAATCAATAAGAGTCATTTAGTCTTTAATAGCTGCGTGATGCAATCTAGTCATATTTTTTGGACATTAATTGTTGTCTCTGTGTCTGCTGTTCATGACTTTGCTCATCGTCTTATTTATAACTGTGTATCCTTACACATGTATGCTTTCCTAGTTCCTTGTATTGAGCTCATTTCTTTATATCAAAGCAATAATTAGCTACAGCTCTTGTTCCTTTGGATCTATGCGTTTCTAAGATTTTTTAACTTATTATTGCATTGCGCTTTCTGTGAAAAGGGGGCATAAGTCGGATTCTTTATTACACTTTTTTACATCCAGCCATGTTTTATCATTTAAATTGAAGAGCTTAAAAATAAGTCGTTCTTTTATTGTTAAGTTAATCATTTTAGATCAGGGGCCTAACTTAATAGAAGATATGTATTTATTTTTGAACAGAGAACAAGTTTTGTTCTGAAAATATAAAAAATTACTCTAATCAAAAAGGAAATATCTACTCCTCCTGAGCATAAATATAGGTTTTCCTAGTTTATTCATAAAATTAAACAACCTTAAATACACTGTTATAAATTATTTGAGCATTTTTTATGAGCAATATCTCTCATAAAATGAGCAAGTTAAAACATTTTAAGTCACTATTGAAAAATATTTGGTACTCCTTTTTTAAGGAAAAGTTCAGAAGATAAAAAGTGGGTTTTATAGTTTATCTTCTTTTCTAAAGATACGACAAAATGAGAGAATTTACTTAACGTTTAATTTAAAATAGATTGGATTTAAAATTTGATATTTATCAATGTTTGCATAATAATGCACTGGATCATAAATGATATAAAGCAAAAATCACTTATTTTATCAGTAATTGATTTGTCCTAGAGTGGTTAATTTCATTTTTTATGGAAAATGGAGAAATTTGTGCATCTAGCAGGAATATAAATTATATAAAAATATTAATGTTTATTTTATCCTATGGATAACTCTTATACAGTGTAAGTGTGATTACTTAGGATATAAAATAATTGATTTTTATTTTTATTAACAAAATTAGATCATGCTAAAGTTGATATTTAACAGTTTATTCCTTTGTGAATTTAACTTAAGGGGTATTGATTACTCTATTTTTGCAATGTACTAAATGTGCGTATTTGAGTGAAAAAGAAAGAATAATATTGTGTCGTCATAACAAGACCACTTTTTATGATAATAAGTATGCTCTTTGAATAACTTACTGATAAACAATATATTAATATTCGTTTTTTCTCTATTTTATAAAGAAGATTTTCAATATAACTGAAACTTAAAATAAGTTATTTATTAATAAAAATTCAAAAAAATGAGTAATTAGGTCTATTCTTTATTTATTCTAGTGTAATAAAGAATTGAGGAGTATGAAATATATTTAGCTGAAAGAGTAAGTGTTTATGCTTATATAAATTAATTAACAAATGTTTAAAATGTGATTTATATCTATATTTTAGTGTAAATCTCGTAACATTATGATATTAAAATATAATATAGACTTTTTTATAAACTCATCAGATTTCATTGATTTTAATTAAGTTAGTTAATAAAAATAAAAAAATCGTTACCTTTATGAGGTTAATTTATTATTTTAAATAAATTAGTCTGACATAACTTGATTTATTTTTACACAATACCAATAATCATACTTTAAATTAATGTAATTATAGATAATAATTCTAATTAATGAGTAAAATTTAAGGAAAAAAAAACGTGATTTTATAAGTAAAATATTTCAACTATATGAAAATAAAGGAAACATACCATTATCCTAAGTATTGTTTACTAGTACGAGTAAATCATTGCACCTGCACTATCTTTTTTTGACTGGTTGAAAGTGTTTAAATGCGTAGTATATTATTTACATATGATAAGTCATGTTTTGAATTGTAATATTTCTTATCTACTAAAAATAATATTTTATTAAAACAAAAAGGTGTCATCAATAATATATGTTTTTATATATTATTGCGCAGGAATACACCATTATAAATTAGATATCAATCAAAGTGAAAAGCGAGAACAATATTATGAGTAGCAAGTATCCAGTCGCTTATGCTGTTGGACAAAAAATTAAGTCATTAAGAAAATCTCAAGGTTATACTGTATTTCAGTTAGCAAAAGAAATTGATATTAGTGAACAACAGTTATTTCGTTATGAGCGTGGTGTAAACCGTATTGATATTGATTGCTTAGTTAAAGTACTTGAAGTACTAGGTGTTAATATTGGTAGCTTCTTTGAAGAAGTAACTGGCGGAATGGCTCAAGAAACTGAGCTAAATGAACAACATATTCCAGCTCATTTCGATAGCAAGGCTCTTTCTATTTTCTAATAATATTTTTAAATTAGAAAATAACTCATTTTAGAATAGCTAATTTGAGTAAGATAATTCTTATATACAAATGTTTCTCTTTAGTTAGTTAATAATAAGAATTATCTTAGCGGATGAAATGAAGTCGCTATATGAAATAAATGCCCTTATTAGGGCATTTTATGTTTATAGAGATAAATATTTTTAATTTTTACAAAAAGAAGAATAATTTTATTGTAAATGAACTAAAATCTTCATGCTTAGAGAAATATATTATCATATTTATTAGTATGAGAAAAAATAGCTAATTGATGCTTGTTTAGAATAAGCTACTCATAAAATTACCTCTTATATTACCTACCACAATTTTACCTCCTGGTAACATTTTTGAAGCTATTAAACGTATAATTTATGTTTTTCACATCAATAAATTAAAAAATCCATTTAATATGATAAATGCAAAATATACGTATTGGTGAAAATAGGTTATCAGATCAAAAGTTAAGTATTATCATTAAATGACTATTTTTGATAATGATAGTTAATATCATATCAGGATAGATTATTGTTGCCTTTTGATCGAGATGAAAAGGTAGTAACAATAAGTCTTTGAGCAGTTTAAGAATATGATTTAGTTGCTGGTCGGTTGAGTAGATATTAAAAATGCTTTATAGACCTGTTAGGATTATTTAGAGAGATTAATATGCTTTGCTTGTTCTGGGTATAAAACATTTATTAATCATAAAAATGGTAAGATCTCTCTGCAGTTTGACAACACTACTAACACAAGCCTTTACGATTTGTATAAATTCGGTCTTTATGTATCGCAGTAATAGATTGTCATTTAGGCATATTTTTTAGCGTTGTCATTGTGCATTAGATAGCTTCCTTGTTACAAAAAAGGTTATGAAATTCTGAATTAAGATCAAAAAATGCCCGTTTAAACGGGCATTTTAGGAAATGTAACAGAAGAAATATTGAGAAATTAATGTTCTGTTTTTTCTGCTATGGATCCATGATCTTCATGTTTCTGATGGCGATGATGACCATCGATCATGCTACGGAATGTTTGAGTAAAAGTATCACCCAGTGTACATAAATAGAAGTGTGCACAAATAAACATTAATGCCACAATACCTAAAACTAAGTGTGCTTTTAACATCCAATAGCCATAGCCAAGTACTTCTGGATATAAACATAATAATCCAGTAACAAGTAACAATGGCACTAAACCAAACATCACACCTAAGTAAGCGAGTTGTTGAAGTGGGTTAAACTTATCGGTTTCAGTTGCAGCGAAAGGATGTGGTTCGCCTTTCATTATACCGTAAAGATAAAAGCGAGCTTGTTTGATACAACGACCAATTAATCCTCTAAATTTTACTTTGTAATGTACACCGTTATTAGTTGTTAGATTGATAAAAATAAAACCAATCCAGAACGCGATAAGAACAAAACCACAGATCTTATGTAACAGTACCATTGATGTAACATTGCCGATAGAGAAATGCCCTAAAAAGCCACTTAATAGCAATAGGATAAATAGTAAAGCATTACCCCAGTGCCAAAAACGAATTGCTTTGGAGTATAAATAAACACGTTCTTCTTCATAATGACCAGCGTGTTTTGGTGCAAGGGCATAGCGTAGTAAACCATGAATAACTAATACTGCTATCATAGCAACGATTAATAAACCAGCTGCGATTAACCATACAGGCCAATAATCTGGCGTATAATGGAGTTCTGCTCCCCAGATACTAGTCATGCTTTATCTCCCTGATGGATTTCTTTACGACGGAATAAACTCGGTTTTCCGACATTATCTAATTGGTATTGATAAACGGATTTTTGTTTGATCCAAGCCTGAATTTCAGGTGAGTCAATGCGACCAAAAGCAAGTGCATCTGTTGGGCATACTGATACGCATGCGGGTAATTCTCCCTCAGCTAATCGAGTATCAGAACAGAAGTTACATTTGTCTGCGATATGTGTCACTGGGTTGATATAACGAACATGGTAAGGACAAGCACCAACACAGTAATCACAGCCAATACACAGCTCTTTTTTCACCTGAACGATACCATTTTCATCAATAAAAGAGGCACCAGTAGGGCAAACAGAAACACAAGGCGCATCTTCACAGTGTTGGCAAGAAACACGGAAAAATTGGTAATGTGGATGACCTGCTTCATCGTTATGAGGACCCTGTATTTGGACTTGAAGTCGGCTAAATCCTTCTGGAATGTCATTGATGACTTTACACGCAACAGTACAAGCTTGGCAGCCAATACAACGTTTCTCATCATGTAACATGACAAATTGTTTATCATTATTGTTCATCGTTATTTTTTTCCTTAAGCCCGACTAATTTTGACACCTGATGTATGCACATCAGTACCTGATACAGGGCTAATCTCATGATGTAATAAATTACCACAGTGAATGCCTGTCGTTGTCGCAGCTGTTTTCGCACCTGCTTTTGCACCTGATCCCATATAAACAAATACGGTGTCAGGGCGAATGCCTTCAGTGATCAGAGCATGTGCTTTTTCTTTACCGATACTGTTTTCTAGAATGATTTCATCACCATGTTTAATACCATGATTTTTAGCTGTTTCAGGGTGAAGCCAAACAGGGTTTTTCCACATTAATTCAGCTAATAATGGTACGTATTGTGTTGCACCATTAGTGTGAACGGCGACTTTGCCTTGAATAAAATAAAGCTCGTCTTTTTCTTTTAATGGGAAGTTGTGGAAGCGTGGAATACCGTAGTTTTCTAAACGGCTTTCTAGTTCCTCAGAGTAGATTTCAATTAAGCCACTCGGTGATTTAAATGACAGTGATTTTTCCATCATATTATTGCCATCAACATGCTTGATAGCATCAGGATATTGCTCAACAAAGGCTTTTACATAAGAAGGCTCACGTAAAAGTAATGGGATACCATAGGACAAGTAGCCTTTTTTATGGATTTCCTTATACAGTGCTTCATCACCATTGACTTGATATAGCTGACGAACACCCATATTTTCCCATGGGAAATATTGAGCTAATCCCAGTTTTTTCCCTAATTCCATCCAAATTAACCAGCTTGGTTTTGTATCACCAATTGGCTCGACAACTTGCTGGCGTAATGCATAAGCTGGATTTAAACCTGAAACATCAGAAATCTCTTCATCACGTTCTAAATAAGTTGTTTCAGGTAATAGATAATCGGCATAAGCGGCACTTTCGCTTAAATAAACATCACAGCTAACAATTAAGTCTAATTTCTGTGCGGTTTTTTCTAGCTCAGGGCGACAACTTACTGTTTGGAATGGGTTATGGCGAGACATAATCCATGCTCTGGTTTGATATGGCACACCGTTTAATGTTGAATCAATAATAGATTGAACGATACCACCACCTTTATTGATATATTTAAATTGAGGTGCAGTAGCATCAATACGTTTTGCTGTAATTTCTGGCATTCCCTTAACGCTTGGTTTAGCGAGTTCAGGCGCAACATTAATACCCGCGAGTTTATTGTATTTTGATGCTGCTTTTTTCTGATACATGCCACCTTCACGTTCAAAGTTACCGAGCAATGCATTGAAGGTGAAGATCATTCTGCGCATATTAATTTCTTCTTTATTAAAGGTTGCGCGGTGACCAGGCATAATCAGTGCATGAGGTGCTTGGGATGCAATCTCACGAGCAATGCGAACAATATCGTTAGCTGGAACATCAGAATGAGATTGAGCCCATTCAGGGGTTGTATCTTGTAGAACTTCTTTTAATTGTGGGAAACCTACCGTAAATTTCTCAATGAAATCTTTATCGTAGAGATCTTCTTTAATTAATATATGACACATTGCCATTAGAACAGGTAAATCCCCGCCTGGGCGGATCGCGTACCACTCATCAGCTTTACTTGAAACAACAGATAAACGAGGATCAAAGCTGACTAATTTCGCACCACGTTCTTGTGCTGTCATTAACTCATGAGTTTCTGCAACTTCAATACCTTCATAAAGGTTATGACCAAAAGAGATAATATATTTTGAATTTGCAAGATCCATTTTAAGATCGCCACCCATCATAACAGATGCTGCAATGGCTTTACCTGCAGGGCATGTTGATGCGTGTGTAAACGTATTGGGGGAGCCAAATGCAGCCGCTAAATGGAAAAGATGAGATGAGAGCGATCCGGATTTTGAGGAGAAAGAGATGCTTTCTGCGCCATAGTTTTGCTTTATGGCATTCATTTTTTCGGCGATTTCGCTATAAGCTTGTTCCCAACTTATCACTTCCCATTCACCCGCGCCTCTTGGACCTTTGCGTTTCATAGGTTTGACAATACGGTTTGGGTCATTAACTAGGCTAACACCACTGCCACCTCTTGCACAAACTCGGCTACTTTGGTGTTCAGCATTTCTATTTCCTTGGATAAAAACAGTCTTGTTGTTAACAACCTGAGCTTCTATTGGACAACGATAAGAACACATTTCACACAGGCTAGGTGTTAATTTTGACTGACCCTTAAGAGAATCTACAGGATTAAATGCAAGTGCACCTGGTGGTAAACTACTTACGGTACAACCCACACATCCTATTCCCATCCCCTTAATGAAAGAACGACGACTAATACTCATATAACCTCCGGTTTCTTCTTATAGCTAAATATTATATACGGACGGTTAAATAAATATTTGAAGGTGTCTCCATTTTATTAATCCATAAGTGATGACTTAGTTGTAAATAATAAATAATAGAGAATAATAAGTTAATAAATGTCACTAAATAAATTAACTAAAATAGACAAAATTAAATGATAATTATTTTCTTCTATTAAATGCTATAATAAAGTTTCGGAGAAGGAATAGAGGTTTTTTATAGATATGATAGTTATATATTGTTCTTTTAAATTCACTAACTTATGGTATTAATCTATTTTGTTAAAGTGTATTTTAAATATATTATTAATAATAATTAAGATTTGACAAAAAAACCTATCGATATATAATTTATTATATATCGAGTGTTGGTTATATTGTAATTAACTTGTTATTTAAAAATAACGATAAATAATACTTTTGATACTATTTAAATTTAGTTTTTTCATAAATTATCCTCTTATGAAAAATAGCTAACTTATTATTTTGATAATAGATATAAATAAAATAGAAAAATAAATCAGTGATGCATGGTACGAAAAAATGCTCGGTTAAATGTGATCAGGCTGATATTAAGCATGAGACAATTTATAAATTATTATTCATTATGTTTAAATATTAATTAATGATATTAATCGTTATGGAACTGTGTCGTGATTGTCAAAAAGAGATATATTTTGTTTTAAGTGTCTTAATAACATTAATGCTAAATGGAGACGTGTAGGAAAAAGATGGAGTGAAATGTTAAAGACATGGTGACTTTTTTGAACATTCAAAGCCACCATTTTATATGTAGTCATTATTGTTTTTTCGTTGTTTGTTGCCTTTGGAACTTTTATATAGAAGAAAGGATTTAAAACAGCATGACAATTAAAACAAGACTCAGTAATAGAGGATAAATTCTTGCATGCCATTTGTCGGGAATATGAGATAAAAAACGTTCAGAGATCTTCAAACCAACCCAAGTGCTACAAATCAGAATAAGTGCAGCTTTTAGCCAAATATAACCAATGAAACCAGATTCACCATTTAAAGGTGACGTAAAAGAAAGGGCAACGTAAGTGAATGTTGCTGTGAGTGCTAAAGGTAAGGTTAATACATTTGCCATTGCTGCTGATTGTGCCATTGGTGTTCCTCTACGGCGCAATAAAGGTACTGTCATCACGCTTCCACCAACTCCTAGAAAAGCAGCAATAATACCAATTACGGTACCATTAATACTTTCTTTTGCTTTGGTCACTTTTTTTGCATTGTGAGTAGGAGCCATAAAACCGGGGCGAAAGTAGCAGTCTAAAATAGTGATAAAAAGATAACCAATAAAGATCCATTTGATCCACGTACCTTCAACCGTTAAGGCGAGAAGAGCACCTAAGATCCCACCAAAAGCGATACCAATAAACAGTATGGACATGATATTCCAATCAAGCCTTTTTGCTTTATGGTGCTTAATGGTTGTGACTGTTGCAGAAAACAACATAATTAATGCAGAAGTAGCAACGGCGATTTGCATAGCATGCTCAGCAGGTAAACTGTCTATTCCCCAGAGTGTCAGAATAAGTGTATAGAGTAAGGGAACAGTGACAAAGCCGCCACCAAAGCCAAATAACCATGTTGTAATGCCTGAAATTAGACCAAAAGAAATCAGCCAAAGTGTCATTTCAAATCTCCTGTTGAGTCAGGAGATTAACGATATAGAATAAAGTGATGTCTTACCCACGTGATAATGACAACTTTATACGAATTTAGGACAATTTAAAGATTATGCGTAATCTCGATATCAATTGTGTGGATAATCTTCCTCGCGATATTTTAGCATTAGGCTCTGATTATCCTTATGACACATTTCTTGAATCCCATTATCATCGACGAGCACAATTTTTATATGCCCCTAATGGGGTAATGAAAGTTAAAACAGAAGATGGTCAATGGATTGTATTACCTTACAGTGGCGTGTGGATCCCAGCAGAAAAAGTACATCAAGTGCTAATGTTGGGGAGTAGCACTTATAGTCTCTATATTGAGCCTAATAAAATTCCTCGTCACTCAGAATATTGTGAAGTTTTACAAGTTTCACCTCTGCTTCATCAGCTATTACTTTCAGCTAATGAGCTTCCTTTACTTTATGATTTAGGTGGACGAGATAGTGCATTATTAACTTTGCTTTGTCATGAATTAGCTCAGGCAAAACCGTTACCTTATTTTACGCCATTACCACAACATGCTTTATTAGATGAATTGTGTACTGAATTTATGTCACAACCCAATATTCGCACTAGACCAGAAATGTGGGCTGAAAAATTAAATAAAAGCCCACGTACTTTTACCCGTTTTTTTCATAAAGAAACCGGTCTTTCTTTTCGAGATTGGCGTCAAAAAGCGTGTTTAATGTATGCGTTGACTGCTTTAAAAAAAGGTGATTCGGTTACTAAAGTTGCTTTAGAGCTGGGTTATGAAAATCCTAGCGCCTTTAGTGCGATGTTTAATAAAGAGATGGGGTATTCACCTAAATTATTTTTAAAACAATTGAAAGAGTTTTAATAAAATAGACATATGTAAGCAAAAATATAATCATTGATTCTTATATATTAGGTGATTTTTAAGTTAAATTGCATTGTTCAAAAAAGAAACAAAAAAATTCCTTCCAATATCAGTGCGTTAAAACTTGATTAATAGAGAGCGAGGGAGGTAAAATGTAAGGCGTCCATAAGTTACATTTGATTTTTCTACGTACGTTCCCTTAGTTAAATGGATATAACAAGCCCCTCCTAAGGGCTAGTTACAGGTTCGATCCCTGTAGGGAACGCCATCTATTACCCATGCTATAAATCTAGACATTCTTCCTAGAGCTGTTTTTATCAGTTCACGCTATCTATTATCGTCATTATTTCACTCACTTGTTCAATAATCGATAATAAATACAGGTTTTTATATGAATATAAAGTTAATTAATAACATTTGATATTTAAAGTTTTTATTTATTACTTATTTTCTGTTGATGATGTGTAATGCTAGACCAATTGATATCTTTATCCCTCCTGAAAATTTTGATCAAGTTTAAAATCACTCAGGGCGGTATTAATCAATAAAGATGAATGGCTCTCGTGGTTTTACCTAAATCAAATAAAGACAGTGGCTGACTATATTGAAAAAAGTGATTTAGTGAAGAGTGTATTAAGTGAACATATTGCAGTTCTTCTTAACGCTGGAAATACCATTATTATAGATTTTCCTGCTAATACACCGAAGTAGCGACAATGGTTAAAATCATTAGCAGATATTGATGTATTGAAAGTAGAATCTAATTACATAACATCGAATATTTTTATATTTGTCCATAATATAGGGTTAATATTTTAAATTAGCTCGATAAGATAATCACAAAAACCGAATAATCTTATAAGATCAAAACCTAATAAAAGTACCACTTATTATGCATTGACAGTATTATGTCTAGAATTTATGAATATGCGAATTATGATGCTGCTCATCATAAGATAATTAGCGGAGAACATTATGAAGTATCGCCTGTGCGGTGTTGCTCTTTCAGTTGCCTTACTTTCAGGATGTGCAAGCACCTCTAATAATGGGGAGGGGCGTTCTGACCCATTAGAAGGGTTTAACCGCCAGATGTTTGATTTTAACTACTATGTATTAGATCCCTATATTTTACGTCCAGTTGCCGTTGTTTGGCGTGATTATGTGCCACCACCAGCAAGAAATGGCTTATCTAACTTTTTAGGTAATTTAGAAGAGCCTGCAAGTATGGTGAACAGCGTATTACGTGGTGATTTTGAAAAGGGTGCAAAACATTTTGGTCGATTTTGGATCAACACCGTCTTTGGTATGGGTGGTTTAATTGATGTTGCTGGTATGTCCAAAGAAACGATGGAAAAGGAAGTACCAATGCGATTTGGTAGTACGTTAGGTCATTATGGTATGGATTATGGCCCTTATGTTGTTGTACCAGGCTATGGTAGCTTTACTGTCCGTGAAGAGGGTGGTGATTGGGCTGATTTAACCTACCCTATGTTGAGCTATTTAACGTTTTGGATGTCAGCGGGTAAGTGGGCATTAGAAGGCATTGAAACACGAGCGCAATTGCTCGACTCTGATGCTATTTTACAAAATTCATCTGATCCTTATTTAATGATGCGTGAAGCCTATTTCCAAAGTAATGACTTCCAAGCGGGTACAGTAAAGGAAAACCCTAATGCGAAAGCCATTGAAGATGATTTGGATTCCATTGATTAGTGAATTATCTTTTTAGCTTGGTGAATAAATAAAAAATGGTCTTAAAAAAGACCATTTTTTGTATAAAAGCGATATAGCGTAACAGTTAGAAACGGTAGTTAAAGTTCATACCGTATAACCATGCTTTACCTGATGATTCAAATTCGTAAGCAGGTAATGGTAATTCTTCAGATAATTTCTCTTTGATTGTGACTTTTTTACCGTGCATATACGCTAAGCCCACATCAACAGACATATCTTTGTTAAATGCATAAGTTGCCCCTGCACTTAACCAGAAACGATCTTGATCAGGAATGGAAATAGAGCGTTTATCCGCTGGAACTGGACTATCATCGAAAGCGATACCAGTACGGAATGTCCAGTTATCATCGTGATAATAGGTTGTTCCTAAAGCCACTCGCCATGCATCTCGGAAGCCTTCTTCTTTCTTGAAGAGTTGTTGACCATCACTCTTACGTGTGGCTCTCAATTCTTTAAATTCACTCCAGCTTGTGTAAGCAAAATTATAATGAACAGCCCATTTTGGCGCTACACGATGATAAGCAGCAAATTCCCAAATTTCAGGCAAGTTAAGATCAAGTTTGCCTTTAATGGTTCCACCTTCTGTTCCAATAATAGAATTACCGCCAGGAAGAGGGATTGTTTTTAAATCACTTTGGAACTCACCGTCTTTAAATTTCACTTTTACTTTAGAGCGATAAGTAAAACTTACACGATTGTCTTCATCAAACTCATACAGTAAGCCAGCATTCCAGCCAAAGCCCCATGCATCCCCTTTTAATTGAGCAAAGCGGTCACTTGGCGATAGGCTTGATAAATAACCGCCTAATTTTCCCATGCCCGGTTTTGGTGATAAAGCGCCACCTAAAACTTTACCCGCCTCACCAACATGGCGTGTAATTTCTGCATCAGCATAAAGGGCATTTAAGCCTAAACCGACACTAAATTGGTTATTTACTCGATAACCTGCACTTAAGTTTAAGTTCATGGTTTTTAAATCGGTTTTACCACCAATAAGGCCAGCAGTATAATCCTTTTTAAAATCAGTGGCTAAACCAAAGTTTGTTGTGCCTGATGCACCAATCGCCCATTTATCATTAATTGGTGCTACAAAGTGGATATTAGGGACTAATGCGCTTGGTGCGATATCGCCAGCGTTAGTGCTAGCGCCTGTAAGAGGTGAATTACCTTTAATATCAACACTTGGGTTAATATGGATAGCACCAACAGAGAATTCAGGGCGATCGAACATGGTAAGTGCAGCTGGGTTACGGCTACCTACGCTTGCGTCATCGGCGATAACGCCTTCTCCTGAAAATGCACGCCCTAGTGCTGAAGTAGAATATTCATTTAACTGAAAACCGGCAGCGCCTGCTTGAGAGGAGATAACACCTACCAAGGCAGCTAGTGCTGTGCGAGTAAACAGGTTTTTACGGTTCATGACCTAAACCCTCATAATTTTTTTAAGTTAGTAACTTCTGATTAGAAGCGCTGGATTTTAGGTGCGGTTGTCGTTATGACAAATCAGACCAGTTGATTAAGTATAAAGTTGATTACCGTAAATGTTGCAAGTATGTTTTACAAATATTGCCAATTAGATTCAATAATTGGGATTTGGTTAACATATTTTTCACAAGTTATTCCAATAAAGATGTTTTTGATTGTTAAACAAACAGAATAATCAATTATTTTTGTAAAATTGTAATAAAATTTGAGCTAAAGCAGTTTATTTTATTTTTTTACGATTATGATAGATAATTAACATTTCTTTCGTTGGGAGACTAAAATGGCAGACGCAATTAATCGTTGTAGTGCAGAAGAAACCGCTGCTTGCTGTTGTGTAGATGTGGGTACTATTATTGACAATAAGAATTGCACAGCGTCATATCAGCATGTCTTCGCTGATAAAGTACAAGCGCAAGCAATGTTAGATCAACTCAGTGCAAAAGCACAATCTATCGCTTCAGAGCCTTGCAAAATCAATCAACAATTTGCTGATGTTGATGGTGGTGTTCAACTTACCGCTGATTTTACATTCTCTTGTGAAGCAGAAAACTTAATCTTTCAGTTGGGATTACGCTAATCCACTGAAATAACTAGATTTAAGGCTGTTGAAATTCAACAGCCTTTTTTATATCCCTTCATCACGTTATTATCTTTTTCTATCATTATTGTTAAGTTTCAGACATTTCATCGAAATATTGAGCGCTAACTCCCACTTCTTGTAAAATAACGTTTCTGAAAAGTGAATTTTTTGTTAACACTATTATCAGGTCAGACCTCTTTGGTGCTAGGAAATCATTTTGTCAGGAGCCGTTATGAAGTCATCAACGAACAGTGCTATGAAAGATCGCATCGCTATTGTCAGCGGGCTACGCTTACCTTTTGCTAAACAAGCGACTGCGTATCGAGGAATACCTGCGGTTGAATTAGGGCGTTCAGTGGTTCAAGAATTAGTAACTCGCAATGAAATTCCTCCTGAAATTATTGATCAACTTGTTTTTGGACAAGTGGTTCAAATGCCTGAAGCACCGAATATTGCCAGAGAAATTGTGCTTGGCGCAGGATTAAGTGTAAAAACGGATGCTTATAGTGTAACAAGAGCATGTGCAACAAGCTTTCAGGCGATAGCTAATATTGCTGAAAGTATGATGGCTGGGCACGTATCTGTTGGTATTGCTGGTGGTGCAGATTCGTCTTCAGTGTTGCCTATTGGTGTGAGTAAAAAACTTGCTGATGTTTTATTAAGCCTTAATAAAGCCAAATCATTAGGTCAACGATTAAGTTATTTAAGCCAATTACGATTTCGTGATCTCCTTCCTGTAGCACCAGCCGTTGCTGAATACTCAACTGGATTACGTATGGGAGATACGGCAGAACAAATGGCAAAGACTTATCATATTTCCAGAGTTGCTCAAGATGAATTAGCGCATCGTTCTCATCAATTAGCAACTAAAGCATGGGAAATGGGAAAACTAGATAATGAGGTGATGACCGCTTTTTTCCCGCCTTACAAAGAAGGTTTCCATCAAGATAACAATATTCGTAAAAATTCCGTTCTTGATTCATACGCCAAGTTAAAACCTGCTTTTGATCGCCGCCATGGTAGTGTCACTGCCGCAAACAGTACGCCATTAACCGATGGTGCAGCCGCTGTATTAATGATGAAAGAATCTGTTGCTAAAAGTCTTGGCTATCAACCTTTAGGTTATTTGCGCAGTTATGCTTTTACAGCGACAGATGTCTGGAAAGATATGCTATTGGGGCCATCATATGCCACACCACTGGCACTTTCTCGCGCAGGTCTTGCATTAAGTGATTTAACGTTAATTGATATGCATGAAGCTTTTGCTGCACAAACACTCAGTAATTTGACACTGTTTGGTAGTGAACGGTTTGCTAAAGAGCAACTAGGATTATCCAAGGCGATTGGAGAAGTGGATATGGATAAGTTTAATGTGCTAGGTGGTTCTATTGCTTATGGACATCCATTTGCTGCAACTGGTGCAAGAATGGTCACACAGACACTCCATGAGCTTAAACGACGAGGTGGAGGGTTTGGGTTGACCACTGCTTGCGCAGCGGGTGGATTGGGTGCTGCGATGATTTTGGAGGTGGAATAATGGAACAACAACAAACAACACTAGAAAAATCATCTGTTTTTCAATTCTCAGTTCGTAATGACAAAGTAGGTGTTATCACCATTGATGTTGTTGGTGAAAAAGTAAATACACTAAAAGCAGAATTTGTACAGCAGTTCCAAGATGTTTTGAAACAAGCGCAACAACATTCTGGTGTAAAAGGATTAATTATCACATCAGGTAAGGCAGATAATTTTATTGCAGGTGCGGATATCTCCATGATTGCGGGTTGTCAAACTAAAGAAGAGGCGAGTGCACTCGCAAAAGCAGGGCAAGACCTTTTTACCCAACTCGAAAATTATCCATTACCTGTTGTGGCCGCTATCAATGGCGCATGTCTTGGTGGAGGGCTTGAATTGGCCTTAGCTTGTCATGGGCGAATTTGTTCTGATAATAACAAAACGCGTTTAGGGCTTCCTGAAGTGCAACTTGGATTACTGCCGGGTTCTGGCGGAACTCAACGTTTACCCCGTCTTATTGGTGTGACATCCGCGTTAGATATGATATTAACGGGTAGACAAGTTAATGCGAAAAGAGCCTTAAAATTAGGTCTTGTAAATGATGTTGTTTCACAAGATATTTTATTAGAAGTTGCTGCTAAATGGATTTTATCGGGTAAAAAAGAGCAGAGAAAGCATTCGATGATGGATCGTTTCTGGGCAAACACAACTTTAGGGAGAAATATACTGTTTGGGCAAGCTAAAAAACGCACATTAGCAAAGACAAAAGGCCACTACCCAGCAGCTGAGCGTATTCTTCATGTTATAGAACGAGGTCTTGAAAAGGATATTCAAACAGGGTTTAAAGAAGAGGCTAATGCGTTTGGTGAACTCGCTATGACTCCAGTTTCATCTGCATTAAGGCATCTCTTTTTTGCTTCTACGGCACTTAAAAATGAAACAGGATCATCTGAAAAGCCAGATAATTTACACCATATCGGTATTTTAGGTGGTGGATTAATGGGGGGAGGGATTGCCTTTGTTACAGCGACAAAAGGTAATTTACCAGCAAGAATTAAAGATATCAGCGATAAGGGAATTGCTCAGGCACTCAATTATAGTTGGAAAGCGCTTTCAGCTAAAGTGAGTAAAAAAAGATTATCTGCACGCGAACGTCAGCGCCAAATGGGGCTGCTCTCTGGCTCTTTAGATTACAGTGGTTTTCATCAATCAAACATTGTTGTTGAAGCGGTTTTTGAAGATTTGGCTTTAAAACAAAAGATGGTTGCAGATATTGAAGAAGTAGGTAAAGGTAAAATTATTTTTGCTTCAAATACCTCTTCGCTTCCTATTCATAAAATTGCTGAAACAGCAAAATACCCAGAAAAAGTGATCGGACTTCACTATTTCAGTCCAGTGGAAAAAATGCCTTTGGTTGAAGTTATTCCACATGAAAGTACGGATGAAAAAACCATTGCTACAACAGTCGCTTTTGCTAAAAAACAGGGTAAAGTTGCAATAGTTGTTGGTGATAAACCTGGATTCTATGTTAACCGTATTCTGGCTCCTTATATTAGTGAAGCATTGACATGCTTAGTACAAGGAGAACCTATTGAAAATATTGATAAAGCACTTGTTCAGTTTGGTTTCCCTGTAGGGCCTATTCAGTTATTAGATGAAGTAGGTATTGATATCGGTACAAAAATAACGCCGATATTAGTAAATGCATTTGGTGAAAGATTTGCTTCTCCTCCTGCTGTTGATGCCATTATTGCTGATAATAGAAAAGGCCGTAAAAATGGACGAGGTTTTTATCTTTATGCAAAACATGCATTACCTTTCTCATTAGGTAAAAACAAAAAACAGCCTGATCCAACGATATATCGACTATTACAAATTAAGCCTAAAAAACAACACTCTTTCTCTGAAATTACAGAACGTTGTTTATTATTAATGCTAAATGAAGCCGTTCGTTGTTTAGATGAAAATATTATAAAGCAACCACGAGATGGTGATATAGGGGCTGTATTTGGTATCGGTTTCCCTCCTTTTTTTGGTGGCCCATTCCGTTATATGGACAGTATGGGAACAACAAAGGTGACAGAAAAGCTTAATCAACTTGCCGATAAATATGGAGAAAAATTTCGCCCTTGTGAACGTTTAGTTGAAATGGCTAAACGAAATGAACGTTTTTACGATTAATATCATCGCTTACCATTGCTTTTTCCTTTTGTGACATTTGTTTTGATTGAGGCGCTTAGGCGCCTTTTTTCTTGTGGTTTTTGCGTCAGATTAATAATTGATGAATTTTTAATGGAAAAAGAGGTCGAAAGTGTCAATGATAGCCAGATATGGCAAAATGGTTATTTGAACATAAATTTAAAAACGAAGCTTTTTAAAATAAGATTCTAAAAATGATGTCAATTTGCAAACCAACAGTATGATCTTAAAAAGATCAATAATGCTATTGCAATTAGGGTATTGAAGATTTTAGATGGGGATATATTGATTTAAATTGATTTAAATTAAGTATCTTAAAAGTGTAAATACCAGTAATTACAAAAATAAAATAGGTTTAATAATTTATTATGCAAATTTTTATTATGCGCCACGGAGAAGCAGCCATTGATGCTGCCAGCGATGCACTAAGAGCACTAACTGATCGTGGAAAAAATGAATCAATAAAAATGGCTGAATGGATGACAAAGCAGGGACATACTATCGATTATGTTTTAGTCAGCCCTTATTTACGTGCTCAACAGACATTGGAAGCAGTAAAAGTCGATTTAGCACTACCTAGTAAAATAGAAACTGATGATGGACTTATCCCCGGAGGAAATCCTTCACATATTGCACATTACTTACGTGCCTTGGGGGATACAGGATATAAAAATATTCTTGTTATTTCTCACTTACCTTTGGTTGGCTATGTTGTTGCTGAACTTTGTCCGGCGGTATGTGCTCCTATGTTTTCAACATCAACTATTGCTTGTGTTGATTTTGATTTATCAAAAGGTACAGGGGCGTTGTTATGGCAAGTATCACCTTCGACATTGAAATAAAATTTAAATGAATTAGCTGAGTAAGTAATTAACACCTTATTTCACCCGATAGGTGATTTAAGGGTTAATGCAATAGAGTTTTGGTTTAGCGGCGAGCAAGATCGTCGTTTTCTACTAAAACTAATAATGCAGCATCGCCTCCCCATTCTTTTGGTGCTTGATGAAAAGCAATAACATCAGGGTGTTGCGCTAACCAAAGTGGTGTTTGCTGTTTTAAAATATGTTTGCCATGCCCATGCATAATACAGGCACAATAAACATGTTCTCGTCTACATGCCGCAATCAATGCGCCAATCTCTTGTTTTGCAATTAGCTGTGTTAATCCATGTAAATCTAGAAAAAATTCAGGTGTATAATCGCCACGACGTAGTTTTTTTAATTCATAAGCATTAGCGCCTTCTCTTAAATAGCGCATTGGGCCTTCTGTTGCTAAGTTAGGTTGAAATTCATCTGAAAAATAATAAGAGGCATCAACTTGTTCTTGTTGAAGACGTTCAACAGTGTAGTGTGTCACTTTCTTACGTTTTGGTGAATGAAGTATTTTATCTTGAGGTAATTTCTTAGTGCCTTTTATCATCTCCTGAAATAACTCAATTTCAGAAGGTGGTAATGAAAATTTTTTATTCATTTTTTACGATTCTTCATAGTGTTACTGTTTTTATAAGGCAATAGTACATGAAATAGTGTCAGAGATAAAAAAGTATAGGTTATAAATTTAACATAAAAAAAAGCAGGGAATTTACCCTGCCGAAATAGTCACATAGCTAGCAAATAGATGAATTAATGGCCTGAGGTTTCAGCACGTCGGCAGGCTTCAAATAAAAACCATGTACGACGTTCAGTTTCATCAATCCAATTTTCAATTAAACTTGCAGTAGATATATCATTATTTTCATCACACACCACATGCGCATTTCTTAATTCGGCTGCAAGTGATTGGTTATCTTGACATAATTCAGCAAGCATATCTAAAGGTTCGACAAATTCTGCATTATTATCTTTGATACGTTGCATTTTTGAAATCTGACTAATAGAACGCAATGTCATACCACCAATTTTACGGACACGCTCTGCAATAGGATCAGTCATTGCAAATAATTGGTCACCTTGCTCATCTAACATTAGGTGGTAATCACGGAAATGAGGGCCACTTACGTGCCAGTGGAAATTTTTTGTTTTTAAATACAATGCAAAAACATCAGCTAAAATTGCATTCATTGCAGCACCGACCTCTTTTGTTGCTTTAGGGGTTAGGTCTGTGGGGGTTGTTAGAGAACGAGTTTGGAGTTTATGTGCATCATTAACTTCAGACTGGGTTAATTTTTTATTACTCATTCTTATCTCCTAAAAATCAAAGAAAGATTATTGAGAGAGCAATCTAATCAAGAAAATAACAAGTAGAGAATGAATATTTTTTGATGTAATTTATTTTCTGCTCAATAATTAATTTATGATTTTAAGTATGATCCCCTTTTTCATTATTTCTAGCTAAAGTCAAAAAATTAAACAAATATTCTTTGTTTTTATAATTTGATAATTTTTAATTTTGCTTGATTGTTTTTATTTAGTTTATATGACTTTATTTAGATGTCCTTTTGTAGTATTGGGGGATGAGAGAATTATTTAGTAATGTTTCCTTTTTTTATTTCTTAGCGCTGATTTATCATTATCTTCATGGCAAACTACAGACTTTCCATTTCTTCAGAGGACAACCATTTTGGATATAACACTAAAAGAGGAAGCAGTTGCTGATTTGAGCACGATCCTAGATATGCTACGTTGGGCTATGAGTCAGTTTAATTCATCTGATATTTATTATGGTCATGGCACAGATAACGCATGGGATGAAGCATTGCAGCTTGTATTGCCAACTATCGCACTTCCTTTAGATATTCCAGATGTGCTGTTATCGACTAAATTAACAACTTCTGAAAAACTGGAAATCATTACACTTATTGAAAGCCGAATTGAGCAAAAGATCCCTGTTCCTTATTTAACTCATAGCGCTTGGTTCTGTGGTCACGAATTTTATGTTGATGAACGTGTTCTTATCCCTCGCTCTCCTATTGGTGAACTAATCAATAACCATTTTGATGGTTTAATTCAGCAAGAGCCAACACGTATTCTCGACTTATGCACGGGTAGTGGCTGTATTGCGATTGCTTGTGCTCATGAGTTTGAAGAGGCGGAAGTCGATGCAGTTGATATTTCTGAAGATGCACTGGAAGTAGCTGAATTTAATATCGAAAACCACGGGTTAGTGCATCGTGTTTATCCAATGCAATCAGATTTATTTAACGCTCTTGTCCCAACGCCTTACGATATTATTGTGACAAATCCTCCGTATGTTGATATCGAAGATATGGGTGATTTACCTGATGAATACCAAGTTGAACCTGAATTAGCATTAGCTTCGGGTATTGATGGCCTAGATATTACAAGACAAATTTTACTAAAAGCCCCTGACTATCTGAGTGAAAAAGGTATTTTAGTGTGTGAAGTGGGTAATAGTATGGTTCACCTTATAGAGCAATTTCCCGAGGTTCCATTTACATGGCTTGAGTTTGAAAATGGTGGAATCGGTGTCTTTATGCTGACTCGTGAACAGCTCGTCGAATATTCAGCGTGTTTTTCTATTGATAAACGTTGATGTAACAGTAATGAGACGGTAGATTGTTATTTATTGAAAATAACATATTGATAACATCACACAGTAAAAGATAGGAATAAAGGGATGGCAGGAAACAGTATCGGACAATTATTCAGAGTCACAACTTTTGGTGAGTCTCATGGTATTGCATTAGGTTGCATTGTTGATGGTGTACCTCCTGGATTACCTTTAACTGAAGCCGACTTACAAGTTGATTTAGATAGACGTAGACCCGGAACATCACGTTATACCACACAACGCCGTGAACCTGATCAAGTTCGT
The DNA here is from genome assembly GCF_009915125.1 of Proteus sp. G2673. Taxonomy (NCBI): domain Bacteria; kingdom Pseudomonadati; phylum Pseudomonadota; class Gammaproteobacteria; order Enterobacterales; family Morganellaceae; genus Proteus; species Proteus sp. G2673. Next base: position 251,219 of record NZ_JAABLT010000022.1, read on the forward strand.
ATTTTATCAGGTGTATTCAATGGTGTTACAACAGGAACAAGCATTGGTTTACTGATTGAAAACACGGATCAACGTTCTCAAGATTACAGTGAAATCAAAGATGTTTTTCGCCCTGGTCATGCTGATTATACCTACGAACAAAAATATGGTTTACGTGATTATCGTGGTGGTGGACGCTCTTCTGCTCGTGAGACAGCAATGCGTGTTGCCGCTGGCGCAATTGCAAAAAAATATCTAAAAGAGAAATTGGGTATCGAAGTTCGAGGTTACCTATCTCAATTAGGGCCAATTACGTGTGAGCTTGTTGATTGGTCTATTGTCGAAAGTAATCCATTTTTCTGTCCTGATCCTTCGCGTTTAGATGCGCTAGATGAATATATGCGCGCATTGAAAAAAGAGGGCAACTCGATTGGTGCAAAAGTGACTGTGGTGGCAGAAGGGGTGCCAGTAGGATTGGGTGAACCTGTTTTTGACAGACTAGATGCAGATTTAGCGCACGCATTAATGAGTATCAATGCTGTTAAAGGAATTGAAATTGGTGATGGTTTCGGTGTTGTAACATTAAAAGGCACTGAAAATAGAGATGAACTCACTAAGAATGGTTTTACCAGTAATCATGCAGGTGGCATTTTAGGTGGAATTAGCAGTGGTCAGCCAATTGTTGCTCATATTGCTTTAAAACCAACGTCTAGCATTACTATTGCAGGCAAAACGATTAATCGTGATGGTGAAGAAGTTGATATGATAACCAAAGGTCGTCACGATCCTTGTGTGGGAATACGCGCTATCCCTATTGCAGAAGCAATGATGGCAATTGTATTACTCGATCATGCATTGCGCCAACGTGGTCAATGTGGTGATGTTGTACCTCCGCTAATGCAATGGTAATCATTCTAAGTCAATAACGAAGTCGACAAACTGTTGTAAGTTTCATGTTAGCTTTAAAGGTGTGAGCGCCTAATTTTATTATGCTCAGATCGTGTTGTTGTGGCTTTTTTAAATAAATGAGATAAACACAGCAACACGTCCTTCATTCCTAATAATTCGGATAGATAAATGGATTGGCTCTTTTCAGATGGCATCTACCTTCTTCTCTTCTTGGTGGCTTTAATCGCGGGTTTTATTGATTCAATTGCTGGTGGTGGTGGATTAATCACTATTCCAGCTTTGTTATCCGCTGGGATCTCGCCTGTTCAGGCTCTTGCAACGAATAAACTGCAATCAGTAGGTGGCTCATTTTCGGCTACGCTCTACTTTATACGTCGAAAAGTGATTGATTTAAAAGCGCAGCGATTTGCCATTTTAATGACGTTTATCGGTGCCGTTTCTGGTGCTATGTTGGTACAGTTTATTAATCCAGAAATTCTTAAACAAGCACTTCCTATTCTTACCATCGCCATCGGTTTCTATTTTCTTCTTACTCCATCAATCGGTGCTCAAGACAGTAAACAACGTATTGGCTATTATACTTTTGGTGCAATATTAGGCGGCGGTGTCGGTTTTTATGATGGTATTTTTGGGCCGGGTACAGGTTCTTTTTTCGCTTTAGGTTATGTCATGTTACTTGGATATAATCTTTCAAAAGCAACAGCTCATGCTAAATTACTCAACTTCACCTCTAATTTTGGCTCTTTACTGTTTTTTATTATTGGTGGGCAGGTTATTTGGACTATTGGTTTAGTTATGCTTTGTGGGCAGTTTATTGGTGCTCGCTTAGGTGCAGGTTTAGTCTTAACAAAAGGGCAAAAATTAATAAGACCTATGTTGGTCATTATCTCCTTTTTGATGAGCATCAAACTCATTAATGACAATCATGGTGATACTATTGCACTTTGGTTCTCTGCACTTTTTAATTAGGAATAAATGGTTTTTTTAAATGTCAGCACATCATTATCAACAGTTAATTGATATCTTTAATCAATGTTTTAGCGAAAGTTTCCAAACCCGTTTAGTTAAAGGGGATGATGAGCCAATTTATTTGCCAGCAAATGAAGAGACTCCTTATCATCAAATTATTTTTGCTCATGGTTTTTATGCCAGCGCATTACATGAAATATCGCATTGGTGTATCGCCGGAGAGGCTCGTCGGCAACAAGTTGATTATGGTTACTGGTATTGCCCAGATGGACGAGATGAAACTACTCAAAGACAGTTCGAAATTGTAGAAATCAAACCTCAAGCATTAGATTGGTTATTCTGCCAAGCTGCTGGTTATCCTTTTAATGTTAGTTGTGACAATTTAGAAGGTAACTTTGAACCTGATCGTTATGAATTTAGAAATAAAGTGAGAGAACAAGTTCTCGCTTATTTACGAGACAAAAACACACCACCTCGTGCACAGCTATTTATTAATGCGTTACATTTGTTTTACAATACCCCAGAGCTAACGGAAGAGATGTTTCCTTATCAGGAAAATCCTTTAGTTAATTAAGGATTGCGAGAATAACTATCGCCTATCCACTGTGAAGGTTTTACCCAATAGGGTGGAGTCTGAAGTAGTAAGGTTGCTGGAACACACGTATTTATGCTTTGCTAATACAAGGTAAATATAAAAGATAGCAACATTATATATTGAGGATAAATAATGCTTTCTGAGTATGAAGCGTACTTATTAGATAAAATTGATAGCCGTGTTGAACATGCCACTGACGATGAGTTATTTGCAGGTGGGTATTTACAAGGTCATATTACACTAGCTATTGCTGAACTAGAGCAAGAAAATAACACACAGTTAGAAGCGTTAAGAGCGCGTGTAGAAGAGAGCATTCAAAAGGCGATAAAAGCAGGTGAACTTTCACCTCCAGATCAAGCGTTAGTTTTATCTACATGGCATGATTTAGTTAACTCAATTAATTAATTTGGCATGTCGATTAAGAGAACAACCGGCATAAATCGGTTGTTTTTTCTTTCTTAAAATCTCATTAAAATAATGACACTTAAGTTATATTTAGGATATTTGCTGTTGAATTAGACTGGTTTTTATACAAAAATTGATCCTCACTATTTATCAATTGTTTTTATTTGATTTTTCAAAGTCGATGTATCTCTCATTGATTAAGCATAATAGTGCTATCTTTTGTAACTCCTTGCCATTTCTGTAAAATTACTTTTAAATGTTTTTTAGGAATGTTTCTCGGGATGCAAATGATTTGCATAGAATATTTATGATAAGGATAACGATACGATGAAAAATTTCTTTAAAATAGGCCTACTGACTAGTGCTGTTTTATTTTTATCTGCTTGTGATCAATTTGATTTAGATAATAAAAAGAATAAGTTTTATTACAGTAATCCAAGCGAGAAAGTCATTAGTTTTAACGTTGATGGTAAAGAATATCAGGTTGAGCCGGGTAAAAATGGTTACATAACGCTGTCTCCAGGTGAACATAATTTAACAGATAGCGCCGGTAATAATGCTCGATTTATGGTTTATGATCATAATAACGGTGGCATATTAAATCCTGATAATTTCATGTATTACACCCTTTCTGAAGTTTATGCCGTAAAGGGAAAAACAAACCAATTTAAACCTGTTGATTACCCCGTTATTATTAATGGCTATGAATTTGAACTTCCAGTGCGTAGCACTAATGCCACATTAATTGACGGTAATGTTTTTCAGTGTACTTATGCTTTAGGTGAGCCATTTCCTAATGAGATCCGTACTCGTAATAAAAATAATGACGGTAGTATAAAAAATAAATGCTTTGATAAACCTGAATTTGTTAAATATATTTCAGCGGAATACAGTAAAGATTTAGCTCCGTTTACTCAAGAAGATGAGTATAACGATTCTGTTAACCTTGATTTAGACTATATGTTACCGACAGCAGAATTTACTGATCCTGATATTCAAGCCGATGCAGAAGAGCTAGTGTCATTATTAAATCAAATTCAAGAAAGTGATGATCCAAAGATCCATAACGCATTAAAAGATAAACTTTATAAGGCGACACTTGCTGTCTCTAGCACGTATGCTAATAGAGTGGTGAAAGACTCGGTAGAAGACAACAAGTATTACAACCATTTTATGGAAGAGAGTGGTAAATTTCAATCTTACGGTATATTACCTAAAAAGTAAGGTATTCAAAGAGTAAAAAGCTATCCAATGCAATTATAAGCCATCCAATCGGGTGGCTTTTTTAACGTATTTAATTCACTAAAGAATAAGAACATCACTGGAAATCTCTATGACAACAACACAAACCAAAATAAAAAATAACGATATTACTCTTCGCCCCACACAAATTGATGATGCAATTAAATTACCTATTATCGAGCAATCAGCAGGGCAATTATTTAGCACCTTAGAAGATTTAAGTTGGATAAGCGAAAGTGGCGTACAAAGCGTTGAAAAACATTTACTCTTTATTAACCATAAAGGGCATTGGGTAGCTGTTAATAGTGAGAATGATCCCGTCGGTTTTATTATGACGAAGCCATTACCAGAAAGTTTATTTATTCATGAACTCTCAGTGAGTCAAGACTGGCAAAATAGAGGAATTGGTAAATTACTTATTCAAAAAGTAAAAGATGAAGCCAAACTACATAAGTTTGATGCTGTTACGTTGACAACATTTCGCCATGTTCCTTGGAATGCACCGTATTATCAACGTTTAGGTTTTTCTATTTTACCTGAAAACGAAATTCCTCATTCTTTGCAAGAAATCTTAGATGATGAAGTTGAAAGTGGGGGTTTTGTAAAAGAAATGCGCTGTGCAATGAAGTTTGAGGTTTAGTTTCTCTTTTGATGCGATGATGTCGGATCTCACAATGAGTGGAGTAAAAAGTAAAAATATGCGAGCTAAGCAACCAAGGCCGGCTGCTTATACCTTTATTTCACTTCAATTGATTTTCCTCGCAGTAATGCTCTTACCCAAAAACGATTAGGGTGTAAGGCATTCAACACATTATCTTCAACTGGAAAAGGTTCATCAAAAATTTGGCTTGCAAGAATTTCGGCGGATAAAGGTGCTGAACATAATCCACGAGAGCCTAATGCACTGATAATATAAAGTTGATGATAAGCAGGTGCTAAAGCGGGAGTTTGTCTTCTACGCTTAAATCTATCTAAATGCGTGTATGCTACTCGCAATTTTTCAAAATCAGGCACTTCACCTAATAACGGTAGGTGATCGCGAATAGTACAACGAATACCTATTCGCGCTTTATTTTGGCTAAAATCAACTTCTTTAACCCAAGGTGCTTTGGCTAAACACTGTATAAGATGAGCTTGGTTGTTTTCTTGCTCTTGAGTTGAGATAGCTAAATCTAAGCGATCGCGACGAAAGCTTGCCCCTACACAATGCAAATTATCTTGGTTATCAACCGGTGTAAAATAGCCATCATAACAAAGAACGGTTTTTAGCTTTGATAATGTTTTTGTTGTTGGAATATGACTAACTTGGCCTCTGACTGCGCTAATGGGTAATTTGGCACTTTGAGTAAAGTCTATAATTCTATGGCCATTTGCCAAAATAACGCAATCATGTTGTGATTGAAGATGTATCGTACTCTCTCCATCATGATGAACAACATCTAAGCACCAAGATGTATCCTGTGCACTTATTTGAGTGACTTGATGATTAAAGCGCAACGTTAAGCCTAATTTTTCAGCATATTTTAATGTATTGATTGTGAGCTCAGTCGGGGAAAGCCAGCCGGCTTGTGGATAAAACAATGCATCACAATTAATATCTATTCCGCTGATTTTATTAACTTCATCTTCATTGAGGTAACACGCTATTTGAGCAAAAGGTATGGAATTATCCATAATTCTCTGTGCTTTTTTACGAACTTTCTCGTTATAAATAACCTGAGCAACACCAGACCATTGATGTGAAAAAGGAATGCCTGCTTTACTCAGATTGTCATAAGTGCGATGAGCGAATAGAAATGCGGTTGTAAAAAATTGCTCTAGTTCATCGGATTTGCCATTGAGTAATGGATATAACACGCCTTGTCGATTGCCTGAGGCATTAGTTGCAGGTTGTTTATCTTCACAATATAAGGTGACATTGGCGCCTCTTCTTAAGCAAGAAAGTGCGATAAAGGTGCTAGCAATACCCCCGCCTATAATAGCGATATCTTGTGCTTGTGTTGCATGAGGCCGTGCATAATAAGGTAGATATTCAGGGGTGGGAGAATGAGGGAATACACCTGTCAGCATCTCTCTTTTTTGCCCAAATCCTTTGATTTTAGTTATCTCAAAACCAACACGTTGTAAACCTCGTTTGACAATCCCGGCAGCGGTAAATGTTGCAAATGTGCCGTTTTCTCTCATTGAGTCAGCCATTGATTGGAAGAGCGTTTCACTCCACATCTGTGGGTTTTTCGAAGGAGCAAAACCATCTAAGAACCATGCATCCACTTTGTTATGTAATGCTTGGCGAGTTTGCGGTAACAAGATGTTGATATCACCAAACCATAAATCCAGTGTAATTGTCCCATCAGCAAGGATAATGCGGTGGCAACCCGCAATAGCTAATGGCCATTGAGAACAAAGCGCTTGTGAATATTTTTCGAGTTCAGGCCAATGACCATGCGCAGATTGTAAGTCACTTTTTGTAAGAGGAAATTTCTCAAAACTTACATAATGAAGACGTTTTAAACAAGAGTCAGGCGATGCTTGTCTAAATTGCTCGAAAGCTTGCCATAGTGTTAAAAAATTAAGCCCAGTACCAAAACCTGTTTCTGCGATAATACATTCAGAGCGTACATGTGTACCGAAACGTGATGGAAAATGATTTCCATGTAAGAACACATGTCGAGTTTCTTCTAGACCGTCTTGGTTTGAAAAGTAAATATCGCCAAATTGCTCAGAGATAGGTGTACCAAGTTCATTCCAACTTAAAGACGCGGTATTTATCGGGCTATTATTCACGGAACTGCCTGTATTTCTCGAAAAAATTAACAGATATCTTAGCGCCGTTAGGTAGTCTGTACCAGCCTTAAAGGGAAAAGTGTTTTATCAGCCTATCTCTATTTTTGTAAAAAAGATCCTGATCGGACTTGTTCGGCGTACAACTGTACGCTAAAGTGCTACTCAGAAATCCCGCAGCTACAACTATTATTGTAAAGAGGTATGAATGAAGCGCGCAGTGATCACGGGTCTGGGTATTGTTTCGAGCATTGGTAATAACCAGAAAGAAGTGCTGGATTCTTTAAAAGAAGGTCGTTCCGGGATAACTTTCTCAGAAGAATTTAAAGAGATGGGGCTTCGTAGCCACATTTGGGGCAACGTTAAGCTTGATACTGAAGGTCTTATTGACCGTAAAATCCGCCGTTTTATGAGCGACGCATCGGTTTATGCCTATTTATCTATGCAAGAAGCGATAGCAGATTCAGGTCTGAGTGAAGACCAAGTTTCTAATATTCGTTCAGGTTTAGTCGTAGGGTCTGGTGGTGGTTCTCCACGTAATCAGGTTCAAGGTTCTGATGGCATGAGAGCAAAAGGTCTACGTGGCGTAGGTCCTTATATGGTGACTCGTGCAATGGCATCGGGTGTTTCAGCGTGTTTAGCAACACCTTTTAAAATTAAAGGCGTTAACTATTCAATCAGTTCTGCTTGTTCAACATCAGCACACTGTATTGGTCACGCCGTTGAGCTTATCCAATTAGGCAAACAAGACGTTGTGTTTGCAGGTGGTGGCGAAGAGTTAAGTTGGGAAATGACCTGCGAATTTGACGCAATGGGCGCACTTTCAACCAAATATAACGACACACCAAGTAAAGCTTCCCGTACTTACGATAAAAACCGTGATGGTTTTGTTATCGCTGGTGGTGGCGGTATTGTGGTTGTTGAAGAGTTAGAGCACGCATTAGCGCGTGGCGCACATATTTATGCTGAAGTTGTGGGTTATGGTGCAACTTCCGATGGCGCAGATATGGTTGCTCCTTCAGGTGAAGGTGCTGTGCGTTGTATGCAAATGGCAATGCAAGATGTTGAGAAAGTTGATTACATCAATACACATGGTACTTCAACGCCAGTGGGTGATTTAAAAGAGTTGGAAGCTATCACTGAAGTATTTGGTACACATACACCAGCTATTTCAGCCACTAAAGCGATGACTGGCCACTCATTAGGTGCGGCTGGTGTACATGAAGCAATTTATAGCTTATTGATGTTAGAGCACGGTTTTATTGCACCAAGCATTAATATTGAAGAATTAGACGATAAAGCACAAGGTATGAATATCATTACTCAGCCAACAGAACAGAAGTTGGAGACTGTAATGTCAAATAGCTTTGGTTTTGGTGGTACTAATGCTTCATTAGTCATGAGTAAATATAAAAATTAGTTGGTTATACTTATACTTTCTTATTAAAAAAGCAGGCTTCATTTTAATGGAGTCTGCCTTTTTATTTTAAAATCACAAGTTAAAATAAATTATTATTCTAATAAAGATACTTTTCGCATAAAAAAATATTTAAAAAAGATTATATAAATAATCTTTAAAAAGCCTTTCTAATAGTTACTTATTTTTATTATTCTAAAAAATAGATGGTTTTTTATAACTAATTGTTTTAAATGATTAAATAAAGTCAATTGTGTTTTATTTCAATCGTTTGATTTTATTGTAACTAAAATCACTAAATGTTTTGTTTTATATGAAGTTAGGTTAATAGAAAGGGCTAATAGGACAAAAAGAGCTGTAAAAAATTGATCTGGATTATTTTATTATGAATAAGTAGAAGCTATTTAATATAAAAGTTGGTAATGTTTGCTACGGATACTTGTATTACTTTATATTTTATACTTTGATTTCTTGTGTCAGTTTTATTTATTAAACCGAACATTATGAATGTGACCGGCTAAGAATTTAGCCGGCATTTTTTATTGTTGTCTTTTTGACATTGACTCACATCTCCTGATGACAATCTGCTTTTTTTTGAGCAGACTGACGTCGGAAATTTAGTGGTGTTCTAAGTTGTTGCACTAAGAGCACACCTAGTAACACAATCCCCCCACCCATTAAGTGATAACTATGCATTTCTTCACCAAGAAGTGCGATAGCAATCATTGCAGTAAATAATGGCATTAGGTTCATAAAAATAGAGGTTGTGTTTGCACCTAATTTCATCACACCTAAAATCCACAGATAAGGTGCAAGAATAGAAGCTCCGATACCTGCAAAGATAACCAATCCAATATTATCTTTTGTTAATGCAACACTTTCGGCAAGAAAGAAGTTTGGCAATAATAACAGAACACCAAATCCAATTTGCACATAAAGTGATTGCCAGTTAGGTAGTGTGATTGACCATCGTTTTGTTAATACACCATAAAGAGCGTATGACGCCGAAGCTATAAACATCATCAATTCACCATAACCCAAGCCTTGGGAAAGTAACTGAGAGGGTTCGCCACGGCTAATTAGCCAAACTAAGCCACTAATTGAAAGCACAGTGCCTAAAACAATACCTACCGTAGGTACAACACGTAAAACAAAAATACTAATAATGACGGTTAATAATGGGATAAGAGAATTTAGTATCCCCATAAATGTTGCGCTAACATAATGTGCAGCATAATAAGCCAAACTCTGGTACATCACCATTCCTAATGCACCAAGAATAAATAATTTCCACCAATATTGTTTGACGGTTTTACGATGATGCCAAACTGGCATAATCAAAAAAGGTGTCATAATTAAAAAGGCGAGAAACCAACGATAAAAAGAGATAGCCGCAGGATCGATAACAGACGCAGCTGCTTTATTTACGACGGCATTAATGGACCAGATCAGTACCGCTAAAAGCGGAAATATTGCGTTTTTCATTGTTCTCACATCTATTTTTAAACCAGGTTGCTATTGTAAGCTTGTCTGATTAGATATATATAATGAAAACCAGACAACAGATAGGCCAATAAAGACAACATGACAAGAGAACAACATAACGATGACAATTGAACAACAAAAAATGCAATGGTTATTGTCTGATCCAGATACAGTCCGATTTCGTGATGAGCAACTATTAGCTGAAACTGAGTTTGTTTATCATCAGCATGACTTTGGTCAGTTACTTTATGTGATCTCTGGTGTCATGGATTTAGAAGCCGGAGGACAGCGGTTTTTAGCACCACCAGAATTTAGTGTATGGATCCCCAAAAATATAGGGCACGCTAGTTACAATAAAAAAACGCTCTCTTTTAAAGTGTTAGATATCGCGCCAAGTTGGTGTGATGGATTATTAGATAAACCTTGTTTGATCCAATTAAGTGCTATTTTTTCAACCATATTTTCCGACTTCTTTCATCGTGGTGTGTGTAAACCACAAACAGAAGAAGATTTTCGCTTAGCCCAAGTATTGATTGATCAACTTAAAGTTTCGCCAATACATCATACTTACTTACCTTCTTCTAAAGATAAATTACTTGCTCCCATACTTTCTGTATTAGAGCAGGATCCAGCGGATAATACCTCATTAGAGGAATGGGCTAAAAAACGTTATACCTCAGAAAGAACACTCTCTCGTCGTTGCCAACAAGAATTAGGTATGTCATTTAGTGAATGGCGTAAACGTCTACGCTTTTTACATGCAATTTCTTTACTAGAGCAAGGGAAAAGTGTGAATGAAATTGCATTTGATGTTGGATATAGCTCTTCATCTTCTTTTATTGCGATGTTTCAACAATTTGCTGGTACAACACCCGAACGTTTTCGTCGATTACCTAATTGTTAAGCTTTCTTTTCATTTATTTACTTAAAATCTAGGTGGATTTTACTGTCAATAATAGGCTTTGCGGTGAATAAGTGGCAAAATAGACCGCTTAATTTTATTTTTCGATTGATTGTTTACACACATAAATACCAAATCAGTGAGATAACACCGTGAAAATTCTGGTTGATGAAAATATGCCTTATGCGGAACAACTTTTCCGCCAATTAGGTGAGGTAAAAGCTGTTTCTGGGCGCCCATTACCTACTGATGAGCTTAATGATTCTGATGCCTTAATGGTGAGATCAATTACTAAAGTCAATGAATCCTTATTATCAGGCAAGCCAGTGAAATTTGTTGGAACGGCGACTGCGGGTTTCGATCATGTCGATATTTCATGGTTAGAACAGCAACAAATTGGTTTTTCATCAGCCCCAGGCTGTAATGCTATTGCGGTCGTTGAATATGTGTTTTCGGCACTGATGATGCTAGCAGAGCAAGATGGCTTCCAATTAACCGATAAAGTCGTCGGTATTGTGGGGGTGGGAAATGTAGGTGGACGGTTAGCTACACGTTTACGTGCATTGGGTGTCAATGTATTACTTTGCGATCCACCTAGAGCAGATAATGGTGATAATGAAGAATTTCATTCATTGGAAACGCTATTAGAAAAAGCGGACATTCTGACTTTCCATACACCTCTCAATAAATCAGGTCCATACAAAAGTTATCATTTAATTAATGAGAGCAACCTCGAAAAATTACCTGAAGGACGTATTTTAATTAATGCGAGTCGTGGCGAGGTTGTTGATAATCAAGCATTATTGTCTGTACTCGAGAAAGGTAAATCTTTACGTGTGGTATTAGATGTTTGGGAGCCAGAGCCTGATCTTTCTATTGAATTATTAAATAAAGTCGATATAGGTACCCCACATATTGCGGGTTATACCTTAGAAGGCAAAGCACGCGGTACAACACAAGTATTTGAGGCTTACTGTGATTTTATTGGACAGCCTCAACAAGTTGAATTATCAACCTTGTTGCCAGCACCGACTATTTCAACAATTTCAATACAAGGTGAGTTAACACAAACACTTTTAAAACAACTGATCCACCTTGTTTATGATGTGCGTCGTGATGATGCGCCATTACGAAAGGTAGCAGGTATAAAAGGGGAGTTTGATAAATTACGCAAACTTTATCCTGTACGTCGTGAATGGTCTTCACTACATGTAATTTGTGATAACCAAACCACGGCCAATACATTAAGTGCGATTGGTTTTAGTGCTACATACAAAAGTGCGACACGCAAATAAAGCACAACATTATTTTTAAAATTTATGGTATTGGAGGATATCTTATGGGAGAAGGTTGGAATATCGCAGTTGTTGGTGCAACAGGCGCTGTTGGTGAAGCGATTTTAGAACTGCTACAAGAGCGTGAATTTCCCATTGGTGAACTGACGGCAATCGCAAGTGAAGACAGTATTGGAAAATCAGTGCGTGTAAACAGTAAAAGTGTTGCTGTTCAAGGTATTTACAATATCGAATGGGCAGATATTCAATTAGCTTTTTTTGCGGCGCCAACAGAAATTAGTGCGCAATACGCACAACAAGCCGCTGATGCTGGCTGTATTGTTATTGATTGTAGTGGCATCTTTGCAATGGATTGGGATGTGCCATTGGTTGTTCCTGGTGTGAACAGTGCAATGTTAGCGGAATATCGTACGCGTAATATTGTTTCTATTGCTGATAGCATGGTGAGCCAATTATTACGTGCCATTAATCCACTAACAGAGTCTGCGGGTTTAACGCGCCTTAGTGTGACTAACTTAATGTCTGTTTCTCGTTTTGGGAAACAAGCCGTAGATGAACTCGCAGGGCAAAGTGCTCGTTTACTTAACGGTATTCCTCCTGAATTAGGCCGTTTTAATAAGCAATTGGCATTTAATATTTTACCTTTAATGGTTGATGACGAAGGTTCTATACAAGAAGAGCGTCGTATGGTTGATCAAATTCGTAAAATTTTACAAGATGAAGGCTTGCCAATTTCTGTGACTACACTGCAAGCGCCTGTTTTCTATGGTAATGCACAGTCAGTACAATTAGAAACCTCACGCCCAATGGGAAGTGATGAAGCACGTGAAACATTACAAGAAAGTGAAGATCTTAATATCAGTGATGAAAATGATTTTCCAACACAAGTCACTGATGCATCTGGTAATGTGAGTTTGAATTTAGGCTGTTTCCGTAATGATTATGGTATGCCAGAAGCTTTGCAATTTTGGTCAGTAGCAGATAACGTGCGCTTTGGCGGGGCATTAATGGCTGTTGAAGTAGCAGAGCAATTAATGCAGGAGCAGTTTTACTAATGAATGCGCAAGTGAGTGCTGAAGTGGCAGAACAGCCTTTGACTGAGTCAGCGGTTACTTCTGAAAGCACAACAATCAAAATTGCTTTAGGCGTTGAATATGATGGTAGTCGCTATTATGGCTGGCAACGCCAAAATGAAGTGCGCAGTGTACAAGAACGGCTAGAAAAAGCACTTTCACAAGTGGCTAATGAGCCTATATCTGTGTTTTGTGCGGGAAGAACTGATGCTGGCGTACATGCAACGGGACAAGTTGTCCATTTTGAAACAACTGCGCACCGCAAAGATCCCGCATGGACAATGGGAGTTAACACTCATTTACCTGCGGATATCGCTGTACGTTGGGTAAAAACAGTTGCTGATGATTTTCATGCTCGCTTTAGTGCAACGGCAAGACGTTATCGCTATGTTATTTTTAATCATCGCTATCGTCCCGCTATATTATCATCTGGAGTGACGCATTTTCATTACCCTTTAGATGCTGAGCGTATGCACCAAGCTGCGCAATGTTTACTGGGTGAAAACGATTTTACCTCTTTTAGAGCCGTTCAATGTCAATCGCGAACGCCATGGCGTAACGTTATGCATATCAATGTTTCTCGATATGGTGACTATGTTGTTGTGGACATTAAAGCGAATGCGTTTGTTCATCATATGGTGAGAAATATTGTTGGCAGCCTTTTAGAAATAGGGTGTGGCAATCAGGATATTACTTGGATGGCTGAATTATTAGCCTTAAAAGACAGAACTAAAGCCGCTGCAACAGCTAAAGCGAATGGATTGTATTTAGTTTCTGTGGATTATCCTGATCATTTTGAATTACCAAAACCTGCAATGGGCCCACTATTTTTAGCGGATAACCCTATTGAGATATCTCAATCATAAAGACACCCAGTTTTCTGAGGATTTATGGATATATTAACGCAATTTGTTGATCTGATAAAATTTCTAATTGATTTTATTTTACATATTGATGCGCATTTAGCAGAGCTTGTCGCGCAATATGGTACATGGGTCTATGCCATTTTGTTTCTAATTGTTTTTTGTGAAACAGGGCTTGTGGTAACACCTTTCTTACCTGGAGACTCCTTATTATTCGTTGCTGGCGCTTTAGCTTCATTAGAAACCAATGATGTGAATGTCCATATTATGGTTTTACTGCTACTTTGTGCTGCCATTTTAGGTGATGCAGTAAACTATTCTATAGGGCGACTTTTTGGCGAAAAGCTATTTAGTAAGCCTAATTCACGTATTTTCCGTCGTGAATATCTGGATAAGACCCATGCTTTTTATGAAAAACATGGTGGTAAGGCGATTATTTTGGCAAGATTCGTGCCGATTATCCGAACTTTTGCGCCATTCGTTGCAGGAATGGGAAAAATGTCATATCGTCATTTTGCCTTTTATAATGTTACTGGGGCAATTGCATGGGTACTGCTATTTACTTATGCGGGATACTTTTTTGGTGACTTAGATATAGTTCAAAAGAACTTAAAATTGCTAATTGTTGCCATTATTGTTATTTCTATTTTACCGGGCGTCATTGAGATCATACGCCATCGCAGAGCGAGCGCAAAAGCGAAGAAAGAAAGTGATAGCAAAGAGGTTTGAGCAGTTATCATTAGTTTTTGCCGTAGAATAGCCATAATAAAGAGATGCGCTGAAATTCAGTAAGCGGTATCATCATAAACTTTGCTAACCACACAGCCAGTGCATTGTGGTTGATACGCTCACAATAATTTTACTGGCGAAGGTCAGATTCAGACGAAAAGGTCCGTTAATGAGCTGGATTGAAAAAATTCTAAATAAAAGCACTATCACAAGTTCACGTAAAGCCAATATCCCGGAAGGGGTTTGGACTAAATGTGATAGCTGTGGACAGGTACTCTATCGCGCAGAATTAGAGCGTAATTTAGAGGTTTGTCCTAAATGTGATCACCATATGCGCATTTCAGCGCGCCGTCGCCTTGAGACTTTCCTTGATACAGGAAGCACAACAGAATTAGGTAGCGAATTAGAACCTAAAGATATTCTGAAATTCCGCGACTCTAAAAAATATAAAGACAGAATTAGCGTTGCTCAAAAACAAACGCAAGAAAAAGATGCATTAGTTGTTATGAAAGGAACGCTAAAAAAGATGCCAGTTGTTGCTGCATCCTTTGAGTTTGCGTTTATGGGTGGTTCAATGGCTTCTGTTGTAGGGGCGCGTTTTGTTCGTGCTGTTGAACAAGCACTAGAAGATAACTGCCCATTAGTTTGCTTCTCTGCAAGTGGTGGCGCTCGTATGCAAGAAGCGCTGATGTCATTAATGCAAATGGCAAAAACCAGTGCAGCATTAGCAAAAATGCAGGAACGTGGCTTACCTTATATTTCTGTCATGACTGACCCTACAATGGGGGGCGTTTCTGCAAGTCTAGCGATGTTAGGTGATATCAATGTTGCTGAACCTAAAGCACTGATTGGTTTTGCAGGTCCTCGAGTTATTGAGCAAACAGTACGTGAAAAGCTACCTGCTGGTTTCCAACGTAGTGAGTTCCTGCTAGAAAAAGGGGCGATTGATATGATTATTCGCCGCCCTGAAATGCGTGATGAACTAGCTGAATTACTGGCTAAGCTGACTCAGTATGATTTAGTTGAAGATGAAGATGAAATCATTAGTGAAGAAATGATTGCTGATGAAATTGAATCTACAGATAACGAGCCAGAAATTAACATCGAAACGAATAAAAAAGAAGATGTCTAATATCATAACTGCTCCTAAAGCCACATCGCCTTTGTCGGTGTGGCTTTCTTATCTTGAACATTTACACTCCAGCGCTATTGATATGGGGTTAGAACGAGTAGGCAAGGTAGGAAAAATATTAAATGTGTTACGTCCTGCACCTAAGGTAATCACTGTCTCGGGTACAAATGGAAAAGGCACAACCTGTCATATGCTCGAATCAATCTTGATGGCATCAGGATTGAAAGTCGGCGTTTATAGTTCCCCTCATCTTGTTCGTTATACAGAACGCGTTCGTATTCAAGGCAAAGAACTTTCCGAAGGTGCTTTTTGCGAAGTTTTTGCAGAAATTGAACAAGCTAGAGGCGATATTTCGCTGACTTTTTTTGAATATGGCACTCTGGCTGCGCTGAAGCTATTTCAACAAGCGCAACTTGATGTGGTTATTCTTGAGGTAGGATTAGGTGGCCGATTAGATGCGACGAATATCGTTGATGCAGATATTGCGGCTATCACTAGTATTGCACTCGATCATACGGATTGGTTAGGTGCAGATAGAGAACATATTGGTCACGAGAAAGCCGGTATTTTCCGTGCTAATCACTACGCTGTTGTGGGTGAACCGGATATGCCTCATTCCATAGCCCAAGTTGCCAATGAAAAACACGCTAAGCTTTTCCGTCGAGGAACGGATTGGTCTTTTGCTATTGAAGGTGAGCACTGGCATTGGCGTTGTGTTGACTGTGAATTTGATGCGTTACCAATCCCTAATATTCCGCTAGCAAATGCGGCGACAGCAATGGGAGTTATTTGTTGCTTGCTCAGATCTGATGACAAAGTCAGCCAAGCAATAACAGAACAAAGTATTGTCGAAGGTATGTCCCATGCACAATTACCGGGTCGTTTTCAGGTAATTTCGCAACATCCTCTGGTTATCTTTGATGTGGCTCATAATCCTCATGCTGCAGGATATTTAGCGGAAAAATTATCACAATTACCACAAAAATCTGATACTCAGGTGCGTATTGTTGTTGGTATGCTGGGTGATAAAGATATTGCAGGAACATTAGCGTGCTTAACACCATTAGCTGATCATTGGTATGTCGCTCCACTTAATGAGTTTCGTGGTGCTTCTGCTGAGGTGTTAGCTCAGCATCTTGATAAGCCAATGGTATTCGATAGTGTTGAAAATGCATGGCAACAAGCAATCTCTGATGCTGCTCCTAATGATATTGTTGTGGTTTGTGGCTCATTTCATACAGTCGCACATATAATGGAACTTTTGGAAAAGGAGAGTGTGGGTGGCAAGTAAATTTCAAAATCGCTTAGTCGGTGCCGTTGTATTGGTGGCAGTAGGGGTTATTTTTTTACCTGCTCTACTCGACGGCGATAAGAAATATAACGAAGACCAGTTCGCCTCTATTCCTTTAGTACCTAAACCAGGCGATGAGCAAGAAATAGAATCTATCGCCCCGATAGAGCAAACCTCAGTGCCTTCTACTCCATCAGAAGGTGCATCTGAAGGTATGCTTTCTGAAGCAGTGACTGGCGTTGAGCAATCTACCGTTACAACACCTGAATCACCCGCTGTTGTACCTGTTACACCAGTAGAACCACCACAACAACCAACGCCTACACCAGAGTCTCCAACTGTGGTGACTCCACCCGTACAACCACCAACACCGCCAGTGCAAGAAACTAAGCCACCGAAAGGCGAAGCTTGGGTTGTTCAATTAGGTGCGTTGAAAAATGCGGCGAAGGTAGAAGAAATTATTGCGAAAATGCATTTCTCAGGTTATCCAGTATATACCATACCCGCCCGCCCAGTTGCAGGACAAGTGACTCGAATTTACATTGGTCCTAGTGCATCTAAGTCAGAATTACAGGCTATTTTGCCTCATTTAAAAGAGCTTACGGGTTTACAAGGTGAGGTAAGGGCATATAAGCCTTAATTTTTTCTAAACGAGTCATCAGATGAGTAATGTAACAAAGCGTTAACTTATTGCGGCGATTATGATTTTTCATATCGCCGTAAATTATTTTGAAATTAGCGAAAATTAGCATTACGCAAACGTTTTCGTTTTCTGTTAGAATGCTTCCGTATTAATGCGGAGCATCATTATTGGATAAAGAATTTATGGTCTGGATAGATTACGCCATCATTGCCATTATTGGTTTTTCCGCATTAGTCAGCCTGATCCGTGGCTTTGTTCGTGAAGCATTGTCACTCATCACCTGGGGTTGTGGTTTCTTTGTTGCTAGTCAGTTTTATCCTTATCTTGCCGTCTATTTTACCCGGTTTGAAGATGAGCTGGTTCGTAACGGGATTGCAATAGTCACGTTATTTATTGCGACACTGATTGTCGGTGCTGTTGTGAATTATGTGATTAGCTCTCTTGTTCAACGCACAGGGTTATCAGGTACAGATCGTGTATTGGGGGTCTGTTTCGGGGCTTTAAGAGGCGTGCTGATAGTTTCAGCATTACTTTTTGTTTTAGGCGCGTTTACGCCTATGGCAGATAGCGCTGATTGGCAACGTTCTGAGCTTATTCCTCAATTCAACCATATTATTAGGTGGTTCTTTGACTACCTACAAAATGCGTCAAGTTTCGTGTCGGAGAGAATATAACCTCTCCGTCTGGCTGATGAGGATCTATTCATGTGCGGTATTGTCGGTATCGCTGGAGCTAATCCAGTAAACCAATCAATTTATGATGCGTTAACGGTGTTACAACACCGAGGTCAAGATGCAGCAGGCATTGCAACGATAGACGGTAACAATGGTTTCCGTCTTCGCAAAGCAAACGGACTGGTTAAAGATGTGTTCGAAACCCGTCATATGTTGCGTTTAAAAGGTACTATCGGGATAGGGCATGTCCGTTACCCAACAGCGGGTAGTTCTAGTGCATCAGAAGCGCAGCCTTTTTATGTGAATTCCCCTTTTGGTATTACGTTGGCGCATAATGGTAATTTAACCAATGCGCATTTATTACGTCGCCAATTATTTGAAACAGCGCGTCGCCATATCAATACCACCTCTGATTCTGAAATCCTGCTCAATGTATTGGCATATGAATTAGACCGTTTTGACCATTTCCCGCTTGAGCCTGATAATATTTTTGCAGCCGTTGCGGCAATGCATAAAAAACTCCGCGGTGCTTATGCTTGTGTTGCTTTGATTATCGGCCATGGTTTACTGGCTTTTCGTGATCCCTTTGGTATCCGTCCTTTAGTATTGGGTAAACGCACCTTAGAAGATGGTCGCCATGAATATATGGTCGCATCTGAAAGTGTTGCGCTTGATACTTTAGGTTTTGAATTCTTGCGTGATGTTGCACCGGGTGAGGCAATTTATATCACAGAGCAAGGGCAACTCTTTACTCGCCAATGTGCCGAAAATCCGCAATTAATTCCTTGTTTATTTGAGTATGTTTATTTTGCTCGTCCTGATTCGTTTATCGATAAAATTTCAGTTTATAATGCACGTTTACGTATGGGGCAGAAATTAGGCGCTAAAATTGCCAAAGAGTGGGATGATTTACACATTGATGTTGTGATCCCCATTCCTGAAACATCTTGCGATATAGCCTTAGAAATTGCGCATATTCTCAACAAACCTTATCGCCAAGGTTTTGTCAAGAATCGCTACGTTGGTCGTACTTTTATTATGCCTGGTCAGCAAGAGCGTCGTAAGTCAGTGAGACGTAAACTGAATGCAAATCGTGCAGAGTTTCGTGATAAAAATGTTCTGTTGATTGATGATTCCATTGTACGTGGCACCACATCAGAGCAAATCGTCGAACTTGCAAGAGAAGCGGGTGCGAAGAAAGTCTATTTTGCCTCAGCAGCGCCAGAAGTTCGCTTCCCGAATGTGTATGGTATTGATATGCCAAATGCCAATGAGCTTATTGCCCATGGACGTGAAGTGGATGAAATTCGTAAATTAATTGGTGCTGATGGACTTATTTTCCAAGATCTCACTGATTTAATCGCTGCGGTACAAGAAGAGAATCCTGATATCACTCAGTTTGAATGCTCTGTATTTGATGGTGTTTATGTTACGAAAGATATCGACCAAGATTACTTGGATTATTTAGAAAATCTACGTCGTGATGATGAACATAAAATTCGTGATCAGAATGAAATAGAAAATTTGGAAATCTATAACGAAGGCTAATTTTTCGGTAAGATATCTCCCTTATAAAGCGTCGATGTCAGTGTGTTCTGCATCGACGCTTGTTTTTTGAGGGTTAATCATCATAATGATTAACAAAGATATATATTCTGAGGATTATAATGAAAAAGCTGATAGTTGGGCTAACCGGCGCCAGTGGTGCAATTTACGGTATACGTTTATTAGAGATACTAAAATCAGTGCCGTCAGTTGAAACCCATCTAGTGATTAGCCAAGCTGCACGCCGTACTATTTCATTAGAAACCGATTATTCGCTAAAAGATATTCATGCTTTAGCGGATGTGATTTATGACGATCGTGATATTGGTGCATCTATCTCTTCTGGCTCATTTCGTGTCAATGGAATGGTCATATTACCTTGTTCTATCAAAAGTTTGTCAGGTATTGTTCATAGTTATACAGATACCTTAGTCACTCGTGCAGCTGATGTCGTACTTAAAGAAGGGCGTAAACTAGTCTTATGTGTGCGTGAAACACCGCTTCATTTAGGGCATTTACGATTGATGACACAAGCATCTGAACTAGGTGCAGTGATGATGCCACCAGTTCCAGCTTTCTATTTTCAGCCTAAAACTATTGATGATATTGTTAATCAAACAGTTAATCGTGTGCTTGATCAATTTGAGATTGATTTACCTGATGATTTATTTCAACGGTGGGAAGGGGATAAACCTGCTCGCTAAAGATATTCGTCATACTTCAAGATGCAACGTAGTCAACAACGTTGCATCTTGAATTATTTAGAGTATTTATTCCAACTGATTGAGAATAGAAAAAGAGATTATTTTCCTGTGGTAATAATATCTTTTAATGCCTCTTCTAAGTGTGGGTAACGAAATTCAAAGCCAGCACTGAGTAATTTTTCAGGTATAGCTTGTTGCCCGCCTAACACCAATGTAGCGCTTTCTCCCATCACTAGACGTAATACACTTTCAGGAACTGTCATTAAGGCTGGGCGATTAAAAACTTTTCCTAATAGACGAGTAAATTCTTTATTTTGTACTGGGTTAGGTGCTGTTAAGTTAAAAGCGCCTTTAGCATCTTGAGTATTAAGCAAGAAAATAATTGCACTGACCATATCATCAATATGGATCCACGGCATATATTGTTTTCCACTTCCCAATTTGCCACCTAATCCTAATTTAAAGGGTTTACTCATTTTAGGTAGTGCGCCACCGAGAGTTGAAAGTACAATCCCTGTACGCAACAAGCAAACTCGAGTTAATGGTGTTTGAGCTTCAAGTGCAATGCGTTCCCATTTAGCACAAAGCTCATGTGTAAATTCAGGATTTGCAGGCGTCTCTTCTGTGACTCGAGTATCACCTTGATCACCATAAAAACCTACGGCGGAGCCAGAAATAAAAACAGCGGGTGGGGAGTCGCTAGCATTAATCAAATCAACCAATTTCTGGGTTAAATGACAACGACTATTAATCAGTTTCTGTTTTTGAGAGGGTGTCCAACGTTTATCAGCAATAGGCTCTCCAGCAAGATTAATGACGGCATCAAACTCATTAAGATCCTGTTTATCGTTGAGTTGAGTCCAGCAGGTGATTTCATTACAAAAATGCGAATAAACTTTTTGAGGCGAACGAGAAAGCACCGTAATATCATTCTTGGCGAGTGCTAGCTCACAAACTAATGCTTTGCCTATTAATCCTGTACCACCAGTGATAAGTATTTTCATCACAATCCTCCTGATCTGCTTGCTTGATAAAGAATAAATATCATCCTGATATATGAATTGCTTGTATTAACTAAAGATTTTTTTCGTTGCTGGACGCTGATTAATGTTGTTTAGCCATTTAGCAATTGCTGGATAATTTGTTAAATCGATATTGTGGTGATCGTGCAAACGAGCCCATGTATATGTAGCGATATCCGCAATGCTGTACTCTTCTCCACCAAGATAAGGTGATTGTGCTAATCGTTTCTCTAATACGCTATATAGACGCTGTGTTTCTTCAGTATAACGCTTAATGGCATAAGGGACTTTTTCTGTGGCATAACGGGTGAAGTGGTGATTTTGTCCCAACATCGGACCAAACCCACCTACTTGCCAAAACAACCATTGTAGTTGCGTTGTTTTTTCTCGTAAATGTTGACTGAGTAGTTTGCCACTTTTTTCAGCTAGATAGATAAGAATAGCACCTGATTCAAAAATAGAGATAGGTTCACCTCCATCAATAGGTGAGTTATCTATAATTGCGGGAATTTTATTATTGGGTGAAATGGCTAAAAATTCAGGTTTAAATTGATCGCCTTTACTAATATCGATGCGATGTAACTGATAAGGTATGCCTGTTTCTTCAAGAAAAAGCGTTATTTTTTGGCCATTTGGGGTATCTGCATAATATAAATCAATCATAAAAGCTCCAAAATAAAGTAGGCACTAAATACACAATATAGTCACAGTCTGCCTTTTAACATCATAAAAAGCAAAAAAGTGCAAGATGGATAAAATAAGTCACGTATGATTATTGTAGTGGTGAAAAATAGTGATTTTGGTATATTCAGGATAAAAATTACGATCGTTTAGTATCGGTTAAAAAAGGTTTGTTGAGGATGGAACAAGAAAAGACGGCATTGGTTGAATGGGTTGATATTGTTGATGATAAAAATGAAGTCGTTGCACAAGCAACACGTCAACAAATGCGAGCTGAAAATCTAAGACATAGAGCAACTTATATCGTTGTTCATGATGGAATGGGGAAAATCTTGGCGCAGCGTCGAACTGAAACAAAAGATTTTTACCCTGGTTGGTTAGATGCGACTGCGGGTGGTGTGGTTCAACAAGGTGAGAATTTACTTGAAAGTGCACGTCGTGAAGCAGAAGAAGAGCTAGGTATTGCTGGAGTCCCTTTTGCTGAGCATGGTCAATTTTATTATGATGATGAAAGTTGTCGTGTCTGGGGAAGCTTGTTTAGTTGTGTTTCTCATGGACCTTTCGCACTACAAGCAGAAGAAATAGAGGAAGTGTGTTGGTTAACTCCCTCTGAAATTACTGAGCGCTGTGATGAATTCACGCCTGATTCATTAAAAGCCCTTTCTCTTTGGTTAACACGTAATAACAGTACACGCCTAGAAAGTAGAGAAACCGTAGACTAAGGGGTGCTTTGTCCTAGCTCAAATCGATATGCATAGTTGATAACGGTATCTTCAAATATAGCGTTATCATCTTCGTCTCTTAAACGTTGTAAAAGTGCTATCAGATGTTTTCCTGCCTCTTTTCCCATTTTGTGATAATCAAAACGAATTGTTGTGAGAGAAGGGGAGATCTGATCGCTATTTTCTGAGCCTTCTAAACACGCGATAGCCAGATCTTGTGGGATCTTAATTAATCGACGTTGACACTCAAAAATCATACCTAGTGCAATATTCTCATGACTACAAATAACCGCATCTAGTTCAGGTTGGCGCAATAAAATTTCTGTTAATGCTTGCCGACCGTATGCCATAGATGCGGGATCAGGCGTAGTGACACTTTGCTCAGCATTTAAATAATTTTTGAGTAATGCGCGTGACCAACCTGTTATTTGCTGATGGTGCAGGCGCTGGCCTTGTAACGCACCAATATAGCCAATACAACGCTTTCCTTGGGAGACTAAATGGTTTGTTAAATCATATGCGGCTTGCTCATAAGAACAATCAATACTAATAGCTGCTTGTTCATCTGATTGACTGGCAACACTAACAACGGGCACATTGGCATTACTGATATGTAAAAAATGAGTTGGGCTAAGCTGTGAACCAAAGGCAACTAATGCAGCAGGATTACTTTGCAATAGCATGTTAATTACATCATTGGCTTTATGCGGTTGATGCTCATAGCAACCAACTAAAATTTGATACTGATGGCGATTGAGTATTTGTTGTAAAGACTGCATAAAATCTGCACTTGCTCTATCTGTAAAAGAGGGCAATAGGACAGCAATAATATGACTTTGTGCTGAAGCTAAAGCACCGGCCGAGGCATTAGGAATATAACCAAGTTCTTCTACGGCTAGATTAACTTTTTCTCTTAACTTATCAGAAACGAGTTCAGGGGTTCGTAATGCACGCGAAACGGTCATTGAACCGACTCCAGCGTGTTTAGCGACATCTTGTAATGTGACGCGGCCTGTATTTCGGCGCTTACGTGTTTTGATCATGTGTAATTATGCTTGCTTAGCCTATTTGATTAACGGCAGATCCTACCTGAAATCTTCCTATTATGCTGAAACAATACAGTGTCAATAGTTGGCATTTTCTGCAATTAACATTTCATTAAAATGATAGCGCTATCACAATTACGAATGATCTATCTAGATAGCGCTACCATTAATGATTACTATCCTTAATAACGAAGCTCAAAGAGAGTCTGATCGAGGTTATAAATATGCTTAAAACGTTATTAACACCGGATATGGTACAAGTGGTGCCAAACGTTAGTGATTGGCGAGAGGCTGTAAAAGTGGCGTGTCAGCCATTAATTGATAAAGGCTATATTGAACCTCGTTATATCGATGCAATCTACAAATCACACGAGGAAATAGGGCCATATTATGTATTAGGTCCTGGGATTGCGATGCCTCATGCGCGCCCCGAAGATGGTGTTAATCAACTTTCACTTGCTTTAACTATTGTTGAGCAAGGGGTTGAGTTTGGTGCAGACGAAAACGATCCGGTGAAATTACTGATTGTTTTGGCTGCAACAGATAACGACAGCCATATTAATGCCATTATGAAATTAGCCGAACTTTTTGATAACGATACAGATATTCAAAAGTTATTTAATGCGAAAAGCAAAGTGGATGTCTTATCTGTTATCAACAACTATTAATAACAATTTAAATTACCAAGGGGAATATCATGAAAATTACTGTTGTGTGTGGAAATGGTTTAGGTAGTAGCTTAATGATGGAAATGAGCATCAAAAGCATTTTAAAAGATCTTTCTGTAAATGCTGAAGTTGATCACGTTGATCTGGGGTCAGCAAAAGGTACACCAAGTGATATCTATGTAGGTACGCGTGATATTGCAGAACAACTTAATTCACAAGCAGTAAATGGGAAAGTTGTTTCACTGGATAACATGATTGATAAAGTAGCGATGAAAGAGAAGCTTTCAGTCGCGTTACGTGAATTAGGCGCGTTATAAGGAGCCTATCATGGACTTTTTCCGCTTTCTAATGAGTGATGTGCTTTCAGAGCCTGCTATTTTAGTTGGTTTGATCGCATTAATTGGTTTAATTGCCCAAAAAAAACCAGTTACAGAATGTATTAAAGGTACCGTAAAAACCATTATGGGGTTTGTGATTTTAGGTGCTGGCGCAGGTCTTGTCATTAACTCACTGGGTGATTTCTCAACGATTTTCCAACATGCATTCGGTATTCAAGGCGTTGTGCCTAATAATGAGGCAATTGTCTCTATTGCACAAAAAAGCTTTGGTAAAGAGATGGCATTAATCATGTTTTTTGCCATGTTGATTAATATCTTAATTGCACGTTTAACACCGTGGAAATTTATTTTCTTAACAGGTCACCATACATTATTTATGTCGATGATGGTGGCGGTTATTTTGGCAACTGCGGGCTTAGAAGGCACAGTGTTAGTTGCGGTAGGTTCATTAGTTGTTGGGATTTCAATGGTATTTTTCCCAGCCATTGCACATCCTTATATGAAAAAAATTACTGGCTCTGATGATGTTGCATTAGGACACTTTTCCACTATTTCTTATGTCGTTGCCGGCTTTATCGGCAGTAAATTTGGTAATAAAGAGCATTCAACTGAAGAGATGAATGTCCCTAAAAGCCTACTATTTTTACGTGATACACCCGTTGCCATTGCTTTCACTATGGGAATTATTTTTATCATTACCTGTTTATTTGCGGGCGATACTTTTGTTCGTGAAGTCAGTGGTGGTAAAAACTGGTTTATGTTCTCATTGATGCAATCGATAACCTTTGCAGCAGGGGTTTATATTATTCTGCAAGGTGTACGTATGGTTATTGCTGAAATTGTTCCTGCATTTAAAGGTATTTCAGATAAATTAGTCCCTAATGCAAAACCAGCGTTAGATTGCCCAGTCGTATTCCCTTATGCACCCAATGCCGTATTAGTCGGTTTTTTAAGTAGCTTTGCGGCGGGTGTTATTGGCATGTTTATTCTGTATGCCTTAGATTGGACAGTGATCATTCCGGGGGTTGTTCCTCATTTCTTTGTGGGCGCCACCGCAGGGGTATTTGGTAATGCAACCGGTGGACGTCGCGGTGCAATTTTAGGTGCTTTTGTTCAAGGTTTATTGATTACATTCTTACCTGTATTCCTATTACCTGTACTTGGAGATATCGGTATTGCTAACACCACATTTAGTGATGCAGACTTTGGTGTTATCGGTATTCTGTTAGGTATTATTGTTCGCTGATTGTTTTAAGAATTAAGATACATCAACGCCTCATTGAGATTAATTCATTGGGGCGTTTTTTATATGAATTTATATGTTTATTTTATGAATAACAATGCTATTATCCTGAGTGAATATTCACATTGTGTATATTTTCGTACCTAATTATAAAAATAGGTTTAACATCACAATCACTAAGGAAAAAGAAGATGTCTTTCGGTATTCGATATCTTGCGTTGTTACCACTTTTTGTTATCACTGCTTGTCAACAACCCGTTAATCACAATCCACCAGTGGCTCAAACTGCTCAAGTTCAGCCTGCAATCGTGAATAACTCATGGATTGAAATCTCACGTAGTGCGCTCGATTTTAATGTGAAAAAAGTTCAATCACTTTTAGGTGATAAATCCTCACTTTGTGCCATTTTAAAAGGCGATGCATATGGTCATGATTTATCATTAGTTGCACCGGTTATGATTGAAAACAATGTGCAATGTATTGGTGTAACGAATAACCAAGAGCTAAAAGAAGTTCGTGATCTAGGATTTCATGGTCGTTTAATGCGAGTACGTAATGCTACAGAGCAGGAAATGGCTCAGGCGACAAGCTATAACGTAGAAGAATTAATTGGTAACTTAGATATGGCTAAGAAATTAGATGCCATTGCTAAACAGCAAAATAAAGTGATCCCTATTCATCTTGCCTTAAATTCAGGTGGAATGTCTCGTAATGGCTTAGAGGTCAATAACAAAGCAGGGCTTGAAGAGGCGAAGCAAATTGCTCAATTAGCTAACCTTAAAGTGGTTGGCATTATGTCTCATTATCCTGAAGAAGATGCTGATAAAGTAAGAGAAGATCTCGCTCGCTTTAAACTGCAATCACAAAAGGTATTGGATGTTACAGGGCTAAATCCTAAAGAGGTTACTCTGCATATGGCAAATACTTTTGCCACAATTACCGTACCTGAATCCTGGTTAGATATGGTGCGTGTAGGCGGAATTTTCTATGGCGATACCATTGCAAGTACAGATTACAAACGCGTAATGACGTTTAAATCCAGCATTGCTTCAATCAATTATTATCCTAAAGGCAATACTGTTGGTTATGATCGCACTTACACACTAAAACGTGATTCAGTATTAGCTAATATTCCTGTCGGTTATGCAGATGGTTATCGTCGAGTTTTTAGTAATGCGGGACATGCTTTAATTGGTGGCCAACGTGTGCCTGTTTTAGGTAAAACGTCAATGAATACGGTGATTGTTGATATTACCGATCTTAAAAATATCAAATCAGGGGATGAAGTCGTGTTCTTTGGTAAGCAAGGTAATGCAGAGATCACGGCTGAAGAGATTGAAGATATTAGTGGTGCGCTGTTTACAGAGATGTCGATTTTGTGGGGAGCGACAAATCAGCGTGTATTGGTGGATTAAAGTAGGGTGCTTGTGATCACCAATAGTAACAACTTTTGAGAGAAATTGTGGGGGAAATTCCCCCACAAAACTATTTATCGCAAGATAAAATAGCTTGAACTACGGTGTCGCCACTACTGATATTAAAAGAACATAATCTTTCATGTTTCAGTAAAGCAAAACACAAAACTGTAATACATACAGTAATCAGCCCTAATAGGGCAAGCTTAGTCATTTCTCTTGACACTCCTTTATAAAGGAGACAGAATCAAGTTGTGTGGTTTTGAGACTGCCTCGGATTTTAGTAAATTAAAATTCGGGGCTTTCGTCTTTTTGGCTCCTGCAAATGCTTGAACCAAAATGATCCAAGCACCCGCCTGCATACTAACAGAAATTCATCTCATTCCTATCTTTTTTTGAATAACAAAGACATAAATAAACAATTAAAATCAATGTGTTAATTGTTTTTATATCGAGTGTTTATATGTGTGGTTTTATTTGACACTCCTTTATAAAGGAGACAGAATCAAGTTGTCTGTTTTGAGACTGTCTCGGATTTTCGTTGAATAAAAAATCTGTAGAATAAAAAACGCCAGATGAAATCCATCATCTGGCGTTTTTCTATTTGAAGCGAACCTCAATAATTATGCGTTTTCTTGTTGGCTTGCTTGAATAGCTGTTAACGCAACGGTGTAGACGATATCGTCTACTAATGCACCACGAGAAAGGTCATTCACTGGTTTACGCATACCTTGTAACATTGGTCCGATTGAAACCAAGTCAGCTGAACGTTGTACCGCTTTATAAGTGGTGTTACCGGTGTTCAGATCAGGGAAGATAAACACAGTTGCTTTACCTGCAACTGGTGAGTTTGGTGCTTTAGATTTAGCAACATCAGCCATAACAGCTGCGTCGTATTGTAAAGGACCATCAATCATCAGATCAGGGCGTTTTTCTTGTGCTAAACGTGTCGCTTCACGAACTTTCTCTACATCGCTACCTGCACCAGAGTTACCAGTAGAATAAGAGATCATCGCAACGCGTGGGTCGATACCGAATGCAATTGCAGAGTCCGCAGATTGAATGGCGATTTCAGCCAGTTGTTCTGCTGTTGGATCTGGGTTAATTGCACAGTCACCATAAACATAAACTTGTTCAGGTAACAGCATAAAGAACACAGAAGACACTAATGAGCTACCTGGTGCAGTTTTGATTAACTGTAATGGTGGGCGAATAGTGTTAGCAGTTGTATGAACAGCACCAGAAACTAGGCCGTCTACTTCGCCTTTTTCTAGCATTAATGTGCCTAGAACAACGTTATCTTCTAACTGTTCACGAGCAACAACTTCTGTCATACCTTTATTTTTGCGTAGTTCAACTAAGCGAGGTACATAGATTTCACGTACTTCTTTAGGATTGACTAACTCAATACCTGTGCCTAATTCAACACCTTGTGCAGTTGCTACGCGACGA
Source organism: Proteus sp. G2673 (assembly GCF_009915125.1). Taxonomy (NCBI): domain Bacteria; kingdom Pseudomonadati; phylum Pseudomonadota; class Gammaproteobacteria; order Enterobacterales; family Morganellaceae; genus Proteus; species Proteus sp. G2673. The sequence continues at coordinate 280,438 of NZ_JAABLT010000022.1, forward strand.
ATTTCTTCAGGATCACCTAACAGTACGCAAGTCGCGATACCACGATCAGCACAAATTGCTGCGGCTTTAACAGTACGTGGCTCATCACCTTCTGGTAAAACGATACGTTTTTTCGCTTTACGTGCTAATTCTGTTAATTGATAACGGAATGCTGGTGGTGATAAACGGTTAGGGCGTTCAGAGTTAGCAGTCAGTGAATCAATCCATTGTGTATTGATATGTTGAGCAACGTAGTTCTGAATTTTTTCAATACGTTCATGGTCATCAGCAGGCACTTCTAAGCTAAAGCTTTGCAGATTTAAAGAGGTCTGCCAAGTGTTCGCATTAACCATAAAGATTGGTAAACCAGTTTCGAATGCACGTTCACAAAGTTGTTTGATAGGCGCATCGATTTGGTAACCACCAGTTAGTAGGATTGCACCAATTTCAACGCCATTCATTGCAGCAAGGCACGCTGAAACTAATACATCTGGGCGATCCGCTGAAGTCACTAAAAGTGAACCTGGACGGAAGTGCTCTAACATGTGTGGAATACTGCGGGCACAGAAAGTGACAGACTTAATACGACGAGTTTCAATATCGCCTTTATTGACGATAGTCGCATTTAAGTGTTTTGCCATATCTGTTGCACGAGTAGCGATTAAATCGAAGTTCCATGGAATGCAACCCAGTAAAGGCAGTGGGCTGTTTTTTTCGATGGTTTTTAAATCGACATTAGAGATAATCGCTTTACTTGAATCATCAAAGATTTCAGATAAGTCAGGGCGAGTACGGCCTTGATCATCAACAGGTGCATTTAGTTTGTTAACAATAACACCAGTGATATTTTGGTTTTTTACACCGCCGAATTCAGCACGCGCAAATTCGATACGCTCTTTTAGCTGTTCAACCGTGTTGTTACCTAGCGCAGTAACAAAAACAATTTCAGCACCTAATGTTTTTGCAATTTCATAGTTTAATGATTGTGCAAAAGGGTGCTTACGCATAGGTACCAGACCTTCGATGAGAACAACTTCTGCATCAGTGGTATTTTCATGGTATCTAGCAACAATTTCTTCCATCAAAACATCTTTTTGGTTTGAGCTGAGCAGAGACTCAACATAATCCATGTTTAAAGGTTCTGATGATTGAATAGTGGAGTGAGAGCGGATAATCGCAGTTGTCTGATCTAAAGCGCCTTTTACACGAGGTTGTGCAATTGGTTTGAACACGCTAAGGCGAACGCCTTTTTGTTCCATAGAACGGATAACACCCAAGCTGACGCTGGTTAAACCTACGCGTGTATCAGTTGGGACTAACATAATTGTACGGGACACGGAAACCTCTTTAAATATCGGTTGCTCGTTATGTAAAACAGTACTGCCAGCATGACACTGGCAGCACATCAAAGAACTTAAGCGGTCAGGCGACTTGCGTCCTGAGCGATAACTAACTCTTCGTTAGTTGGGATAACAACAGCAAGACGGCTGTTATCGGTAGTGATAGTGCCTGATTTGCCGAAACGTGCATCTAAGTTACGTTGATGATCAACTTCAAAACCTAATAGAGCCAGTTTTTTCAGAGATAATTCACGAACCATTGCTGCGTTTTCACCGATACCACCAGTAAAGATAATTGCATCTAAACGACCTTCCATCAGTGCACAGTAAGAACCGATGTATTTCGCTAAACGATGGCAGTAAACGTCCATTGCACGTTTAGCATCTGCTTTAGTGTCGTAGTTATCTTCAACATAACGACAGTCACTAGTGACTTCTGTTAAACCTAACAGACCAGATTCTTTAGTCAGCAGTTTATTGATGTCTTCAACACTCATACCTAAAGTATCGTGTAAATGGAACACGATAGCAGGATCGATATCACCACTACGAGTACCCATTACTAAACCTTCTAATGGAGTCAGACCCATAGAGGTATCAACACATTTACCGTTAACAACAGCAGAAACCGAACCACCATTACCTAAGTGGCAAGTGATTACGTTCAGTTCGTCAACAGGTTTGTTTAACATTTTAGCGGCTTCACGAGAAACATAGAAATGGCTAGTTCCGTGAGCACCGTAACGACGGATGCTGTGATCTTTATATAAGCTGTATGGCAGTGCATACAGATAAGCTTCTTCTGGCATTGTTTGGTGGAATGCAGTGTCAAATACTGCAACCATTTTCTCAATTAAATGAGGGAATGCTTTACGCGCTTCTTCAATACCAATAAGGTGAGCTGGGTTATGTAATGGAGCAAATGGGATAGCAGCTTCAATACCTTTGATAACTTCGTCAGTGATCACGACAGATTTAGTGAATTTCTCACCACCGTGAACAATACGGTGACCAATTGAAGCGATTTGTGCAGACAGTTCTGGTTTTTCAGCCAGAATAGTATTTACGATAAAGTTTAATGCTTCGCTATGAGCAGCACCTGCGCCTAACGCAGCTTCATGTTTTTGGCCATCCATTTTCCACTTCAGGCGGGCTTCAGGAAGGTTGAAGCATTCAGCCAAACCTGACAGGAATTCTTCACCATTTTCTGGGTTGATAATTGCAAATTTAAGAGAAGAACTACCGCAGTTCAGTACCAGCACCAGCTTACTTGACATGGAATTACCTATTTATCTTGTTGTCGTAGTGTCTTTTATATTATAAAGACGGTGGTTAATAAAACGTCAATCATAAAAGCCTATCGCATTACTATGATGACATTAATGACGCGCATCATGCTTAAAGTAAAAAACTTGATGCTAATTATAGTTGCCAATCATTAATTGGACGATTTTTATTCACCCATTAACTTTTCGCGTTAAAATCGGCGAAAAGGGTTGAAAATCACGCCGGCAAACAAAATATAGCGCTTTATTGCCACAAACCTTTAGAATGGGCACAGGATACAGAGTAAAGGCAACAAAGACAAAATATACTTAATTCTACTAAAAGATTTTTATTCTTTATAGATATTTTTTAAAAGTTACAGAAGAAATTGATTGAGGTCATTATGAGCGAACCGACAGTGACTCCCCCAGGCTTTTTTAAGAAGCTTCGATTGGGTAACGAGTATTTAAAAACCTGGCCGGTTGAAAAGCAATTAGCGCCTGTTTTTCCTGAGAATCGTATTGTCAAAGCCACACGTTTTGGTATTCGTTATATGCCACCTATTGCTATTTTTACAATGACATGGCAAATCGCATTAGGCGGTAATTTAGGGCCTGCAATTACAACGGCGTTATTTGCCTGTAGTCTGCCAATGCAAGGGTTATGGTGGTTAGGTAAGCGTGCAGCAACGCCACTTCCAGCTACGTTATTACGCTGGTTTTATGAAATTCGAGAGAAATTTGAAGAGGCAGGCATTGCTTTAGCTCCAGTCGAACAAACGCCGACTTACCTTTCTTTAGCCCATTTATTAAAACGCGCTTTTAAGCAACTTGATCGTTCTTTTCTTGATGATGTGTAGAACATTTGTTCTACCTTCTTCGTTTGTCATGATTGTCATCAGAATTACCCCGTTGAGATCAAAAAACGCGTAGTTAACACTACTCAATACTTTTGATTAATGTCATTCTCTCCTCAATGATTTCTTTGGAGAATTAATGATGGAAATGACACACGCACAACGCTTGATCCTCTCTAATCAATACAAAATGATGACTATGATGGATCCTGATAACGCTGAACGTTATCGTCGCTATCAGACAATCATTGAACGCGGTTACGGATTACAATTACGTGAACTAGACCGTGATTTTGATGAAATGTCTGAGGAGACTTGCCGTACCATTATTAACGTCATGGAAATGTACCATGCACTGCAAGTTTCTCGCGATAACTTAAAAGATCAAGAAATGCCTGATGCTCGTCGTGTTGCATTTATTGGCTTTGATGCGGCGACAGAATCTCGCTATCTTAGTTATGTGCGTTTTATGGTGAATACAGAAGGGCGTTATACACATTTTGATAGTGGCAGTCATGGTTTTAACTCACAAACACCAATGTGGGAAAAATACCAGAGAATGCTGGCTGTTTGGTTAGCGTGCCCTCGTCAATATCACCTTAGCGTCGTTGAAATCCAACAAATTCTTAATGCGTAATAAGTAACGCATCATTCTAAGGTAGGCATAAATTATGGCGATCACATGTAAAGGTTTTCTATTTGATTTAGATGGAACATTAGTCGATTCATTACCTGTTGTTGAACATTGCTGGGCGTTATTTGGTGAACGCGTTGGCGTATCAACACAAGAGATTAATGACTACATCCATGGAAAGCCTGCTATTGAGTCGATTCGCCATTTTATGCCTAATGCTACCGAACAAGAGATAACAGAAACTTTTCGTTGGTTAGAAAAATTAGAATCAACACAAACAGAAGGTTTAGCACCACTTCCGGGGTCTATTGAGTTAATTAATCGCCTTAATGACTTAAATATTCCATGGGCGATTGTCACATCTGGTACTGTTCCTATCGCCTCAACGCGCCAATCTGTCACGGGTATCCCTGAACCTAAGCATTGGGTTACCGCGGAATGTATTAGTAAAGGTAAACCTAATCCTGAGCCTTATCTTTTAGGTGCCAAAAAATTGGGTTTATTGCCACAGGATTGTGTGGTTTTTGAAGATGCTGCAGCGGGTATTTACTCTGGTTTAGATGCAGGATGTCAAGTCGTTGCTGTTCATGCACCTCTTTCTCTCCCTCGCCGCAATGAGATTCATTTAATCATTGATTCTTTAAACAATATTCAAATCGAGAAGCAAGCTGAAAAAGTGATAATAACGCACAAAAGATAGTCTTTTCTTTGATCATATTAGAAGATTTATTGTTGTAAAAATGGTCTACTTATCAATGTAGTGAATTGATGTCTTAACTTGTTTTCACTTATTGCTGATCGAGGCCATTTTGAATAGCGAATTATTATGGGTTTTAAGCCTGCTATTGATAGCTATTGTCCTTTTTACGACCAACAAAATCCGCATGGATGTGGTCGCTTTACTTGTCATTATCGCATTCGTTCTTAGTGGAACTCTCTCATTAAATGAAGCCACGGTAGGATTTAGCGATCCAAACGTATTGCTTATTGCTGCCCTTTTTGTTATTGGCGAAGGGTTAGTGAGAACGGGCGTGGCTTATCAAATGGGGGACTGGCTGGTACGTGTCGCGGGTAATAGTGAAGTTAAAATGCTTGTGCTATTAATGATATGCGTAGCAAGTCTAGGTGCTTTCATGAGTTCAACTGGCGTTGTCGCAATATTTATTCCTGTTGTCTTGAGTGTTGCAGCTCGAATGAAAACATCACCCGGTCGTTTAATGATGCCGTTAGGTTTTGCTGGATTGATTAGTGGATTAATGACCTTAGTGGCAACGCCACCTAATATGGTTGTTAACAGTGAATTAGTTAGAGAGGGGTTACCGAGTTTTCAGTTTTTCTCTATTACGCCTATTGGTATAGCGGTATTATTCGCAGGCATTCTTTATATGTTGGTAGTACGTCGCTGGCTAGGAAATAACGATAATGGTAAGCAAAAAGAAGCTTATCGCCGTACTTTCCGTGATCTTATTCGTGATTATCAGTTAGCGGGGCGTGCTCGCCGTTTAGCTATTCGTAAAGGCTCTCCACTGATAGGTCATTCACTTGATGAATTACACTTACGTTCACGTTATGGTGCAAACGTTGTCGGTATTGAACGCTGGAGGCGTTTTCGGCGTGTGATGGTCAGTGCAACGGGAGGCACTGAATTAAGAGAGCGAGATGTTCTATTAGTTGATATGTCCGCTAGTGATGTCGATTTACGTGAGTTTTGCCGTGAACAAATGTTAGAGCCAATGGTCTTGCGAGGCGAATATTTTTCTGAACAATCTCGTGATGTAGGGCTTGCTGAAGTATCCATGAATCCAGATTCAGAGTTATTAGGCAAATCATTAAGAGAGATTAAATTCCGTACTCGCTACGGATTAAACGTGGTTGCTATTCGCCGTGAAGGAAGTGCCTTACCGGGTAAAATTGTCGATGAGCCATTACGCCTTGGTGATGTGTTATTAGTGATTGGTGATTGGAAACTTATTCGGATTTTATCAACCAAACCACGTAATTTTATCGTGTTAAATTTAGCGGCAGAAATTGAAACTGTGGCGCCTGCTTCATCTCAAGCTCCTCATGCACTATTTTCGTTAGCGTTAATGGTGGCATTGATGGTAACGAATGAAGTCCCTAACTTTATTGCAGCACTTATTGCTTGTTTATTAATGGGTAAATTCCGTTGTATTGATATGGAAAGTGCTTATCGTTCTATTCATTGGCCAAGCATTATTTTAATTGTTGGTATGATGCCTTTTGCTGCAGCACTACAAAAAACAGGCGGCATAGAGCTTATTGTTAATGGCTTAATGGATGTGGCAGGTAGTGCTGGCCCTCAAGTGATGTTGGTGTGTTTATTTATACTTTGTGCATCCATTGGGTTGTTTATTTCCAATACGGCAACCGCGGTATTAATGGCACCAATAGCTATCGCTGCTGCGAATCAAATGAATGTTTCTCCATTACCATTTGCAATGGTGATTGGTGTTGCTGCATCCGCAGCCTTTATGACACCGGTTTCATCACCTGTTAATACGCTTATTCTTGAGCCGGGGGGATATAAGTTTGCCGACTTTATTAAGATTGGAGTGCCATTTACGGTTATTGTGATGTTGATTAGTGCCTTCTTGATCCCGTTATTATTCCCATTCTAAATATCAATACTTTTGTTTTGCTGAAACGCTGTTTGTTAATTAATAAACAGCGTTTTTTATTTATTAGGCGGTGGTTTTTTATTTGATGTATGCGTTATATCTATGAGTGTGTGTTTTTTGACATATCTTACCAAGAAGAGGGAATACTATTTGGAGTATTAATAGTACAGTTGGAGAGTTTAAATGAGCGGAACAAATGGTGTGCAACCTACAAATATGGGTGTGGTATTTCTTGGTCAAATAAAAAATGAATCTAAACAGTATGGAAGTTTATCAAAAGCTGTATCCTTTATTGGTAATACATTTAGAAATTTTCTAGGTTTAAATAAAATTAAAGATATAGTATCAGATAATAGTTCTAATAATACTTATTATACAGCAAATATGTATGGTGAAAATAATAACGTTAGTTCAACGGAAAATAATTTTATATTACCTGACATCAATAATAATTCGAATCCAATATATCCTCATTTATCGGAAAAAATTCAAGTCGTTAAATTATCAACTTTTTCCTATGAAAAAAATGATAATAATTCAGAAAGTAAAACTCAGTTAAAAGAATCTATTAAATATCAAGATAATCAATCTACTGAGAGTAATGTAATAATTAGAGAATACCACAAGGATTCTAGAGTTAGAAAGAAAAAAGAGAACGAACAATCAATGGTTAATAGTGATAAAGTAGAAGATAGACTCTCTGCATATAGAAAGGAATTTATTAATGAAAAAAAATCTGAGAATGCAGTAGATAAAGAATATAATGATATAAAAGAAAGATATAATTTAAAAAATAGCGATTATTCTCTTATAGAGAATAAAATTAAAGATAGAAATGTGTCTAAAGAAGATAAAATTAAGGATATAAAGAAATACTTGGCAGCTCATGATAATTTAATGAAAAATATTTCTTTTTGGGAAAAGACTAAAAATTTATTTGGTAAATCAGAAAAAATAAAAACTTTACAGAAAGAACAAAAAACGCATGCTTTAACGATTTATAGGGAAACAATTAAAACAGATATAAACGTCTTACAAGATAAAAGATAATATTGTTTTTAGAGAAATGAGCACGTTTAATTGTGCTCATTTCGTTTTTTTATTCACTAATTTCATCCAGCGATAAACTAAATCCCGGTACAAATACCTTCATAAAATAGTCCATCTCAGGACTATGCCTTTCAGCAAGTGTTTTCTCTAAGCGATTTTTCGCTAAATTAAATTCGCTATTACCGGCCGCTAACTCTTCAAGGCATTTTAAATAAGCGCACAGACTATCTGCTTGCTTAACAATAAACGTTTCTTCTTCATTATGTAATTGCTCATCAATAAGAGGGCGAAAATCGTCTTGTAATTCTTCGGGTAACATTTCAATTAATTTTTGCTGTGCATATTTTTCTATTTTTTTATATTCATGAGCAATTTGAGGATTGTGATATTTAATAGGCGTGGGCATATCGCCAGTGATCACTTCGCTGGCATCATGATACATCGCTTGTAATGCAATTCGCTCTGCGTTGACATTACCATCAAATTTACGATTTTTTATCACTGCTAAGGCATGGGCGACAAAAGCGACTTGTAAACTGTGCTCAGACACATTTTCTTGGCGAATATTACGCATTAAAGGCCAACGAGTAATGAGTTTTAAGCGAGAAAGGTGGGCAAAAAAGTAACTCATAATATCTCCCAATTGCGTGATTGAAGACATTATTGTGAGTGGATAATAGATAGATGTAAACATTAATAAAAAAGAAAATAAATAAAACGCAATATAACGTATTGTAATATTGCGTTTTATTTTAGGTGTAGACAATTTTATTGATGATAACCCACAATAAAACGACCAAATTTTTGGATTGCCATATCTAAATCATCTTCACGCGGAAGAGTAACGATACGGAAATGGTCAGGGTATGGCCAATTAAAGGCAGTACCTTGCACTAATAAGACTTTTTCTTGCAGTAATAAATCAAGGATCATTTTCTGATCGTTTTTAATACTGTAGCGGTTAAGATCTATTTTAGGGAACATATACAACGCCCCCATAGGTTTAACACAAGAAACCCCCGGGATTTGATTAATGAGTTCCCAAGCTCGATTGCGTTGTTCGTATAAACGACCACCCGGCAGGATAAATTCACTAATACTTTGATAGCCTCCTAATGCCGTTTGAATAGCATGTTGCATTGGTACGTTGGCACATAAACGCATCGATGCCAGCATATCTAAGCCTTCAATATAGCTTTTAGCCTGTTTTTTAGGGCCGTTTAATACCATCCAACCTTGACGGAAACCTGCAACACGGTAAGTTTTTGATAAACCATTAAATGTTACGGTTAATAAATCGGGTGCCATGGCAGCGATAGAATGATGTTGTGCATCGTCATACAGAATTTTATCGTAGATCTCGTCAGCGAAGATAATCAGGTTGTGTTGACGTGCTATTTCAACGATTTCCATCAGAATATCTTTGCTATACACCGCACCTGTTGGGTTATTTGGGTTGATAATAACAATACCACGGGTATTTTTTGTAATTTTACTACGAATATCATCGAGATCAGGGAACCAACCTTGTTGCTCGTCACACATATAATGAACGGCATTTCCCCCAGAAAGGGAAACAGCGGCTGTCCATAATGGGTAATCAGGCGCTGGTACTAGCATTTCATCGCCATTATTCAATAACGCTTGCATCGCTTGTACGATTAACTCAGAAACACCATTACCAATATAGATGTCTTCAACAGTGATATCTCGCATATCACGAGCTTGATAATGCTGCATGATAGCTTTACGCGCAGAAAACAGACCTTTAGAGTCACTATAACCCTGAGAGCTTGGTAGATTGCGGATCACATCTACTAAAATTTCATCAGGTGCTTCAAAGCCGAAAGGTGCTGGGTTACCAATATTGAGTTTTAAAACTTTGTTACCTTCTTCTTCCAGACGTTTTGCCTCTTGCAAAACCGGACCTCTAATGTCGTAACAGACATGTTCGAGTTTGTTTGATTTTTTAATCTGATTCATAGCGCGTTTACCTAATAGGGTCTGACTCGTATCTTTATTGTGATTATGGCGACTTAGCGACATTTATCGCCGGTTGCTATTCATATAGAAAGATACAAATGAAAAGGTTATCCCAGCAAATAACTGTTCTATCACTCTACTCTCACGTTACAAACTTTTGAAGATGCTAGGTAATTTTTGGTGTAAAAGGTCAGTTTATTCTTGGAATGTTATTTTGATGACTGAATATATTACCTACTGCGAGATTATGTTTCAGACTTGATAAATAATCTAGATTGTTATTCTGATGAAAAGGGCCTTTTTAGTGTGTCAATTAGAAATAAGTTGATGTGATAGGTTAGTAAGTGAAATGTTGCATAATCAATTATTGAATAATTTTATCGGATTTGTATTATCTGACTTAATATATTAAATTTTCAAATAATATGGTTAAATCTACTTTATTCTATAGCAATCAATTAGTTTAAGTATAAATTAAATTTAAATCTTAAATTTAGTTTATAGGGGAAAATACTTAAACTTGAATGTATAGTTAAGATAATCTAAATTATTTTCAAAATGTTAAAATTTATGAATGAGAAAACAATATAGCATGATCTAAGTCTAACTTGTGATGACGGTATAGAGTTCTTTCTTGTGAATATATGAAATGATAATAAAATTTAATTTGTTACAAAAAGATGCAATTCCTTTCTATCTAGGAGGTGTAAACGATAAGAAACAAATGTAAAGTATTCAGTATGTCTTTGCTCTCCTTTTCAGAGTAAAGTACAGTCTGAATCGGAAGTCTTTTTAGACTTTTGATATAAAACACCAGGTATATGTAATTTAAAAATCAAAAATAAGTGAAGAATAAACAATGATTAATGCAAATCGTCCGATAATGAATCTCGACCTCGATCTGCTTAGAACGTTTGTAGCTGTAGCAGATTTGAACACTTTTGCAGCCGCCGCGGCTGCTGTATGTCGAACCCAATCTGCTGTGAGTCAGCAGATGCAACGTTTAGAGCAATTGGTGGGTAGAGAGCTTTTCGCCCGTCATGGTCGTAATAAACTTTTAACCGAGCATGGTCTACAACTGTTAGGTTATGCGCGTCAAATTTTGCGTGCAAATGATGATGCAACGGCATCATTAACGTATAGCGATGCAGAAGGGGAGTTACGTATTGGTGCTTCTGATGACTCTGTTGATACTTTATTACCGTTTTTATTAAATCGTATCGCGTCAGTGTATCCTCGTTTAGCTGTTGATGTACGTATTAAGCGTTCTCAATATATTGAGACAATGCTAGATAATCATGAAATTGATTTAGCATTAACAACAGCACGTATTGGTCATCACCCACGTACAGCGCTACGTACTGCACCAGTGTTATGGCATTGTGCGCCAGATTTCCAATTACAAATGAATGAACCTATTCCTTTAGTTGTTATGGATGAAACAAATCCATTCCGTCAATTAGCGATAAACACGTTAGATGACGCTGGAATTCAATGGCGTGTTGCTTATGAAGCCGCTTCTTTATCTGCTGTTCGTGCGGCAGTTAATGCAGAAGTGGGTATTACTGCTCGTCCACTTGAAATGCAAAATGCTGATTTGCGTATTTTAGGTGAAAGCGAAGGTTTACCGCGTTTACCTGAAACACAATATTGGTTATATCGTAACTCTGATGAACAAAATGAAGCGGTGTTAACAGTATTCAATGCGATTGAAAACAAGAAAACACCTTATACTGTCACTGCATCTGAAGATATTAGCTCTACTGAACTTGAATAATCACATTAATAATTGTGTGAATTTTTTAGCGTTAAAACACAAAAATTAAAGATTAAAATAGAGTCAAATAAAACTGGATAGTGATGAATAATAAACGGGAATAGATGCAATGAAGTGCATTTATTTCCGTTTTTTTATTGCTTTCTTTTGAAGTAGTAACATTATGTTAATAATTATGTTGTTTTATGTATTTATCTTTGTGACATTTCATTCCATTACTACCTAAACTATTTGTTAAAAAAATGTTTACCTTCCCTCTTAGTTAATCACTTGTAGGATTTGTTAACAAATAAAAAGTTTGTCTAGGTTTTAAGAGAATAAAAAAGTAAATCTAAGCGGATATTTGACCTTCTCCACAATATTAGAAAGTTAATTTGTTAAAATTTGGATAAATTTTAAACTGATTAGGCGTTTTTTCGACTATTTTGTGAGTTTGATCAAAAAAATAAGGCACATTTGCCTGTGTTGAATAAGGTTTTTCCTGAGATACTGGTGTAGTAAAATCGAATTATCGGTTAGACTAAGCGTGTTAGCATAAAGTTTGTCGGTTGACTGACACGTTTTAGCATTAGCCAGTAATTTAGTGTTAAAAATGAGTGTTTAATTTGTTAAATCGCGATAGAAAACTGAGTGATTTGTCGCAAAGTTTTCTAAAAAAGAAAAAAGGTATAAATAGACTGTTATTATTTCTTTAATTAGCAAGTCTGTTTAATTCGCCTTTTTTTCGTAATTAGAAATGTGGTGTAAACCGCCGGATAAGAGTTGGTTAATTGACACCACCTTTGATGAGTAAGCAATGAGTATGTCTACAACCACCGAAGTTATCGCCCATCATTGGGCATTTGCTGTCTTCCTCATAGGCGCATTGGGGTTATGTTCGCTCATGTTGTTGGGTGCCCGCTATTTAGGCGGACGCGCACAGGCAAGGGCAAAGCATGTTCCTTATGAATCTGGTCTTGATTCTGTTGGCAGCGCTCGTCTGCGCATGTCAGCTAAATTCTATTTAGTTGCCATGTTTTTCGTTATTTTCGATGTTGAAGCACTGTTTCTTTATGCCTGGGCTGTTTCCGTTCGTGAAGTTGGCTGGTTAGGCTTTATTGAAGCATCAGTCTTCATCGCTATTTTATTAGCTGGATTATTCTATTTGGTTCGCATAGGTGCATTAAATTGGACGCCTATTCGCTCTCGCCGTGAAACTGCGAGTAAAAGCCATGTTCGATTAACCAGCGGCAAACATCCGCAGCAGTAATAAGCGAGGCATTAGAAATGGATTATACGCTCACCCGCATAGATCCGAACGGTGAGAATGACCGTTATCCCCTGCAATCACAGGAAATTGTCAGTGACCCATTAGATGCTCACGTTCATCGCAGTGTGTATATGGGAAAACTGGAACATGCGTTGCATGACGTTGTGAACTGGGGACGGAAAAACTCTTTATGGCCATATAACTTTGGTCTTTCTTGTTGTTACGTTGAAATGGTGACGTCATTTACAGCTGTACATGACGTGGCTCGTTTTGGTTCAGAAGTATTACGTGCATCCCCTCGTCAAGCTGACTTTATGGTGGTTGCGGGTACTTGCTTTACGAAAATGGCACCCGTTATTCAGCGTTTATACGATCAGATGTTAGAGCCTAAATGGGTTATCTCTATGGGTGCATGTGCTAACTCTGGTGGTATGTATGACATCTACTCAGTAGTGCAAGGTGTGGATAAGTTCATTCCAGTTGATGTGTATATTCCTGGATGTCCGCCACGCCCTGAAGCTTATATGCAAGCACTGATGTTATTACAAGAGTCCATTGGTAAAGAACGTCGCCCATTATCATGGGTTGTCGGCGACCAAGGCGTTTACCGTGCCAATATGCAATCAGAACGAGAAAGAAAACACGGTGAGCGTATCGCAGTCAAAAATCTGCGTACTCCTGACGAAATTTAAAGGCTTTTGCCTAAGACGTAACCAGAGCAATGTGTTGCGATCATAGTAACCCTGATCAAAGTTGTGGTGAATAGAAATGACCGATCAGATAGCGCAAAAAGGCGCTCGGCCAGCGTGGGAAACGACCGATCATATTGATGATCAGGTAGTTAATGAACTGCGTCAGAAATTTGGGCCAGATGCGTTTACGTTCCAGCCTACTCGTACTGGCATGCCAGTTGTTTGGGTTAAGCGGGAACAACTCATTGAGGTAATGCAATACCTCAAATCTTTACCAAAACCTTATGTCATGCTGTTTGATATGCATGGCTTTGATGAGCGTCTTCGTACGCACCGCCAAGGCTTACCAGCAGCAGACTTTTCCGTTTTCTATCATTTGATATCAATCGATCGTAATAAAGATATTATGTTGAAAGTCGCATTAAGTGAAAATGATCTTAATGTTCCGACAATCACATCTCTCTTTCCTAACTCGAATTGGTATGAGCGTGAAGTCTGGGATATGTTTGGGATTGTCTTTAATGGGCACCCAAATTTACGCCGTATTATGATGCTTCCTGATTGGGAAGGTCATCCACTGCGTAAAGATTATCCTGCTCGTGCGACAGAGTTCGATCCTTATGTGCTGACAAAGCAGAAGCAGGATCTGGAAATGGAATCGCTGACATTTAAACCTGAAGAGTGGGGGATGAAACGCGGTACGGAGAATGAGGACTTTATGTTCTTAAACCTCGGCCCTAACCATCCATCCTCTCACGGTGCATTCCGTATTATTCTTCAGCTTGATGGCGAGGAAATCGTCGACTGTGTACCTGATGTGGGTTATCACCACCGTGGTGCTGAAAAAATGGGTGAGCGCCAATCTTGGCACAGCTATATCCCATATACAGATCGAATCGAATACCTTGGCGGATGCGTTAACGAAATGCCTTATGTACTTGCAGTGGAAAAACTTGCCGGTATCGAAGTGCCTGAACGCGTTAAAGTCATTCGTGTCATGCTGTCTGAGCTATTTCGTATTAATAGCCACTTACTGTATATCAGTACCTTTATCCAAGACGTTGGTGCAATGACACCGGTGTTCTTCGCCTTTACTGACCGTCAAAAAGTTTACAACATTGTTGAAGCGATTACCGGATTCCGTATGCATCCTGCATGGTTCCGTATCGGTGGTGTTGCTCATGATTTACCTCGCGGTTGGGAACGCTTATTACGTGAATTTTTAGATTGGATGCCAAAACGTTTAGATTCTTACGTAAAAGCAGCGTTGCAAAACAGTATTTTGAAAGGTCGTACTATTGGTGTTGCCTCATATAACGCAAAAGAAGCGTTAGAGTGGGGAGTCACAGGTGCGGGTCTTCGTGCAACAGGTGTTGAATTTGACGTGCGTAAATGGCGTCCATATTCAGGTTATGAAAACTTTGAATTTGAAATCCCTGTCGCAAGCAATGGTGACTGTTACGATCGTGTAATGCTGAAAGTAGAAGAGCTACGCCAGAGCTTACGCATTTTGGAACAGTGCTATAAAAATATGCCAGAAGGGCCATTTAAAGCAGATCATCCACTGACAACGCCTCCACCAAAAGAGCGCACATTACAGCATATCGAAACCATGATTAACCACTTCTTACAGGTTTCATGGGGGCCGGTTATGCCTGCTAATGAATCATTCCAGATGGTTGAAGCCACTAAAGGGATCAACAGTTATTACTTAACCAGTGATGGCAGCACAATGAGCTACCGTACACGTATTCGTACGCCTAGTTTTGCTCATTTACAACAAATCCCAGCGGTTATCCGCGGTAGCTTGGTTTCTGACTTGATTGTGTATCTGGGAAGTATTGATTTTGTAATGTCGGATGTGGATCGTTAATCATGCAAAATGAATTAAACCAAAAAGATGATGCAGTGCAGATCGAAATCGTTGATGTAACACATTCAAAGAAAGCAACGTTTGTTTTAACTGAAGAAGAACGTGCTGAAATTGAACAAGAAAAACATCACTACGAAGATCCGCGAGCAGCCTCTATTGAAGCACTGAAAATTGTGCAAAAGAACCGCGGTTGGGTGGAAGACGGCGCGATTTATGCGATTGCGGATGTTCTTGGGATCCCTGCAAGCGATGTTGAAGGCGTTGCTACGTTCTATAGCCAAATTTTCCGTCAACCCGTTGGTCGTCACATTATTCGTTTTTGTGACAGCGTGGTTTGTCATATTACAGGTTATCAAGGCATTCAAGCAGCAATTGAAAAGCATCTTAATATTATCCCTGGTCAAACAACACCAGATGGTCGCTTTACGTTACTGCCAACCTGCTGTTTAGGTAATTGTGATAAAGGTCCTACCATGATGGTAGATGACGATACTCACAGCTTTGTTAAACCTGAAGAGATTGAAACGTTACTGGAGCAGTATCCATGACAGCAATTTCAGGAGCAAAACCGATTATTCGTAGCGCAGAAACGCATCCGCTAACGTGGCGCTTACGCGATGATCGTCAGCCTGTATGGCTGGATGAATACCGTGCTAAAAACGGTTATAAAGCGGCAGAAAAAGCATTAAAAGGTATGTCTCCGACTGAGGTGACTACTGAAGTTAAAGATGCTGGCCTAAAAGGTCGTGGTGGTGCTGGATTCTCAACAGGCTTGAAATGGAGCCTGATGCCAAAAGATGAAAGCATGAATATCCGTTACATCCTTTGTAATGCAGATGAAATGGAGCCGGGAACATATAAAGACCGTCTCTTAATGGAAGAACTTCCACATCTATTAATTGAAGGGATGATTATCGGCGCTCACGCACTAAAAGCTTACCGTGGTTATATTTTCCTTCGTGGCGAATATATTGAAGCGGCTAAGCATTTACGCCATGCCATTGAGGAAGCAAAAGCAGCGGGTTTTCTTGGTAAAAATATCTTCGGTTCAGGAATTGACTTTGAACTGTTTGTTCATACAGGTGCTGGTCGTTACATCTGTGGTGAAGAGACAGCATTAATCAACTCCTTAGAAGGTCGTCGTGCTAACCCGCGCTCTAAACCACCATTTCCTGCAACATCAGGTGCATGGGGTAAACCAACCTGTGTCAATAACGTTGAAACACTGTGTAACGTGCCCGCGATTATTGAACATGGCAAAGATTGGTATATCGGCTTAAGTGAAGGCAAAAGCCCAGACGCGGGTACTAAATTAATGGGATTCTCTGGTCGTGTGAAATTTCCGGGCTTATGGGAATTACCATTTGGTACAACCGCGCGTGAGATCCTTGAAGATTACGCAGGCGGTATGCGTGATGGTCTTAAGCTGAAAGCATGGCAACCGGGTGGTGCAGGTACTGATTTCTTAACAGAAGATCACCTCGATCTCCCAATGGATTTTGGCACGATTGCAAAAGCAGGTAGCCGTTTAGGCACAGCGCTTGCGATGGCAGTAGATAATGAAATTAATATGGTTTCATTAACTCGCAACTTAGAAGAGTTCTTTGCGCGTGAATCTTGTGGCTGGTGTACACCTTGCCGTGATGGCTTGCCATGGAGTGTCGAAATCTTACGTGCGATAGAAAACGGTAAAGGTCGCCCTGGTGATATTGAGACCCTTGAGCATTTATGTCGTTCTTTAAGTCCAGGACACACATTCTGTGCTCACGCACCGGGTGCAGTAGAACCTTTACAAAGCGCCATTAAATATTTCCGTGAAGAATTTGAAGCGGGCATTATTCAAGAAGATTATACAAATGCCAACTTAATCAGAGGTATTCAGCCTAACTTGCTGAAAAGCCGCTGGTAATTTTTCACGACACATTCTAGGTTTAACGCCTGCTGTGCAGGCCTTTGGGAAGCATGCTGACTATGGCTACGATTCATGTAGACGGCAAAGAATATGAAGTTAACGGGGCTGATAACCTGTTAGAAGCCTGTCTTAATTTAGGCTTAGATATTCCTTATTTTTGCTGGCACCCAGCGCTGGGAAGCGTTGGCGCTTGCCGCCAGTGTGCGGTTAAGCAGTATCAAAATGCTGAGGATACCCGCGGTCGTTTAGTGATGTCTTGTATGACACCAGCGACTGATGGCACGTTTATTTCTATTGATGACGAAGAAGCGAAGAAATTCCGCGAAAGCGTTGTTGAATGGTATATGACAAACCATCCTCATGACTGTCCAGTTTGTGAAGAAGGGGGTAACTGCCACCTTCAAGATATGACGGTAATGACAGGTCACACTATGCGTCGCTATCGCTTTACCAAGCGTACACATAGAAATCAAGATCTGGGACCGTTTATTTCTCATGAAATGAACCGTTGTATTGCTTGTTACCGCTGTGTTCGTTACTACAAAGACTATGCCGATGGTACTGATCTTGGTGTCTTTGGTGCGCATAACAACGTTTTCTTTGGACGTGTTGAAGATGGCACATTAGAGAGCGAATTCTCGGGTAACTTAGTCGAAATTTGTCCGACGGGTGTATTTACTGATAAAACTCACTCATCACGTTATAACCGTAAGTGGGATATGCAGTTTGCACCAAGTATTTGCCAAGGTTGTAGCATGGGCTGTAACACAAGCCCGGGTGAACGCTATGGTGAATTACGTCGTATTGAAAACCGTTATAACGGGACTGTAAACCGCTATTTCCTCTGTGACCGTGGTCGTTTTGGCTATGGCTATGTGAACTTAGCAAGCAGACCTCGTCAGCCTAAAAAACGTTTAGGTAGTAACTGGTTAGAAATTAGTGCAGTTCAAGCGACTCAAGCCGCTGCGGATATGCTGAAGAAAAGTCAGCGTATCGTGGGTATTGGTTCGCCTCGTGCAAGCATTGAAAGTAACTTTGCATTACGTGAAGTTGTCGGTGCTGAAAACTTCTATAGTGGTATCTCTGCATCAGAGCAGAAACGTTTGACATTAATGCTAGAGATTTTACAAAAAGGTGGCGTTCATACTCCATCTCTACGTGAAATTGAAGATTACGATGCGGTTTTAGTGTTAGGTGAAGATTTAACGCAAACTGGTGCTCGTATGGCATTGTCTGTACGTCAAGCGGTGAAAGGTAAAGCGCGTGAAATGGCTGCGGCTCAAAAAGTCGCTGACTGGCAAATTGCTGCGATTATGAATATCGGACAACGTGCGAAATATCCGCTGTTTGTGACTCATGTTGATGAAACCCGTCTTGATGATGTTGCTGCATGGAGTTATCGCGCCCCAGTTGTTGATCAAGCACGCTTAGGATTTGCAATTGCCAATAACATTAACGGTGAAGCACCTGCGGTTGATGGTATTGATGACGCGCTGAATAAGCATATCGAGATGATTGTTCAAGCACTTTCTCAAGCGAAGAAACCATTAATTATCAGTGGTAGTCATGCAGGTAGTGAAGACGTTATTAAAGCTGCTGCCAACATTGCGTTTGCATTAAAAGCAAAAGGCAATGAAGTGGGACTTTCTTTCGTTGCTGATGATGCAAACAGCATGGGGCTAGCCATGATCAATGCTCAGCCACTTGATGATGCTTTAAAAATCATGCGCAGTGGTCAAGCCGACACCGTTGTTGTTATGGAAAACGATTTATATCGCCATTACGATGCCGATGTTATTGATGATGCGATTGCTAAAGTCGATAACGTTATTGTTATCGACCACCAGCAAACAGACATTATGGCAAAAGCACATCTAGTTCTCCCCGCGTCTTCATTCGCTGAAAGCGATGGGACAATGGTGAGCCAAGAGGGCAGAGCACAGCGTTATTTCCAAGTTTTTGAACCTTCTTTCTATAACAAAGAAGTGGTAATGCATGAAAGCTGGCGTTGGTTAAGTGCAGTTGATTCACAATGGCATGAAAGAACGCTGGATTGGACACAGTTAGACAATGTGATTGAGCATTGTGCAACCAGTCTCCCTCAGTTTGCTGGCATTGTTGATGCCGCTCCGAATGCATCATTCCGCATTCGCGGTCAAAAATTGGCGCGTGAACCCCATCGTTACAGTGGTCGTACTTCCATGTTGGCGAATGTGTCTGTTCATGAACAGCGCCAACCAAAAGATATCGACACACCATTTGCGTTCTCAATGGAAGGTAATAACAGCCCAACCGCACCTCGTCAGCAAATTCCATTTGCATGGGCACCGGGTTGGAACTCACCTCAAGCATGGAATAAATTCCAAGCCGAAGTGGGTGGCAGCTTACGCTTTGGCGATCCGGGTGTGCGCTTAATCGAATGTGGTGATAATACACTTGGCTACTTTACTGATATTCCTGCGCCATTTAATGCACAGAAAAATCAATGGACTGTTGCACCTTACTACCGTTTATTTGGTAGTGAAGAATTATCACAACGTGCAGAAGTTATCCAATCTCGTATGGAAACGGCTTATTTAACATTGAGCGAATCTGATGCACAAGCATTAGCGTTAACTCAGGGGCAGCAAGCCATGTTTACTTACGAAGGTCGTGAATTCACCTTACCTGTGAAAATCAGTGCTCACCTAACTCAAGGTCAAATCGGCTTGCCGTTAGGTATGGCAGGTATTTCTCCATCGCTGGTGGGTGTATCGGTTCGTCAACTGCGGGGTATTGCATAATGAGCTGGTTATCTCCTGAAGTTACAGAGATTTTACTCACTGTTCTAAAAGCCGTGGTGATCTTGCTTGTCGTGGTCACCTGTGGTGCTTTTATGAGTATGGGGGAACGCCGTTTACTGGGGTTATTTCAAAACCGTTATGGGCCTAATCGTGTAGGTTATGCAGGTTCAGCACAGCTAATTGCGGATATGATCAAAATGTTCTTTAAAGAGGACTGGATCCCAAAATTTGCTGACCGCTTTATCTTCACCATAGCACCAGTAATTGCGTTTTCATCTTTATTGCTGTCATTTGCCATTGTACCTGTTAGCTCAACATGGGTTGTTGCTGACTTAAATATCGGTATTTTATTCTTCTTGATGGTTGCGGGTATCGCGGTGTATGCCGTGTTATTTGCGGGTTGGTCAAGTAACAATAAATACTCATTGTTAGGTGCAATGCGTGCATCAGCACAAACCGTAAGTTATGAGGTGTTCTTAGGACTTTCAATCTTAGGGGTTGTTGCTCAAGCAGGCTCTTTTAACTTGACAGATATTGTGAATTCACAAGCGAATATGTGGAATGTCATTCCACAATTCTTCGGCTTTATTACGTTTGCGATTGCTGGCGTTGCTGTTTGTCACCGTCATCCATTTGACCAACCAGAAGCAGAACAAGAGCTTGCTGATGGTTATCACATTGAATATTCCGGTATGAAATTCGGTTTGTTCTTTGTCGGTGAATATATCGGGATCGTTGCAGTATCAGGTCTTATCGTGACGTTATTCTTTGGTGGTTGGCAAGGTCCTTTCTTACCGTCATTCATTTGGTTTGCACTGAAAACAGGATTCTTCATGATGATGTTCATCCTTATTCGTGCTTCGTTACCGCGTCCGCGTTACGACCAAGTGATGTCTTTTGGTTGGAAAATTTGCTTACCGTTAACTCTTATCAATCTGCTGGTAACTGCTGCAGTGATACTTTACAACGCTCAATAAGGGGTGATTGAACCATGACTTTAAAAGAGTTATTGACTGGTTTCGGCACCCAGGTACGAAGCATTTGGATGATTGGCTTACACGCCTTCGCCAAACGTGAAACACAGATGTACCCGGAAGAACCTGTCAACGTTGCACCACGCTACCGTGGACGTATTGTATTGACGCGTGATCCCGATGGTGAAGAACGCTGTGTTGCTTGTAACTTGTGTGCGGCAGTTTGTCCAGTTGGCTGTATTTCATTACAGAAAGCAGAACATGAAGATGGTCGTTGGTATCCGGAATTTTTCCGTATCAACTTTTCTCGCTGTATTTTCTGCGGTTTATGTGAAGAAGCTTGCCCAACAACGGCGTTGCAATTGACGCCTGACTTTGAAATGGGTGAGTTTAAGCGTCAGGATCTGGTTTATGAAAAAGACGATCTGTTGATTTCTGGACCCGGCAAATATCCTGAATATAACTTTTACCGTAAAACAGGTATGGCGATTAACGGCAAAGACAAAGGTGATGCAGATGATGAAGCTAAACCTATCGATGTCAAAAGCCTGTTACCGTAAGGAGCGATATTCATGGAATTTGCATTTTACATCGCGGGGCTGATTGCCATCCTTGCAACATTGAGAGTGATCACTCATACCAATCCAGTACACGCATTGTTGTACTTAGTGATTTCATTGATTGCCCTCTCTGTGGTTTTCTTCTCGCTGGGCGCCTATTTCGCAGGTGCATTAGAAATCATCGTTTACGCTGGCGCCATTATGGTGTTGTTCGTTTTCGTGGTGATGATGCTTAATTTAGGTAAATCCGTCGTTGACCAAGAGAGAAAGTGGCTACAACCGAAGTTTTGGATTGGGCCTGCACTGTTATCTCTAATGCTATTAGTCGTGCTTATTTATGCAATTAGTAGTGTTACTCACGGTGAAATTACTGGAGAAATAATTGGTGCGAAAGAGGTCGGTATTAGCTTATTTGGGCCTTATATTCTGGCTGTTGAGTTAGCATCTGTTCTCTTATTGTCGGGGTTAATAGTTGCTTATCACATTGGTCGTGATCAGAGCCATGACGATCTCGTCGAAAACGAAAACGCAGGGGAGCAAAAATGATACCTCTTCAACATGGTTTGATCTTGGCGGCGGTACTGTTTGTGTTAGGTTTTACCTGTTTAGTACTTCGCCGCAACCTGTTGTTTATGTTGATCGGACTAGAAATTATGATTAATGCGGCTGCACTGGCATTTGTTGTCGGTGGTAGCTTTTGGGGTCAAACAGATGGTCAGATAATGTATATTCTGGCAATCAGCTTGGCGGCGGCAGAGGCAAGTATTGGTCTGGCATTGTTGTTACAGCTTCATAGACATCGCCAAAACATCAATATTGATACAGTCAGTGAGATGCGCGGATGAATATACTCTATTTAACCATTCTGCTACCACTGCTGGGATTTTTACTGCTCGCTTTCTCACGTGGTCGTTGGTCTGAAAACGTATCAGCATGGATTGGTACAGGTTCGGTTGGTTTATCGGCTTTAGTTGCACTTTGGGTTGGTATGGATTTCTTTGCCAATGGGCAAGAAACTCAAGTTCTGACTTTATGGAACTGGATGTCAGCAGGGAATTTTAATATTCCATTCACACTGGTTCTTGATGGTCTTTCATTAACCATGCTGGGTGTGATTACCGGTGTTGGCTTCCTGATTCATATGTATGCATCGTGGTATATGCGTGGAGAAGAAGGGTATTCTCGCTTCTTTGCTTATACCAACTTATTTATCGCCAGTATGGTTGTCTTAGTACTGGCTGATAACATGATGCTGATGTATATGGGTTGGGAAGGGGTTGGTCTATGTAGCTACCTGTTAATTGGTTTCTATTATAGCAATCCTGCTAATGGCGCAGCGGCGATGAAAGCGTTTATCGTAACGCGTATCGGTGATGTGTTCCTAGCTATCGGTATGTTTATCCTGTTTGACCAATTAGGTACATTGAGCTTCCGTGAAATGGCGGTACTTGCGCCTGAGCAATTAGCAGTAGGTTCAAGTGTTATTAACTGGGCAATGTTAATGGTATTAGGTGGTGCGGTAGGTAAATCAGCACAGCTTCCATTACAAACTTGGTTAGCCGATGCAATGGCAGGCCCAACACCTGTATCTGCATTAATTCACGCAGCAACTATGGTTACAGCGGGTGTGTACTTAGTGGCACGTAGCAACGCGCTATTCTTAATGGCACCAGAAGTACTGGAATTAGTCGGTATTATCGGTGCGGTGACATTAGTGCTAGCGGGTTTTGCTGCCTTAGTACAAACAGATATTAAACGTATTCTTGCTTATTCAACCATGAGCCAAATTGGTTATATGTTCTTGGCTTTAGGCGCTCAAGCATGGGATGCGGCAATTTTCCACTTAATGACCCACGCTTTCTTTAAAGCGTTACTGTTCTTATCCGCAGGCTCTGTGATTATTGCCTGCCACCACGAACAAAATATCTTTAAGATGGGCGGGTTACGTAAGAAGATCCCATTTGTTTATGCTTGTTTCCTGATTGGTGGTGGCGCATTAGCGGCATTACCACTGTTAACAGCAGGGTTCTTCAGTAAAGATGAAATCTTATGGGGTGCGTACTCAAACGGGCATTTTAACTTAATGCTAGCAGGGTTAATTGGTGCGTTATTTACGTCTCTTTATACCTTCCGTTTGATTTTCATCGTATTCCATGGTGAAACCAAAACCGAAGCACACCAAGTTAAAGGGGTTACTCATACTTTCCCATTAGCGGTATTAGCACTGTTATCAACATTTATCGGTGCGTTAATCACTCAACCGTTAGGTGCTGTTTTCCCTGAAGGAAACGCATCGCACGATGGTAAGTATGTATTAGAAATTCTTTCTGGTGTGGTAGCGATTGTAGGCGTTGCCATTGCAGCATGGTTATACCTGAAACAGCGTCAATGTGTTGCTAAGGTTGCCAATACTCGTACCGGTCGTTTCTTCTCAACATGGTGGTTCCATGCTTGGGGATTCGATGCTCTGTATGAAGTGCTGTTTGTCAAACCTTATAAAGGGGCGGCGTGGCTTATCCAAAATGATCCTGTTAACCAATTCTTTAATTTATTCGGTTGCCTGCTTAAAGGTACCAATAAAGGATTAAGTTTCAGTGAGAATGGATTAACTCGCTGGTATGCGGCTTCTCTCGGTTTAGGTGCAGTGCTGGTTATCGCTCTGCTGCTTCTGGTTTAATTAAGGGACACATTGCGCCATGTTATTACCCTGGCTAATACTTATTCCCTTCATCGGTGGCCTGCTAAGTTGGCAGGCTGAACGAATCGGCTCGCAAGTTCCTCGCTGGGTTGCGTTGCTGACGATGGGATTAACACTCGTTATTTCTGTGCAACTTTGGTTGCAAGGCGATTATCAACTACTCAGTGCTGATGGAGCGCCACGCTGGACAGAGTATTTCTTTGTGCCGTGGATACCTTCGTTAGGGATCAATATCCAGTTTGCACTTGATGGTATGTCATTGCTGATGGCTGTTTTGACCGCAGTTTTAGGTATTTTAGCGGTGCTCTCTTCGTGGAGTGAAAACCAACCATCACAAGGTGCTTTCCATTTTAACCTGCTGTGGATCTTAGCAGGTGTAATGGGGGTATTTTTAGCAACGGACTTGTTCTTATTCTTCTTCTTTTGGGAAATGATGTTGATCCCAATGTATTTCCTGATTTCTTTATGGGGACACAAAGGAAGTAGTGATAAAGCACACGTCAGTGCAGCAACGAAATTCTTTATCTATACACAGGCAAGTGGCCTGTTAATGTTGCTGGCCATTATCGGTTTAGCGGTTGCTTTCTACCGTGAAACAGGTATTTGGACGTTTAGCTATGATACCTTATTACAAGCACACACCGTATTAGGTACTGAGCTACAATTTATCCTGATGCTAGGTTTCTTCGCTGCATTTGCGGTGAAAATGCCAATCGTTCCTGTTCATGGCTGGTTAGCCGATGCGCATGCAGAAGCACCAACCGCGGGTTCTGTTGACTTATCCGGTATTTTGTTAAAAACAGCGGCTTACGGTTTATTGCGTTTTAACTTACCACTGTTCCCAGAAGCGTCAGCGTTATTGGCACCTGTGGCGATGTGGTTAGGTTTAATTACCGTATTTTATGCAGCATTACTGGCATTTCGTCAGACAGATATCAAACGTCTTGCGGCTTACAGTAGTATTTCTCACATGGGCTTTATCGTAATTGCGATTTATGCTGGCTCTGTATTGGCTTATCAAGGTGCGATTATTCAAATGATCACCAATGGTTTGTCAGCAGCAGGTCTGTTTATCATGTGTGGCATGCTGTATGAGCGTTTAGGTACGCGTGATATGAATCAAATGGGCGGATTGTGGAAAAGCATCCGTTTCTTACCTGCGTTTTCACTGTTCTTTGCGGTTGCCTCTTTAGGTATGCCAGGAACAGGTAACTTCGTCGGTGAGTTTATGATCCTATTTGGTACTTATGGCAACTTTAAGCTGATCACGATTATTTCGGTCTTTGGTTTAGTCTTTGCATCTGTTTATGCACTATGGATGATGCAACAGGCTTACTACGGTTCACCGAAAACAGCTGAAAGAACCTATAAAGGGTTGGATCTGAGAGAATTCTTTATCCTGATCACCTTGGTCGTTTTACTGGTTATTCTGGGCTTCTTCCCACAACCTGTATTAGACACCTCGGCATCAGCGATGGAAAATCTCCAGACTTGGTATTCCGCTTCTATTTCAACAGTAAGGCCGTAATTCGCCATGACAATAACTCCTGAACAATTGATCGCAATGCTACCGCTATTAATCGTCGGATTGACGGTGGTGGTTGTGATGCTGTCCATTGCGTGGCGACGCGATCATTTCACTATTGCCACTTTGACAGCAACAGGTTTCATCATTGCGCTGGGATCACTCTATTACGTTAATGCATTAGGTGTAGTGGACGTTACCACGCTTTACCATGTTGATGGATACTCTAGTTTCTTTACTGCACTAGTTATTCTTTCGGGTATTGGTACTATCGCTTTTGCTTATCCTTGGTTAGAAGGCTATCAAGATAACAAAGAAGAGTTTTACATGCTGATTGCGATTGCGGTGATTGGAGGGATTTTACTCTCTTCAGCCCACCACTTCGCATCGATGTTTATTGGTATTGAATTACTGACATTACCGCTGTTTGGTCTTATCGGTTATGCATTCCAACAACGTCCATCACTGGAAGCGGGTATTAAATATATGCTGCTTTCGGCAGCAGCATCTTCTTTCTTACTGTTTGGTATGGCACTGCTCTATGCAGAAGCAGGGGATCTCTCCTTTACTGCGATGGGACAAAGTTTAAGTGATAGCAATATCCATAAACCATTAGTACTTGCAGGTTTAGGGATGATGTTGGTGGGAATTGGATTTAAATTATCTTTATTCCCATTCCAACTGTGGACACCTGATGTTTACCAAGGTGCGCCAGCACCAACGGGGGCATTCTTAGCCACTGCAAGTAAGATTGGTATTTTTGCAGTTGTGATGCGTTTATTCCTTGAAGCACCCGCTGCGGATAGTGAAACCTTACGAATGATCTTAGGTTTCATGGCAATTGCCTCTATCTTGTTTGGTAACATTATGGCGTTAACGCAAAAGAGCGTGAAGCGTTTACTGGGTTACTCTTCAGTATCGCACCTTGGTTATCTGCTAGTGGCATTAATTGTATTGCAATACAGTCCTGTGCTGGCGCAAGAAACGGCTGAAATTTATTTAGCTGGTTACTTGTTTGCAAGCTTAGGGGCGTTTGGTGCTATTGCAGTAGCTTCAAGTCCTTATCGCGAAAGCGAAATGGATTCACTAGAAGATTACCG
This sequence comes from Proteus sp. G2673, assembly GCF_009915125.1. Taxonomy (NCBI): domain Bacteria; kingdom Pseudomonadati; phylum Pseudomonadota; class Gammaproteobacteria; order Enterobacterales; family Morganellaceae; genus Proteus; species Proteus sp. G2673. Next base: position 307,328 of record NZ_JAABLT010000022.1, read on the forward strand.
TGGATTATTCTGGCGCCGTCCTGTCGTTGCTGTGGTGATGTCACTCATGATGTTATCGCTGGCAGGTGTACCAATTACATTAGGTTTTATTGGTAAACTTTATGTCATTATTGCAGGTATTAACTCAAGCTTATGGTGGCTAACAGGTATGGTCGTGTTAGGTAGTGCGATAGGTTTATTCTACTACCTACGTGCAGCCGCGATTGTCTTCTTACGTAAACCAGACAATGACAATACACCGGTGGTTGCAACCACATCACAAAATATGGCGACATTTGTTGCATTAATCTGCGTTATTGTTGTGATTGCTTTAGGTGTATGGCCACAACCATTAATTGAACTAACGAATTTCGCGATTATTGCACCAGTAGCAAATTAATCGTAATAGTTAGATATTCAAACTAAGAGCGGCTCTTTTATAGAGCCGTTTTTTTTTCGTTATTATTAATGTTTTTTATTTTTCAACCTCTTCATAATATAAAGAAAAACTATCTAAGAATGAAAATATAGGAATAATAATATCTTTATTTAATAAATTATTATTTTTTAGTGTGTGTATTTGCAAAATAATTTCTTTCCAATATTCAGATAAAAACTCTAACTGTTTAATCAAGATATGAAGAAAATAATCAATATCAACGAGTTTGTAATGATGTTTTAAATTTAAAAGTGTATTTTGCTGTTCTTTTTTTAACTGATGAATTTTTTTTATTTGTGCCAAATAAAGTGTAGTAAGCTGATGTCGAGTTTCGACTATTTTGGTATAAGAAAAGCCATAATCTAATGTAGAAAACAAATTGTTTAATATTTTTACTAGGGAAGATAAAATATTTTTTTCTTGCTTTTCAATATTGAGATTATTAATTTCTGATAGTTGAGGTATCGAATTTTTAAAAAGGTCGAAAAAATTTTTTTTATGTAAAATATCTTCGCTATCACGTATAATATCAAGTTCTTTTTTAGTTTCCTCTGATTGATGTTCTAAATTGATAATTTCACTTGTAAGTTTTTTTATATTATTTTCTTTGTCATGAATGAAAGGGGTTATTTTAGTTGTGATAAATTTGTTTTTTAATTCATTAATTTCAAATAAAAGATACTGGTTGTGTTGATTAATAGAATTTATTGTTTCATCTATTTCATCAAAAAATATTTTTAATATTTCATTTTTTTCTTCTTTTAATTTATTCTTTAATTCATTGTTAATTTTTCCGGCCTGTATTTCTCTATCAATTTCGTTAACCGTTTCTAAGATATCATTAAATAAAATTTGTCTTAGTCTATTTTTTATATTGAGAGAAAAGTAAATAATATTTTCAATGCTCTTATTGTTTCTTTCTAAAAGCTGTGTTGTTTCTTCTTCTAGTGTACTATCCATATAGCCTTTACTACTACTTAAATAAAAAATATTTCTGTATGCATGAAATAATTTACTATGTTCAAAGAGGTGATTTAATTTAATGGGATTTTCATGATTGTTCATAACAATATCCTTTTGTTAGCTATTTGATGAATAAAACGTAGAAAGCGCATTATCAAAAGAGAGCAAGATCTCCTTTGAGTAACCAATAACCATGTACCAAGGTGTGATGATTTTCTCAAGATAAATACTAAATTTTATCAACTCTAACGCATTGTTAATTTTATTAAAGTTAGTTATTGAAGCTTCTATCTCTGTTAATATCGCCTGCCATACATACTCAATATGCTCTAAAGCCATATTTGTATCTTCAATAAATTGTTCGATTTCTGATAATTCAATATAAAGTGTATTTAAATGCAAAGACAAACCAGCGTAGACATCGATCTTTATATTGATTGTTTTTACTTTTTCAATGAGCTCATTTTTCTTTTTACGAATGACTTCGGCTTTTGCACCAAATATTCCTCCTGTAATAATGACACCAATAATACCTACGGCGAGTCCCGTAAAAGCAAGGCCAACATAGTGTTTATATTCATCTTTTAATTGTGAAATTTCCTCAATCAATAAATCTCGTTCTTCTATAAGAGAATTGTTATTCTCAGTATAAAACTCATTAATAAATCGTTTTTTATTCAGAATTTCATGATAGATAGAAGGGTGAGCGACATTTTGACTGTCTTTTCCACCTATTATTTTACTTCTAAATGTCGATAAGCTATCTTTTATTTTAATGGTTTTATTTCGTTCATTCTCAATATCTTCTTTCATACTTTCTAAAATATGAATAAGTTGTGTTGCGACTTCTTTATCTTGAGATTTATATTGGATACTTTTTAACTCTTGTTCAGAAAGATCTTCTATAACAGAGGATATTTTTGTTAATAAAGGCATTTGATTGATAAATGCAATGATATTTTCACCTGTAGAAGTGATTTCTCTACCCATTATTTCTAAATCAATTGCTTGTTGCTTAATACTATATTCTATTTTATTCCAATCAAAAGCGTGTTCTCGTATTTTGATAAAAAGAGAGAGAATATTATCAGGTGAGAGTTGTGATTCATCTATTTCACTATAATGAATGAATTTGATGACATCATCTATTTTGTAAGGAAGCGAAAGTGCTTTATTAATATAAGACTTTATTTTTATTAAATCATGAGAAGTAACAATACCAGGTAGTCGTCCATCTTCAATATCTACACCTAATATTAACCCCAAAGCAACCTTAGGAATATCGGACGTCTCAATGATCTTATCGATATGTTCAAAGGCGGTTGTATCCATATAACCTCACTTATGTATAAAAATTTTTATCTTTACCACTTTATCTAATGACGATTTGTTGGTTATTTCAGAAGTGCGAGTTAATGCTTCTACTTTGTAACATAAAAAATACAAAACTTTGATAAATGACAAAGGTTATAATTAATCAGCCCTTTGATAATTTGTATAGAGACGTATAATCACCTTTTTAATTTTGTTGTGGGTATTGGTAGTGGAAAAGATTAATCCTGTGTTTTCGACACTGTACGAAAAAGTGAAAAATATAAATCTGACAGCACAAGGTAATCTTTTACATTTGAAAGTCACCTTGCCATCAGAGGTCTCATTTTCATTGCTCTCATGGCTTGCGGCTCAGGTATATTATCCACAATTTTACTGGCAGCACCGCGATGAGAGTGAAGAAGTGGCAGCATGTGGGCAATTATGTTGCTTCAATCATATTGAAGATGCTCGCCAATTTTTAGCAACTCATCAGTCTGATATAAATATTGATGAGGTGCGTATTTGGGGCTTAAATGCGTGGGATACCATTATTCCTGGTCGCATTGACAAAATAAAAGGCGATGATGCTTACCTTTTTTTACCTCGCATTGAGATCAGACGCCACCAGCAACAACTTTCTGTTCATCTAAATATGTTGGATGAAGATGATAAGCAAAATACATTAGATTTTCTGCAAACATTAAACCAAGCCGAAGAGATTGAACCGCTTTCTGTTTCTGTCACTCATGTTAATCACTCTTTAACGCAAGAGCAGTGGACTCACTATCTCAATATTGCCTTAGATGAGATTAACCAAGGTTTATTTGAAAAAGTTGTCCCTGCTAGAGCAACTTGTTTAACATTGGATAACCCGCTTAAAGCGATCCAGTTTATGAAAGCCAGTCGTGATGTTAATCATCATTGTTATCACTATATGCTGGCGTTTTCATCTTCAGATGCATTTATGGGGTCAACACCAGAAAGATTATATAAACGTGATGAGTTGATGCTTTACACTGAGGCGTTGGCGGGGACTGTGGCGAGTTCTGACAACGAACAGCAAGCCACTCAATTTGCAGATTGGCTGATGAATGATAAAAAGAATCAGCATGAAAATCTCGTTGTGGTCGATGATATTTGTCAGCGATTACAAGGCGGTGTAGAAGGTATCGATGTTTCACCCGCAGATGTTATCCGATTGCGTAAAGTGCAGCATCTTCGTCGCTATATACATGGTAAGTTAATTTACTCTGATGATATCGATTGCTTAAAACGATTGCAGCCAACGGCTGCTGTATGTGGATTACCAAGAAGTGTCGCACGTGCTTTTATTCGTCAACATGAACCTTTTGAGCGTCGTTGGTATGCAGGTTCTGCGGGGTATTTATCGCTTCCTCATGCCGAATTTGCAGTAAGTTTACGTTGTGGTGAATTGCATGATGATGCTTTAACTTTATACGCTGGTGCAGGTGTTGTTGCAGGATCTGATCCTCAGCAAGAGTGGACTGAAATAGAAAATAAAGCAGCAGGTCTACGAACATTGTTGGAAAAAGAGAGTTAATTCTTACAGATAATCTCAGTTTAAATAATATTAGTGTAATCATCAAAATTTGATGAGTAGTTTTTTATGTCAGTTATTTAGTACTACTCTTTAAATAACCAGTGCTAATTGTTAATTAATTGATGCTATCCTTTAGAACACTAACGCTATTTATTCCTATTCTTAACGATAAAAAAGAGCTCATTGAAAATAGAGTGGATAATTAGCCTAAATAATGCACTTTTTGAGTGTTTTTTTAACGATTTATTTAACGAAAACTTCTGTTCATTGAACTAGGCTAAGGAAAAGTATTTAGTAACAGATATTATAATAGCAATTGCAGGTTTTCGTTGTTGGGATGATCAATGTCTAATAGTTCGTTTAATCGCCAATGGGCTAAAGTTATACTCGAAACTTTGACTCGTCATGGCTTGCGCCATATCTGTATTGCCCCCGGATCTCGTTCGACCCCTTTAACACTAGCGGCGGCTGCCAATCAAAAATTAGTTTGCCATACACATTTTGATGAACGTGGGCTTGGTCATTTAGCCTTGGGGTTGGCAAAAGCAACCAAAGAACCCGTTGCGGTGATTGTAACTTCGGGGACAGCCGTTGCGAATTTATACCCAGCCTTGATTGAAGCGGGATTAACGGGTGAACGTGTTATCTTTTTAACCGCAGATAGGCCGCCTGAATTAATTGATTGTGGTGCAAACCAAGCGATTCGACAGCAAGGTATTTTTGCAACGCATCCTTCACAAACCCTCTCTTTACCAAGACCAACAGCAGATATTTCCGCGAGTTGGTTAGTTTCTACCCTTGATAATGCCATGAATACGTTGGTACATGGTGCATTACACGTTAATTGTCCTTTTGCAGAACCTTTATATGGTGATGATGTTGAAACATCGACACCATGGACTGATGTTTTAGGAGATTGGTGGCAAAGTGATAAACCGTGGCTACAAGAAACTCGTTTTAACGCAGTTTCAACACATCCGCAATGGAATGAGTTACGCCAGAAAAAAGGTGTTGTGATCGCAGGGCGTATTAGCCCAGAAGAAGGTGTTGCAGTCGCAAAATGGGCATCACAATTAGGTTGGCCTTTATTAGGTGATGTATTATCCCAAACAGGGCAACCACTACCTTGTGCCGATTTATGGTTGAATAACCCTCAAATAACATCAGAATTAAATCAAGCTGAAATCGTTATTCAATTTGGTTCAAGCTTAACAGGTAAACGTTTATTGCAATGGCAAGTGGGATGTTCTCCTAACGCTTATTGGATTGTTGACCCTATTCCGGGACGCTTAGATCCCGGTCATCATCGAGGTGAGAAATTTACATTATCACCTATGCAGTGGTTAATGGCACATCCTGCGGTTGATAATTCACCGTGGACTGATGCATTAGCTCATATAGCCAAACAAACCTATCAAAAAGTCAGTGAAATAACCGATTATTTTGGTGAAGCACTGGTTGCTCACCAATTAGATAAATTACTTCCTAATGATGGGCAATTATTTGTTGGCAATAGTCTGATAGTACGATTAATCGATGCATTTGCTCAGTTACCACAAGGGTATCCTGTGATGAGCAATCGAGGAGCAAGTGGTATTGATGGCTTAATTTCAACATCTGCAGGTGTTCACCGTGCGACAGAAAAGCCAACATTAACAATTTTGGGTGATTTATCGGCACTGTATGACCTAAATAGTTTAGCGTTACATCAACAAGTTTATGCACCTAATGTTATTATCGTAGTGAATAATAACGGTGGGCAAATATTTTCTATGTTACCCACGCCAGAGACAGAGCGAGAACGCTTTTACTGTATGCCTCATTCACTAAATTTCAAACACGCGGCCGCAATGTTTGGTTTGCATTATGTATCACCAACAAGTTGGGATGCACTGTTAACGACTGTTCAGGAATGCTGGACAGGGGCGCCAATAACGACATTAATTGAATTAATTGTTGATGATACTGATGGCGCAAAAACATTAAATCAGTTGGTAAAACAGGTAACATCTCATGACTTTAGCATGTCAGCGATATAATACCCATAATGAAGGGCCTTGGTTAGTTTGGTTGCATGGGCTATTAGGTGAAGGTTGTGAATGGGAGCCTGTCATTCAGGCTTGCCATGAATATCCATCACTTGTGATTGATTTGCCTCGTCATGGAGGTTCTGCATCTATCAGCGCGAAAGATTTTGTTGAAGTGAGTACATTGCTAACAGACACTCTAAAAGAGCAAGGTATTGATCACTATTGGTTAATTGGTTACTCGTTAGGTGGCCGGATCTCGATGTATCATGCATGTTTTGGTGATACTACAGGATTAATGGGATTGATTGTAGAAGGTGGCAACCCAGGTTTAAATGATGCAATAGAAAGACAAAGTCGCATTGCACATGATAAACGTTGGGCTGAGTGTTTTCGTAATGAACCTATTAGTGATGTATTAACACAATGGTATCAACAACCCGTATTTGCTGATTTAAGTGATGAAAAACGTCAATTACTGATTGAGAAGCGTCGCCATAATAGCGGGGCGTGCATTGCTGAAAGCCTTGAGACACTTTCTTTGGGCTATCAACCGTGGTTGGTGACTAAATTACAGCAACTCACATTGCCGTTTATTTGGCTTTGTGGTGAAAAAGATAATAAATTTCAATCTATTGCGCAGCGGTATTCGCTGCCATTAACGACTATCCCGCATGCTGGCCATAATGCGCATCAGGCACAGCCAGCGGCTTATGCTGCGGTGATAAATCATGTTTTATCCCTCTTTGGTTAAAGGAACCTAATTATGCTTTACCCGAGCGAAGAAAAATTATATGCACCGATTGAATGGCAGGATTGCTCTGAAGGTTTTGAAGATATCCTCTATCATAAATCAGTCGATGGCATTGCAAAAATTACGATTAACCGCCCGCAAGTGCGTAATGCTTTCCGTCCTTTGACAGTGAAAGAGATGATCCAAGCATTAGCTGATGCACGTTACGATGACACCATTGGTACTATCATTTTAACTGGAGCGGGTGAAAAAGCATTCTGCGCTGGTGGTGACCAAAAAATTCGTGGAGACTACGGCGGATATCGTGATGAGAGCGGTACACATCATCTAAATGTGTTGGATTTCCAACGCCAAATCCGTACTTGTCCGAAGCCTGTTGTGGCCATGGTCGCCGGTTATTCTATCGGTGGGGGTCATGTGCTTCATATGATGTGTGACTTAACTATCGCTGCTGAAAACGCTATTTTTGGTCAAACTGGCCCTAAAGTGGGTTCTTTCGATGGTGGTTGGGGTGCATCTTATATGGCGCGTATTGTTGGCCAAAAGAAAGCACGCGAAATCTGGTTCTTATGTCGTCAATATGATGCGAAAGAAGCATTAGAGATGGGCTTGGTTAATACCGTTGTTCCTTATGCAGATCTTGAAAAAGAAACCGTTCGTTGGTGTCGTGAAATGCTGGAAAACAGCCCAATGGCATTACGTTGCTTGAAAGCAGCATTAAATGCGGATTGTGATGGTCAAGCAGGCCTGCAAGAATTAGCGGGTAATGCAACTATGCTGTTCTATATGACTGATGAAGGTCAAGAAGGCCGCAACGCCTTTAATGAAAAACGTCAACCTGATTTCACTCGATTTAAACGTAACCCATAATGAGAAACGCCAAACTCTATTCATTCAGCCTACCTGTAGATGCAGGCGTTGTTCTGCGCTATCAAAGGCTAAAAACGCGTGATGGTTTTCTTGTCTGTTTAGAGCAAAATGGCAAACAAGGATGGGGTGAAATTTCACCTCTTCCTGAGTTTAGCCGTGAAACTTTAGAGCAAGCACAAGAAGCTGCACAATCTTGGTTAACAGCTTGGTGTGCGGGTGAAAACCCAGAGCACAGTGAACTGCCAAGCGTGGCTTTTGGTATTAGCTGTGCATTAGCAGAGCTTAATGATACGTTGCCACAAGACGCAAATTATCGTGCTGCACCTTTATGTAATGGCGATCCTGATGATTTGATTTTAAGCCTTAATGATATGGAAGGTGAAAAAGTCGCTAAAATCAAAGTGGGCTTATATGAAGCTGTGCGTGATGGGATCGTCGTTAATCTGTTATTAGAAGCTATTCCTGACTTAAAACTCAGACTCGATGCCAATCGAAGCTGGACACCAGCCAAAGCAGAAGGTTTTGCGAAGTATGTTAATCCGCAATGGCGTGATCGCATCGCATTCTTAGAAGAGCCATGCAAAACACCAGAAGAGTCACTGGCTTTTTCTCAAGCAACAGGAATTAATATTGCTTGGGATGAAACAGTACGAGATGACGGGTTTGAAGTAAAACCACAACCCGGTGTCACTACTATTGTGATAAAACCTACACTGGTGGGAAGCCTTGAACGTTGTCGCTCTTTAGTTGAGCAAGCACATGCTTTAGGGCTTGATGCTATTATTAGTTCAAGCATTGAGAGTAGCTTCGGGCTGACTCAATTAGCAAGAATTGCACAATGGTTAACGCCTAATAGCATTCCAGGACTGGATACCGTTGATCTAATTAAGCAACAGCTTATTCGTCCTTGGCCAGATGTGGATATTCCGCTTATTTCTCTTGAACAGCTAGAGACTGTATGGCAACAGTAGTTCAATTTAAACAATGGCCGTGGCATCACTGGGCACAATTTAGCCCAAATGAAACGGCCATCATTTCAGGCAATTCGCCTATTACATGGCAACAATTAAGCTGTCATATTAATCAGTTAGCTAGCCATTTTATGGAACAAGGTGTTAATACACAAAGCACTGTGCTGTTGCGTGGAAAAAATCACCTCAATCTTATTTTTGCCTTACTGGCTGTTTTTCAATGTGGTGCTAAGGTTTTACCTTTAAATCCACAGCTTCCAAAATCTTTACTTGATGAATTGTTGCCTAACTTATGTATTGATTTTTATGCTGATTTGAGTGATTCACCGCTAGATTTGAAGGCGACATTGCTTGATTTTAGTGGTATTGAGCTAAGTAACAGGTCACGTCAATATAAAACTCAAACAGTAAATGATGTTCTATGGAAGCCATCTCGTATGGCAACACTTATTTTGACATCAGGCTCATCAGGTTTACCCAAAGCTGCGGTACATACCTTTGATGCTCATCTTCGCAGCGCAATGGGTGTTTTGTCATTAATGCCTTTGGAAAAAGGTGATAGCTGGTTACTTTCTTTGCCTCTATTTCATGTTTCAGGGCAAGGTATACTTTGGCGCTGGTTATTACGTGGAGCAACGCTGGTGGTGCGTGAAATGCACCCATTTGTGGATGCGTTGCAGGGTTGTACTCATGCTTCTTTAGTGCCCACACAACTATGGCGTTTCTTACAAAATAGAGTGCAGCAAGATAATCAACAATCTATTACTTTAAAATCTGTTTTATTAGGGGGAGCCATGATCCCTATTGAGCTAACGCAAGCAGCAGAACATTGGGGAATTCAATGCTGGTGTGGTTATGGCATGACAGAAATGGCATCGACGGTTTGTGCGAAACGTGCAGATGGTAAAGCAGGAGTAGGACTTCCACTACAAGGCAAAGAAGTTAGGTTAGTGGATGATGAACTCCAGATAATGTCTGATAGCGTTGCTTTAGGTTATTGGTTTGATGGTAAATTAAAACCGTTATCACTTACAGCTGATGGATGGTATTCAACACGAGATAAAGGTGGTTTTATCGCCGGTGAATGGTGTGTTTTAGGGCGATTAGATAATCTGTTTTTTAGTGCGGGTGAGGGTATTCAGCCAGAAGATATTGAGAAAATACTCAATACACACCCTAGTGTAAGCCAATCTTTTGTTGTTCCTATTGATGATGCAGAATTTGGGCAACGTCCAGTCGCAGTTGTCGATAGTGATATTGAAATAATCAATCAGTTACCGCAGTGGTATCATTCGCGTTTAGCTGGATTTCAACGACCCGTTGCTTGTTTACAACTCCCTGAAAACCTTAAAAATGGTGGAATTAAAATTTCCCGTAAACAAGTGCAAGAATGGGTGAAAGGGCAAATGCTTATTAAGGATATATAATTGTTATTATTAAATATTGAACGCTTATTTCACTTTATTATGATAATTGATGTGATGTTCTTATGAGTAAAACAGATTATATTTTACGTTCCCTTTCAAAGATAACTAAAAAACGATGGGAACATTATGTTATCAATCGTATCTTTCATAAATTAGACGACCCCGAAATTGAATTTGTTTGTCAGCAGTGCATTCGAAAAGCAAATTCTCCAGATAAAATATATCTTGCTGATTTATTTTTTCCGCAACTTGCTCTGTATTTGGAAATAGATGAAGAGCATCACGATAGCGATGAGGCTAAAAAAAAGGATGCAAAGAGGCGACTTGATATTATTGAAGCTACTGGTTTTATCGAAAAACGGATCCCTGCTAGCAATGTTACTATAGAGCAGTTAAATACCAGTATAGATGAATTTGTTAAGTTACTTATAGACACTAAAGAAAAGCAAAAGGCACAAAAGAAGTTTATACCTTGGGATTATAGCGCACAATATACAGCCAAACGCCATATAGATGCAGGCTTTATTGAAGTAGGGCCACATGCTATTTTTCGCTACCATCGTGATGCTTTAGAATGCTTTGGTTATATTAATAAAGGACATCATCAGTCTGGTAGTTGGAAATTACCTGAAAATATTGTAAGAGAGATTGGTTTATCTGGTCGTATAATGGTGTGGTTTCCTCGCCTTTATAATGCGGGTGTTTGGAATAATGAGCTTTCTCCTGATGGTGAGTGGATCACGGAGGAGAGTCTCGAAGTTGATAACAATTATATCGAGGATTGGGATTATCGTATTGTTATGGCTCATTCTCGAGATGAACTTAACCGAGTATTATATCGGTTTCTAGGGGTTTTTCAGATAGATAAGAATAAATCCGTAGAAGGAAAAAATATTTTTAAGCGAATCAATACTAAAGTAAAAGTCTTTAATTCATATAATTGACTATTTCTTTAATATAAAAATATGCCCCTAGCTTTTAACTAGGGGCATGAGTGCCGAGTTGCTCACAAGGCTTTTTATTATACCGTTATTTAGCGTCTTTTTTTGCTAACGCTTTTATTGCTTTTTCAACGCCTGCGCCATATTCAGGATGGACTTTCTTAAATAGGGCAATTTGACGTTTTTGTGTATCTTTACTTGCCTGCACTAATTCGCCTGCAATACGAGCAAACATGCGTTGATGCTCTTCATCACTCAGTAATTCATACAGCGCACGAGGTTGACTGAAGTAGTCTTCATCTTCGCGATGGTTCCAGTGATCTGCCGCACCTTCAATTGATAATGGTGGCTCTTTAAAGTTAGGCTGTTCTTGGAACATACCGCCGCTATTTGGCTCGTAAGTAATACCGCTACCACTATTACCATCAACACGCATTGCACCATCACGATGGTAATTATGGAACGGACATTTTGGTGCATTAACTGGGATCTGATGATGGTTAACACCTAAACGATAACGATGTGCGTCACCGTAAGAGAATAGACGACCTTGTAGCATCTTATCTGGGGAGAAACCAATACCCGGAACAATGTTAGCGGGGCTAAATGCCGCTTGCTCTACATCAGAGAAATAGTTTTCAGGGTTACGATTTAACTCGAAATAGCCTACATCGATTAATGGGTAATCAGCATGAGGCCAAACTTTAGTTAAATCAAAAGGATTATAAGGGACTTTTGACGCTTCTTTTTCTGGCATTACTTGGATTTGTAAATTCCAGCGAGGGAAATCACCACGTTCAATCGCATCAAATAAATCACGTTGTGAGCTTTCTCTATCTTTACCTACCAGTGCTTCAGCTTCATCATCCATCAGATTTTTAATGCCTTGCTGGCAACGGAAGTGAAATTTAACCCAGAAACGCTCATTATCTTTATTAATAAAGCTATAAGTATGGCTACCAAAACCGTGAATAAAACGATAGCTTTGTGGTAAACCGCGGTCGCTCATATCAATGGTTAATTGGTGTAATGATTCTGGTAAATGAGAAAAGAAATCCCATTTGTATGCCATATTGCGTAGGTTAGTTTTAGGATCACGTTTTACAATGTGGTTTAAGTCTGGAAATTTCAGCGCATCACGAAGGTAGAAAACAGGGGTGTTGTTACCCACCATATCCCAGTTACCTTCTTCAGTATAAAATTTTAACGCAAAACCACGAATATCACGTTCAGCGTCTGCGGCACCTCTTTCACCAGCCACTGTTGAGAAGCGGGCAAACATTTCTGTTTTTTTACCCACTTTAGAGAAAATTTTAGCACGAGTATATTTTGTAATATCGTGAGTGACTTTAAATGTACCAAAAGCACCAGAGCCTTTTGCGTGCATACGTCTTTCTGGGATAACTTCACGATCAAAGTGAGCTAGTTTTTCTAAAAACCAGACATCTTGAAGTAACATCGGACCACGAGGGCCTGCTGTCATCGAGTTATTATTGTCTACGACAGGTGCGCCTGACGCCGTTGTTAGCTTTTTCTTTTCCATCACATATCTCCAGTTTATGAAATAGTAAACGTTCTAAAAAAACAGCACGTGTGAATAAAACGAAGCGATCAGCCTTATACTTATTATGGTTAATATTGACTGTATTTCCACTTTAGCAATATTGAACTCATTAATAAAACCAATTAGACCAATAATATTGATAGACGTAACTTATTTACATAGATTGATAATTCTACAGATTATCTTTCAATTTTGACTCAAGTTGTTTAATAAATTTATTGTATAATTATATATTGGGACAATTATTTGCTGGAGTAATAACAATGAAAAAATATTTATTGGTCGGTGCGATAAGTGCGTTGTTTGTGGCTGGAAATGCCAATGCAGTATCAATGAATATTCAAGCAGGGAAACATTATACTGATGTTCGCGCTGGTTTAGGTGATCCTAATGCGGGCCTTTCTTTTAATGGAAACTGGGCGCGTAGTGATCATGATGGTCAATTAGGTAGCTTAGGTGCGAAGTTTGCTTTGCCTTTAGGGCCATTTTCAGCAAGTGTTGGTGGTAAAGCGCTCTATTTATCACCCAAAAATGGTGATGATGGTGCTGCTTTAGCGGGGGGCGTTGGACTTAACTGGAATGTTCTACCTTCTTTAAGCTTATATGGCGAAGCTTATGCATCTCCTGAAGGATTAACCTCCGGTAGCAAATCTTATTATGAAGCTGATGTGGGTGCACAATTAACGGTATTTAAACCACTGCATGTTAATGCTGGTTATCGTGTGATTGAAATCGAAAACTCACATAATAGAAGCAATAATAAATTAGCTGATGGTTTCTATGTGGGTGCAGGCTTAAGTTTCTAATCCAGACGCTAGATCTGAATCAAAAAAAGCAGGTGTCTAAATTAACACCTGCTTTTTATTGTCTATAAGACAGTTATATCAGAAAGGATGTTAGCCAACTTGAGGTAATACATCAAAAGTGATAGCAACTTGAATACCAATAACTACCAGTCCACAAATAAATACAATACCTAATGCACCGTTTCCACCTTTAACTTTGTATTTATCTACACTATTTTGTTCTTGTCTAACTTTCCATACTAATAAAGCCGGTAGAAGTAACGCTAAGATCGACAGTGCAATAGCGGCATAGGCTAATGCTTGAACAAAGTTAGGGAAATAGAGTGCACAGACTAAAGGTGGAACAAAGGTTAATAAGCTGGATTGCATACGTCCAGTTGCACGATTACTGCGTTTAAATAAATCCGCAAGATAATCAAATAGACCTAATGCAACACCAAGGAATGAGGTAGCCAAAGCTAATGCAGCAAATAGGTTAACAGCAATATTTACGCGAGGAGTAGCAACAACATCACGAATTGCTGTCAGTAAACCATTTAATCCAGATTGTTGCGCCATGATCCCCATAAAAGTATTTGTTGGGATGGCGCCTAATGTGGCCATTTGCCATAAAATATAAGCAATAAGTGGAATAGCACTACCAGTAATAAAGATAATACGTAGCTTTTTAATATCGCCATTCATGTAGCTGACGATACTTGGCACACTGCCGTGAAAACCAAATGAGGTAAAAATAACAGGAATAGCAGAAAGAACAAGCCCATACGCCACAGGCATTGAGGTTAAGTTTACTGACTCAACGTGAGGTAACATCACAATTAGCATAAATATGAGGAAGAAAACTTTTGCGGTAAACAATAGACGGTTAATTATATCAACCGATGTTGTACCAATTCCGACTACAGCTCCGCCAATCACTGTAAAGATTATAATACCTTGAGTGACAGAGAGTTTATGGCCAATCCAAGAGGATAGGGTAGATGAAAGCAATTCACCCGCACCACTAATATAAGCAGTGGTTAACGCATACATTAATAACAATAGTGCAAGCCCAGTGATGACTTGACCACCTATACCGAGATAGCGTTTTGCGATAGAACCAAGGCCAGTATGAGGGTCGTTGTATTGATAAACTTCCACCAGAAGTAATGCGGTATAACTCATCAATAACCATAAACCAACAAGCAATAGCATCATCGTGCTAAAGCCAATACCCACAGCAGCCAGTGGCATTGCCAGCATACCTGCCCCAATTGTTGTTCCTGCAACAATAAAAACACTGCCTATAGTGCGATTCTTCACAAGATCCTCTATTCACTAGACTATTTATTTACTTAAAAATGCAGAGTATAAGAATGGTAAATTTCTGTCAAATTTTAATTACGTTTAGTGTAATGATTTATTTACAAAAAAGATGTTGTGAATAAAAAAACGCCAATCATAAAAATGAATTGGCGCTTTAAGAGAAAAGTTTATAAGCGCATTAATCGTCAAGTTCTACCATTCGTCTTATTTGATCTCGATTAATTTGTTTGAGCTGCCCAGTTTCTGCATCTTTGTAGGTAATTAATCCCGTTGCTTCATCTTCTTGGGGTTTATCTGTCGTTAAAATTGTTTCCCCATTTACGGTTTCAATTTTTTGTGGACTGGAACAGCCAGCAACGAGCAAAATTGATGTAGAAATAGCCATGACTGAGAAAATAGACTTTAATTTCATAATGCTTTTCCTTTTTTTACTGTGTTAACTTAACCTTAGTCAAAGTTGAACAAGAATGTTAGAAAAAAGCTTAAATTAAGATAATTCAAATTATTCAGAGTAAATTTCTATTTCAATATCACTGATGGGATGGCAGCTACAAGGTAAGATTTCATCAGGCTGGATAAATGCTAAAGGCTCGTTGCTATAACAGACTTTGCCTTTCACTAAACGTAGACGACAAGAGCCACAATAGCCTTCACGACATTGATATTCGACTTCAACTTTCCCATGTTCTAATGCATCAAGCAAAGAAGGATGGGTGTCAGTATGAAATTCTAAAGGTTTTGAAAGACCCTGCTGATGCAGGGTCACTTTATGAGATGCCATAACGTATCGGTGTTATTTCTCAGTATTACAGTTCAAAGTTACTTAAGTCATCAGTATCAACTTGTGAATCAATTTGACCCACAAGGTAAGAACTGACTTCAACTTCTTGAGGCGCAACTTGAACGTTGTCAGACACTAACCATGCATTGATCCATGGAATAGGGTTAGAGCGTGCTTTAAATGGTAATTTAAGACCCACTGCTTGCATGCGAATATTAGTAATATATTCAACATATTGACAAAGGATATCTTTATTTAAACCAATCATTGAGCCTTCAGAGAATAGGTATTCAGCCCACTCTTTTTCTTGCTCAGCTGCTTCAACGAACAGGTCATAACACTCTTGCTCACATTCCTCTGCAATCTCTGCCATTTCAGGATCATCTTGACCCGAACGCAGTAAATTCAGCATGTGCTGTGTACCTGTTAAGTGTAGCGCTTCGTCACGAGCAATGAGTCTAATGATTTTCGCGTTACCTTCCATCAGTTCACGCTCAGCAAAGGCAAATGAACAGGCAAAGCTAACGTAGAAACGAATTGCTTCGAGTGCGTTAACGCTCATTAAGCACAAATAAAGCTGTTTCTTTAATTTGCGTAACGTGACATGAACCGTTTTGCCTTTAACCTGATGTTCGCCTTCACCATACATGTGATAAAGGTTTGTCAGATTGATTAACTCATCATAATAAGAAGAAATATCACGCGCGCGTTTTAAAATTTCTTCATTTTCAACGATATCATCAAACACAACTGACGGATCGTTAACAATATTACGAATAATATGAGTATAAGAGCGTGAGTGAATGGTTTCAGAAAATGACCATGTTTCAACCCATGTCTCTAACTCAGGGATTGAGATTAAAGGTAAGAATGCCACGTTAGGGCTTCTTCCTTGAATGGAATCCAACAGAGTTTGATATTTTAAATTACTAATAAAAATATGTTTTTCATGATCAGGTAACGCATTGTAGTCAATACGATCACGAGAAACGTCCACTTCTTCTGGACGCCAGAAGAAAGAGAGCTGTTTTTCAATTAGCTTTTCAAAAATAGGGTATTTTTGCTGATCATAACGCGCTACGTTAACAGGTTGCCCAAAAAACATGGGCTCCTGAAGTTGATCATTTTTAACTTGTGAAAAAGTAGTATAAGACATAGCTTCCTCAATTAAATTTTACACGCGCCGCCTTCACAATCTGAATCTTCTGTCTCAACGACTTCTTCCAGATCACCCTGTACATCGTCTGCACCGTCACGGGTATTGTGATAATAAAGTGTTTTTACACCATATTTGTAAGCGAGCAGCAAATCTTTCAGCAGTTGGTTCATTGGAACTTTACCGCTAGGGAAACGAGTAGGATCGTAGTTAGTGTTCGCTGAAATCGCTTGGTCAACGAATTTTTGCATAATACCCACTAACTGCAAATAACCTTCAATACTTGGCATTTGCCACAGTAATTCATAAGCGCCTTTCAAACGCTCATACTCAGGAACCACTTGACGTAAAATACCGTCTTTAGAGGCTTTAATACTGATATAACCACGAGGTGGCTCGATACCATTGGTCGCATTCGAAATCTGTGAAGAGGTTTCTGATGGCATCAGTGCAGACAGAGTTGAGTTACGTAAACCGTGCTCTTTAATGTCTTTGCGTAAGCCTTCCCAGTCGTAATGCAGAGGTTCTTTTGTCAGAACATCTAATGATTTTTTATAGGTATCAATAGGTAAAATACCTTCAGCGTAAGTGGTTTCATTAAACCATGGGCATGCGCCTTGTTCTTTCGCTAATTCATTAGATGCTTTTAATAAATAGTATTGAATTGCTTCAAATGCACGATGGGTTAAGTTATTTGCACTACCATCAGAGTAGCGAACACCGTGTTTTGCTAAATAATAAGCAAAGTTAATAACACCAATACCTAAGGTACGACGACCCATTGCACCTTGTTTTGCCGCTAAGATTGGATAATCTTGGTAGTCTAATAGTGCATCCAGTGAACGAACGGCTAAACGAGCCAGTTCTTCTAAATCATCAAGATTTTCAATTGCGCCTAAGTTAAATGCAGATAATGTACACAGTGCAATTTCACCATTAGGATCTTTAATATCATTTAATGGCTTAGTGGGTAGTGCAATTTCTAAGCATAAGTTTGATTGGCGAATTGGTGCAACAGCCGGATCAAATGGGCTATGTGTATTACAGTGGTCAACATTCTGAATGTAAATACGGCCAGTTGAGGCACGTTCTTGCATCATTAATGAGAATAACTCAACCGCTTTAACTTGTTTTTGGCGGATGCTCTTATCTTTCTCATATTGCACATATAGACGTTCAAATTCATCTTGATCAGCAAAGAATGCATCATATAAACCTGGAACATCAGAAGGGCTGAATAAAGTAATATCCTGACCTTTGATTAAACGTTCATACATTAATTTATTTAACTGAACGCCGTAATCTAAATGACGAACACGGTTATCTTCAACACCACGATTATTTTTCAGTACCAGCAGACTTTCAACTTCTAAATGCCATAATGGATAGAATAAGGTTGCTGCACCACCACGAACACCACCTTGTGAGCAAGATTTTACCGCGGTCTGGAAGTGTTTATAAAACGGAATACAACCAGTGTGGAATGCTTCACCATTACGAATAGCACTACCTAATGCACGAATACGACCTGCATTAATACCAATACCCGCACGTTGAGAAACATATTTTACAATGGCACTTGATGTCGCATTGATAGAATCAAGGCTATCGTCGCACTCAATTAAAACACAAGAGCTAAATTGACGAGTTGGAGTTCTTACTCCAGCCATGATTGGTGTTGGCAATGAGATTTTAAAGGTTGAAATCGCATTATAGAAACGTTCGATATAGTCCATACGTGTTGCTTGTGGATAACGAGAGAACAAGCAAGCCGCGACTAAAACATATAAGAACTGTGCACTTTCGTAAATTTCACCTGTAATACGGTTTTGAACGAAGTATTTGCCTTCTAACTGTTTAACCGCCGCGTAGGAGAAATTCATATCACGTTGATGAACAATAAAGTTATCCATCTGTTCGAACTCTTCTTGTGTGTAATCTTCAAGAAGATGACGATCGTATTTGCCTAAATCGACTAATTTTTTAACGTGATCATACAGTTTAGGTGGCTCAAATTGGCCATACGCTTTTTTACGTAAATTAAATACGGCAAGACGGGCAGCGAGATACTGATAATCAGGTGTATCACCAGAGATTAAGTCTGCAGCAGCTTTTACCAGCGTTTCATGGATATCAGCAGTTTTGATACCATCATAAAACTGAATCTGAGAACGTAATTCAACTTGAGATACTGAGACATTTTCTAGACCTTCAGCGGCCCAGGCGATAACACGGTGAATTTTGTCTAAGTCAATGCGTTCTTTATGACCATCACGTTTTGTGACAAGCAGGCTATGATTCATGAGCGATGCACCTTATCTTGCATGAGTGTTACCTGAAATTTTATACCGCAAAAAAACGCTCCCGATGACAAACTATGTCAAGGAGTCTTGTGGTGTGAAATTTAAGGAAACACAATATATAGGGGTTGGTTCAAATGGTGATAACAAGATAAAGGTAATTGAGAGATTGATCAAGTGTACAAATCGGATTGTTTCTGTGGATAAATAGGGGATAAATTTTTTAACAACTGCCCGTACCCTGCATAAATACAGGCAGTAAGAAACACAAATTCAAGTGGCAACGATGTAAAGTCAATTTTAAAAAATGTGATCGTTTGATGTTTTATTAGACCAAATCAAACTTTCGGTTTCATGAATTCGAGTTATGTGTCGATTGTGTGTGCACCATATAATTCACATCGACATTTGGCGCTAATCTGAATTTGTCAGTGATCGGGTTATAATGTAAACCAATCATATTTTTGCAACGTAAATCGGTTTCATCGACCCAACTAAGTAATTCTGACGGGCGAATAAACTTATTAGCATCATGTGTGCCCTTAGGTACCATATTCAGAATATACTCTGCACCTACCACCAGCATTAGCCACGCTTTCTTATTACGATTGATGGTTGAAAAGAAAACATGCCCGCCAGGTTTTACCAGTTTTGCACAGGCTCTAACAACAGAAGATGGGTCTGGAACGTGCTCTAACATCTCCATACAGGTGACAACATCGTAAGTTTGTGGGTTTTCATTTGCATGGTTTTCAACGGTATCTTGAATATAAGTCACAGGAATACCTGACTCTAGTGAGTGCAAGCGTGCAACTTGTAATGGCTCTGTGCCCATATCAAGGCCAGTCACTTCGGCACCGACACACGCCATACTTTCAGATAAGATACCGCCACCACAGCCAACATCGAGGACTTTTTTTCCAAATAAGCCGTCAGCGCGTTCTTGGATATAGTTAAGTCTTAGTGGGTTGATGCGGTGTAATGGCTTAAATTCACCTTCAAGATCCCACCAGCGTGATGCAACGCTTTCAAACTTGTCGATTTCATGCTGATCCACGTTAGCATGTAAAGAGGTTGTTTTATCATTCATCAGAAAGTATTACTCCTATTTTCATATTGTCATGATTCTACCAACGTTAGACGGTGAAATCGAAGAGAATAGCGAAAGGATCATTAATTTAGTTGTTTCCTTTTTCCAAAAATTGGCGATTTGTGGTATAGTTCTAAACCTTTGAATCCGTAGTATGAGGGACAGTGGCTCCATGAGCGACATTGCCAGAGAAATCACACCAGTTAATATCGAAGAAGAGCTGAAAAGCTCATATTTGGATTATGCGATGTCTGTTATTGTAGGACGCGCATTACCCGATGTTCGAGACGGACTGAAGCCAGTACACCGCCGAGTTCTTTTCGCGATGAATGTACTAGGAAACGATTGGAATAAACCTTATAAAAAATCAGCCCGTGTTGTTGGGGATGTTATCGGTAAATATCACCCGCACGGTGACAGTGCTGTTTATGAAACGATTGTTCGTTTAGCACAGCCTTTTTCTATGCGTTACATGTTGGTTGACGGGCAGGGTAACTTCGGGTCAGTTGATGGTGACTCGGCGGCTGCAATGCGTTATACCGAAGTTCGTATGGCGAAAATCGCCCATGAACTGCTGGCGGATTTGGAAAAAGAAACGGTTGATTTTGTTCCTAACTATGATGGAACAGAACATATTCCGGCAGTAATGCCAACCCGTATTCCAAACTTGTTAGTCAATGGTTCTTCAGGGATTGCGGTAGGGATGGCAACAAACATTCCTCCACATAACCTAGGCGAAGTTATCGATGGTTGCCTTGCTTACGTTGATAACGAAGACATCACGATTGAAGAGTTGATGGAACATATTACGGGGCCTGATTTCCCGACTGCCGCTATTATTAATGGTCGCAGAGGAATTTTAGATGCATACCGTACTGGTCGCGGAAAAATTTATATCCGCGCTCAGGCTGATATCGAAACTGATGAGAAAACAGGTCGCGAAACTATTATCGTGACAGAAATTCCTTATCAGGTGAATAAAGCTCGCTTAATTGAAAAAATTGCAGAGCTTGTTAAAGATAAACGTATTGAAGGTATTAGCGGATTACGTGACGAGTCTGATAAAGATGGTATGCGTATTGTCGTTGAAATCAAACGTGATGCTGTGGGTGAAGTGGTATTAAATCACTTATTCTCACAAACACAAATGCAGGTTTCTTTTGGTATTAATATGGTTGCGCTTCACCAAGGTCAACCTAAATTATTAAATTTAAAAGAAATTATCTCTGCCTTTATTCGTCACCGTCGTGAAGTTGTTACTCGTCGTACTATTTATGAATTACGTAAAGCGCGTGATCGTGCTCATATCTTAGAAGCACTGGCCGTTGCCTTGGCGAACATTGATCCTGTTATTGAAATGATCCGTCAAGCACCAAATCCAGCAGAAGCAAAAGCGGCATTAATTGCACAGCCTTGGGATTTAGGTAGTGTTTCTACTATGTTAGAGCGTGCTGGTGACAGCAACGTTGCTCGTCCTGAATGGTTAGAACCACAATATGGTGTGCATGACGGTAAGTACTATCTAACAGAGCAACAAGCTCAAGCTATTTTGGATCTGCGTTTGCAGAAACTAACCGGCCTTGAACATGAAAAACTGTTAGATGAATATCGTGACTTATTGCTTCAAATTGCTGAATTACTGCATATCTTAAGAAGCCCTGAGCGTTTGATGGAAGTCATTCGAGAAGAGCTAAATGCGATTAAAGATCAATATAATGATCCACGTCGTACTGAGATCACTGAAAATACGGCTGATATTAATATTGAAGACTTGATCAATGAAGAAAATGTTGTTGTAACACTTTCTCATCAAGGTTACGTTAAATATCAACCGCTTACTGATTATGAAGCACAGCGTCGTGGCGGTAAGGGTAAATCAGCAGCAAGAATTAAAGAAGAAGACTTTATCGATCGTCTATTAGTGGCTAACACCCATGATACGATTTTATGTTTCTCAAGTCGCGGTCGTCTCTACTGGATGAAAGTTTACCAGTTACCAGAAGCAAGTCGCGGTGCTCGTGGTCGCCCAATTATTAATTTGTTACCTCTTGAGCAAAATGAACGTATTACTGCTATTTTGCCTGTAAGAGAGTATGAAGAAGGCAAGTTTGTCTTTATGGCGACGGCAAGCGGAACCGTGAAGAAAACACCTTTGCAAGATTTCAGCCGTCCTCGTAGTGCCGGTATCATTGCTGTTAATTTAAATGAAGGTGATGAGTTAATCGGTGTTGATTTAACCGATAGCACTAATGAAGTTATGCTGTTCTCTGCTGATGGTAAAGTGGTTCGCTTTGCAGAAGATTGTGTTCGCCCAATGGGTCGTACTGCGACAGGTGTTCGTGGTATGAAACTGAGTGATGACGACAAAGTAGTTTCTCTAATCATTCCTCGTGGTGACGGTGATATTTTAACTGTCACTGAAAATGGTTATGGTAAACGAACAGCACAAAGCGAGTACCCAACGAAGAATCGTGCTACACAAGGCGTTATCTCTATTAAAGTGAGTGAGCGTAACGGTAAAGTTGTTGGTGCGATTCAAGTTGAAGAAACTGACCAAATCATGATGATCACCAATGCGGGTACATTAGTTCGTACACGTGTTTCTGAAGTCAGCATTGTTGGACGTAATACACAAGGTGTTACCTTAATTCGTACAACAGAAGGTGAATTAGTTGTTGGTTTGCAACGTGTCGAAGATGAAGATGATGCATTAGATGACGATGAAGTTAATGAAGTTATTGACGAAGAGTTATCAGAAGCACCTGATTCAGATTTAGCTGATGATGCGAACGAAGAATAATATTTATCATTATTGTGATGTATAAATCAAAGAAAGCAGGCATAATTGCCTGCTTTTTTTATGTGGTAGGATCAGTTTATCATCAGAAAAAATTATCCTGATGATAAAGATCATATCATTCAGACATACAGTAACTTCTGCTAGAATAGAATAAGTTTCTTGAGCGGTAGGA
The DNA here is from genome assembly GCF_009915125.1 of Proteus sp. G2673. NCBI lineage: Bacteria > Pseudomonadati > Pseudomonadota > Gammaproteobacteria > Enterobacterales > Morganellaceae > Proteus > Proteus sp. G2673. The sequence continues at coordinate 330,548 of NZ_JAABLT010000022.1, forward strand.
ATATTGATTAGGGTGGTTGTTTGAGATATCTCTCGTCCTTTAAAACATCGTTAAAAATTTCCCGCTACCTTTTTCGCATATTAGGTATCATGTTGTGGGCAATGGGTGCATTGCTAACGATGTTTTACCTTATCAATATTTTCAATGATACTAAATCTGATATTCGGCAAGAGTATAGTAATAACTACACTAATCTTCTTAGTTTCTTTAGGCAAACCTCCAGCACTATCCGTGATTTACAATACCTTGCTGAACGCCACCAAGAACAAATTAACTTAAACCCGAATATGAAAAATTCATTATTTTATGAAGGGCCATTTTCACTTCATAAGCTTAATGAAACCGCAGATTGTGAATTATTTAAAGGGCAAACAAATAACTATTTCCGCTCATTTAATAGTATCTTATATTATTGGAAAGATAATACTCCAGCCTTACAAGGGATAAACCAAGTCTTTATGGTTGGTTCCCATAGCATGTGTATGATTAACTTTCCTTTGCGCGCATCCCCTGTCGATACTGAAATGTTGAAAAAATTGGTTTACGAAAATACACGTAACTACATTAATCAACGTGCACAAGGTAAAGAAGTTAACCAATATTGGATTGTGCCAGATGCAAAAGGGGATAGTGGCATTTTATATGTTATGTCTCCAGTTTATGCTTCAGGTAAATTTATTGGTCTGATTGGTATTGAAAGAGCTATTCGTCTTGAATATTTCTCACCTACCAAAGATAGAGTGATTTCAATTCATCTTCTTAATAACAGAAATACTACAGTTTTAAGCTATCCTGCAGAAAATACTTATCATTTAGTTAAACAAGTTCCTGATGTCAGCGCACCTTATTTTGGCTTTGATGAAGACTTTAGCGATTTGGTTGCTAAGCGTAAATTATTGCCCTCGTCTTTTAGTGTGGTGTATTCATTACCACTCAAGCAAATTTTAAATGAATTTAAATTCACGATTTTCAATGCGCTGATCTTAAATATTATTTCAGCCATTATGATTTTTATCTTTGTATGGATCTTTGAGAGAAAAATATTCTCCCCAGCAGAAAATAATGCTTCTCGCCTAGAAGAGCACGAGCAATTTAACCATAAGATTGTGGCATCAGCACCAGTTGGGATCAGTATTCTCAGAATACGTGATGGCATGATTATTTTAAGTAACGAGCTAGCACATAACTATTTCCGTTTACTTAGCCATAGTGATAAACAAAATATTCTCTCTATTATTGCCGAGAAAAGTAGCAACATGGTTGATGTCGTTACCAACAATCGTAATCATCTGCAAATAAGCTTTGTTAACTCACGTTATCAAAATGAAGATGTGGCTATTTGTGTTTTAGTGGATATCAGCTCACGGGTTAAAATGGAGCGTTCACTACAAAATATGGCAACAGCAGCGGAGCAAGCTAACCAAGCTAAATCGATGTTCTTGGCAACAGTTAGCCATGAATTACGAACGCCACTTTATGGCATTATTGGTAATTTAGAGCTATTGCAATCTCATACACAAAGCGATGATACCGCTCGATTGCTAAAAACGATGGATAACTCCTCATCATTATTACTAAAAATTATTAGTGATATCCTCGATTTTTCGAAAATTGAATCTAAACAGTTAAAAATTGATATTAAGCCATTTAATTGTCGCCAAGTGTTATCTTTTGTTATCTCAAACTATTTACCTTTGATTGCGAAAAAAGGCTTGGCTATTTACTGTTTTATCGAACCTGATGTACCTAAAATTGTAAATAGTGATCCTGTGCGTGTACAACAAGTTATCTCTAATCTGTTGAATAACAGTATTAAATTTACTACGACCGGGTGTATTACCTTACATCTTTATAAAGATGATTATTATCTCTATTTTGATATTCATGATACAGGACGAGGGATCAGTGACAAAGCATTGCATGAGCTTTTTGAACCATTCTTCCAAGTGTCCCAGAATACAGAAAGCGCATCAGAGGGAACAGGGTTAGGTTTAGCCATTTGTGAAAAGTTGATCAACTTGATGGATGGCGATATTAGCGTTGTTTCTCAAGAAAATATTGGTAGTCGCTTTACGATCCGTATACCTCTTTATGGTGCCTTAGATGGCATAGATCCTAATTCTAAACAGAATATTTATAAAGAAAGTCATGTTCGTTGCTTTATTGATATTAAAAATCTTTATTTAGAAGGATTTATTGGTAGATACCTTCGTTACTTTGGTTTGAGTTGTGAATTGTTTACCGAAGAAGAGGTGATATCTTCAACCGATTTTATTATTACAGATTACGATGCACCAAGAAAAGATAACTGCCAGTTGATTAGGATCAATGAGCATTACTTTGAACCATTGAAAAAAATAGCTGAAAACGTATGGGTATGCAGTACTTATAAGCTAAACGATTTAACAAAAATAATACTGCAATTGCCACAAAGTAAAGTTGAAGCAAATTGTGTGGAGATCGTGAAGCAAGATACGGATTGTCGCTTACAAACCTTAACTATCCTTATTGTCGACGATCATCCAATAAACCGTTTATTGTTGACCGATCAATTGAAAAAAATTGGCTTTAATACAGCAACGGCAGAAGATGGCTGTGATGCATTAACATATTTAGCTAAAAATCATGTTGATATCGTTCTGACGGATGTCAATATGCCAAATATGAATGGTTATCAGTTGGCAACACATATAAGAGAAATGGGTAGTAATATGCCTGTGATAGGGGTGACGGCGAATGCAATAGCAGAAGAAAAGCAACGCTGTATTGATGCAGGAATGAATGATTGTGTATCTAAACCTGTTTCGCTCTCTATTTTAAGAGAAGTATTGGTGAAATATATTTCTAAAGAATATTTCTAAAGAATAATTCTAAAGAATAATTCTAAATAGAGAATGATAAAATAAGTAAACAGACAAAGACTAATTTATTAGTCTTTGTCTGTTTTTAAACCTCATAAGGTAAAAATAACGTAATCACAAAGCATTTTGATAGATAAAATGAAACAAAGAGCAGAAATAATACTAGTTGATTAAAAGGAGAGTGAGAGCGTTTCTGCAACAGTCTATAAGCTTAAACCTAGTAACGGTATGAAAAATATAAGTTATGCTATGCAGCTTATAAGGTGCTTCAACGGAAAGTATTTGCAAGGAAAGAGAAATAAGTGCAAAGAGAATGAGTGATAAAGAGTAAAAAAACAAAAAAACAGAGAAGCTCCCGCAAAGGGTTGAGCTTCCTGATTTTATCGACTCGGTTAAGGCAACTACGGTGAAATTAATCTGGGCCGTTAATTTCCTTATCAATAGTCACTGATGACAAGTAATTAAGCAATGCGATATCGTTATCGACACCTAATTTCATCATAGCTGATTTTTTCTGACTACTAATCGTTTTAATACTGCGATTGAGTTTTTTGGCGATTTCGGTCACAAGGAAGCCTTCAGCAAATAATCTTAGTACTTCACTTTCTTTGGGTGATAAACGTTTATCGCCATAACCATTAGCATTTACTTTTTCAAGTAGCTTTGCAACGCTTTCAGGCATAAATTTCTTGCCTTTTTGTAGTGCAGCCAATGCTTTTGGCAGGTCAGTTGGCGCTCCTTGCTTAAGCACAATACCTTCAATTTCAAGATCAAGAACTGCGCTCAAAATAGCAGGGTTGTTATTCATTGTTAGTACAATAATCGACAAATTGGGATAATGTCTTTTAATGTACTTAATGAGTGTAATACCATCACCATACTTATCGCCAGGCATAGATAAGTCAGTAATTAAAGCATCAACATTTAACTTAGGTAAGTTATTGATAAGTGAAGTTGAATCTTCAAACTCACCTACAACATTGACCCATTCAATTTGTTCTAAAGATTTACGAATACCGAATAAAACGATTGGGTGATCATCGGCAATAATAATATTAAGGTTATTCATGTTTAATTGTTACCTTGCTGCAGCAACTGTTGAATCCATTTATCCAGTTGAGTGATACGTTCTTTGATCTCTAATTCATTATGATTTTTTATGTCATGCTCTAAATATTCACAGCTTTCTCTGAGATATTCTAAATCTAACATGGCAAAAACACCTTTTAGACGATGAGTTGTCTGGGCTAGAGAATGAAAGTCTTTATTTGTTGCTTCTAAGTGTAGTTTTTCAACATCAATAGGAACAGTACTGATAAATAGTTCCTTATAATCACTACCATTCAACTTCTTCCTGTAATTATTAAGAATTACTTCGTATTTATCAAGGTTATTATTTTCATCCCAAATACTCTCTTTAGTTGTATCTAGGGAAATTGACTCATTTTCTTCAATTAAATAAGTAATAGCCTCAATTAAAGGGTCACCGAAGTTATAGTTACACTTTATTAAATCTTTTGATATTTTTTCGAAACCAACAACAGAGCTTATTAATAATATTGTTGGAGATTCAGGATTATCATTCGGTGTATCCCTAAGTATGATATCGTATTCAGGATAAAGATTCTCTCTATTTTTATCAAAGTATGTAGCACCATATTTATCAAGCTGTTGGCGAATGATTTTTTCTATTTCAGGGTTTTTTATGGCGAGTTTTGCGTTTATTCCTTCTAATAATACGTTAAAAGTCCGTTCTTCTGTATCTATATGCTGGTATGGGAGTGCAATTCGGAAATGAGAACCAATACTTTCTTGGCTCTTAATAGTTAATTCTCCCTGTATCTTATTACACAGTAAATGGCATAAATAAAAAATGATGCCTGAATTAGAATAATATTTGTCTCCCATTGCTTGGCCTAAGAATGGGTATTTTATATTAGCAATGTCTTGAGGTGTAAGCCCACTTCCACTGTCAATAATATCAATCACTATCTTTTCTTCATCTTCATCTTTAACTAAATTTAGATTAACGGTTATCTTTCCATAATTAGTCGTACTAATGGCATAATTAATCAATGATAAAATAATCTTACTTAATGCGGGACCATCGTTAATTAAAAGTAACCCAGGCTTTATATTATTGTGGAAATAAAGTGTTAAGCCTTTTCTTATCATAAAAGGTGATGCTGTTGTCAGAATAGATTCAACTAATGTTGATAGTTCAAATTCATCCTTATGTATTTTCCATTCTTGATTTTCTAACTTATTAATTAATGTAATGTTTTCTATCCATTCAGAAATGTAATTTGTTTTCTCTAATAATAAACTAAGCAATTGTTGATGAGTATCTTCGGGTAATAAATCTTTGAATTGATAAACCATCTCATTTATATCTTTGATGGGGCGCATTAATTCTAATGACATATTAGATAAAATCTTGCGTCGAGCGATGGTATTTTTCTCATATTCTTGCTGTGCAAGTTGTAATTTTTTATTGATCAGAGCTTCGTTATCTTTATTCAGAAATATGAATAATGATGTATTGTCAATATTGTTATTATTACTTGTTCTTATTTCATAAATTTCGTTGTTGATAGCGGTTTGGATTAAACCATTGTGCTCAACTGCCATTTGGCGGATCTTAGATAAATCGATATGAGGTAATAGTTTTTCTGCATGACTGTTACTAATAATCTTATGATTAGAGGAAAAATTATAGACTAATAATCCTATCGGGAGATTTGAAATGATGTCGTGAGTCATCTCTTCTTTGATCCGTAGATTACGTGTCATAGAGATATAAGGGTAAACGTACTTATTACGGATATAGATATGGCCAAAAACGGAAATAGAAACAAATACCATTAAGCTGATTAATAACCAAATATTTTTGTAGACAATTTCTTTGATCATCGACTTCATTGGGTATTCATAAGAGAGTGAATAGGGGATCCCAATAATTGGTTGAGAAAAAATCAGTGATGAGCCGTCGGTTGATATTTCAATGTCATTTTTGTCATAGACAGATTGCTGACCTGTTGGCAGTAATCTTAAGTAGTGTGGAGATAACTCTGAAGGTAAGAAATTATTGATAGGCAAATCAAACGCTACTACGCTGGTTAACTGACCCGGCACATTAAACATAATACGATAAGTATAGTAATAAATGTTTTCTGTAGACATTTTCCTAATAGGTGAAAGACTCTCTTTTTCATCTAATGCTGTTGATTGCATCAATAACTCAGACCGTTTATTTTCAGCCGTTAATGTTAAATAGCTTTCTTTGTAACGGATCTCTGGCTTAAGCACAGAATGGGTCGTAATTAAGATAAGATCATTTCCTTTACCATTTAAATAATAAAGTGAACTGTAATCATTACGTACACCCCAAAGAATTTCGAGTGAATTTGCGAATCGTTGTGCCAACTGAAAGGTTTGCTCATTGGGTTTACCAAATATAATAGAATCTACGGTTTGGTCTCGACCTTCAAGCCAAAATACATCAGAACGTAATTTTATTGGATTAAGTCGCAATATAGGGAATATTGAGGTATCAGCTATTTTATTTGATAACTGGAAAAGCTGATTAGAGTGATAGCGATAATCTTCAACCTACCGCGCGAATTTTTGAGTCGTATTGTTTATCGCGTTTTTTTTGCTATCTAGCCAAGTGTTGAAATAGCTGTAAGCGTATAAAAAAAGCGATATGACCATAAAAAGAAGAAACAGGGCATATAGACGAGTTAGTGTATTTGGCTTGAGTTGGTTCAATGTACGCATTCAGTTTGCGAGCCCTTAAGAGACAATGTAATTTAAAAATAGAATAAACAGTCATCATTATTCGGCCATTATATTAACAGGTTATCACTTTAAAAGGGATATTCGGATGAACTTTGAGCAAACAAACTAAAAAATTCAATTTTTTTACAATCGGAGCTAGACAGCGGGGTCAGAGATAGGCATAATTTCGCGCTATGGAAGGATGGCCGAGTGGCTGAAGGCAGCGGTCTTGAAAACCGCCGATGGGAAACCATCCTAGAGTTCGAATCTCTATCCTTCCGCCAGAATTAGCCGGCTTAGCTCAGTTGGTAGAGCAACTGACTTGTAATCAGTAGGTCACCAGTTCGACTCCGGTAGCCGGCACCATATAAGACCCGTTATCTCGCAAGAGATAGCGGGTTTTTCTTATCCATAATTCTCTTTTTTCTATTCCCTCTTATTTTATTTCTTTTGGGTTACTCTATTTATCTCTCGATATCACTATAATTTTTGATCTCTAGTTATCAAAAATTAACCAATATATTAGAGAGTTAGCATTTTTTAAGCATAAAACGTTTGAAGATTGAGCAAACAGATAAAAAAGTCATTTTTTTTACAATCAGGACTAGACAGCAGGGTCAGAGATAGGCATAATTCCGCGCTATGGAAGGATGGCCGAGTGGCTGAAGGCAGCGGTCTTGAAAACCGCCGATGGGAAACCATCCTAGAGTTCGAATCTCTATCCTTCCGCCAGAATTAGCCGGCTTAGCTCAGTTGGTAGAGCAACTGACTTGTAATCAGTAGGTCACCAGTTCGACTCCGGTAGCCGGCACCATATAAGAACCCGTTATCTCGTAAGAGATAGCGGGTTTTTTCTTTATTAGTTACGTTAAATAATGTTAAATCATTTACTAATTTGTATTATTTCCCTGTATCTCGTTGCTTCATTTTGTAAGATAAAATTATTCTTTTATCTTACCTTTTTCATTATTATCCACTTCAATCGGAATATAATAATTAACATCTTTTAATAACGATGCAGGATTAGTAGCGAGAATTGAAGCTGGATAATCATCTTTAAATATATACTCTTCAATATCGGGAGCACCATTCTTTCTTGGGATATTAAGTTTTCTAAGTAAAATACCATAGGTGTTATAGATAATATCTTTATAATCTAATTTTAATAATGCTTCTGGAATACTGAATTTTAAATACTTTGTATTTTTTATATGTGCATGATTTTTAAATTGAGGATGATAAACGTCAGGTTTATTTTCCATCATAGTTGCATATTTTATTGTCAATTCATTATTTTTATTAGATAAAATATTATGTAAAGCATATACCCGCTCATGCTTGGAGTGCGTATGTTGAAAGAATACTTTCCAGTAATCTTCTCGCGCTTTTTCTGTATTAAAATTCCAACCAATCATATTAGCTTTATAGGTATGCTCTATACCGATTAATGGAAGAGAGTCTATTGTGACGATTTCGATATCTAAATTAAAACCACTAAATTTTCTTAACGGTAATGTAAAGCCATAAGCTTGCCAATTCTCTTTTCTACGATAATTATAGGGCGTCATATCAAATAGCTTTTTAAACGCTCTTGAGAATGTCTGCTGAGAATCAAAACGATATTTTAATGCAATATCCAGCAGTGGTGTTTTTTGTAAGCGTAATTCAACAGCAGCACAAGAAAGTCGTCTTGCTCGAATATAAGAGGCTAATGTCAATCCTGTTTGCTCTTTAAACATGCGTTGAAGATGCCATTTGGAATATCCTGATTTTTGTGAAACATTCTCAAGTTTTAGATCTTTCTCTAAATTTTCTTCAATCCAATAGATAATATCTGTAATGACATTTTCACTAAACATATTCTAGCTCTAATTAAAAAATTATTATTGGTAATAGTAAACAATACGCGTATCTAACCAATTTACATAAGATACTGTAATGAAATTAAATTTGATTGTAAATTTATAAAAATATTTACTCTAACATTAGATTTTAAAATGATGCTCTATCTCGATAAACTGAGTATTAATATAACATTCTGATATTACCTGATAGGACTATAATTACTTGAATAAAATAACGAGCAATTAGATATTCTTTTTTAGATAAAATCTAAGCTAAAAGTGTTATTTATACAAAAAAATTAATGTATTTATATAAGAATAAAACGTAAATAGCTATTATTCTAAATTAATAGAATATAACTACTGTTATTAAATTTAAATTAAATAAAAAACTAACTAAAAATAGAAAAGATAAGTGCCATAGGAAAACTAAGCGGCCAAGTTAAGGCGATTAGTAATGCACTTAAAAGGCGCATAGCTAGACTCGGATCTTTGGTTAAAAAGAAAGTAATAATAAACGATATTACAGCTCCAATAAGGTAGCTTATTCCAATAATAGAGATAGCAGACATAACAGATCATTCAGTAAATAGACTGCAACAATTGTACTCTAAAATTGTTAAAGAAACAGAGGAATAGGGCAAACTTTTCAATAAATGTCATTACTAATGTGCAAATTTTAAACATTCATCTCATTTTTGATCTTCGATCTCTTTTGGGAGTAATCACACAAGATAATAACAAGATTAAAGCTGAGGAATCAAAAGAATGAAATATATCGCATTGATTTTATTTGTTATTTATAACAATCTTTATTGTTTTAAAATGATATTCTATAAACAATAGAACAAAACGATATAGATTTTTTTTAGTAGTTTCACTATAAAAATTAAAATTTTTAAATGCTGATTTTTAAGGCAGGATAGTGATGAAGAGATAAATTTGATGTTTGTAAATGCGCAGGTTAATTATATTACATCATGATATCGACAGAATGTAACAAATGGGATGAATGCCATTTTATACATACTTGTAGATAAATTGGCTTATGGATGGCGCGACTTAATGGATTTAAGCGTTAGCTAGGAAGCATTTAAAATCCCCTTTTAAGATTGAAAAGGGGATTTATTTTTATGCCCTTTTCGGATTGGGGTTAATAGCTGTCACTATATTAAAATGGTAACTTACTACAGTAGTAAACCGCCAATGACGTTTATTTTGATGAAAATAAACGCTGTTTTGATTAATAAACAACTAGCGTGGTAGTTTTTATGATCCCTTATCAATCAACTTTGACGTTTTGGTTTGAAGAATGCACACCAGAGCAATGGTTTAAAAAAGATCTTCAGTTTGATAAAGAAATTAGCCGCAGATTTGGTGAATTATGGTTAAGCGCGAGTCGTGGTGAGTTGGCATCATGGAGAGAAACGATAGAAGGACGCTTAGCTGAGATTATTATTCTTGATCAGTTCTCGCGTAATATTTGGCGCGATACACCAAAAGCCTTTGCCCAAGATAATATGGCATTAATCTTAGCGCAAGAAGCTATTCGGTTACCTGAATATCTGACATTAACCCCCGTTAAACGTAAATTTATGATAATGCCATTTATGCATTCAGAGTCAGCTAAAATTCATCAAGATGCGGTTATCTTTTTTTCTCAGCTTAATGATGAAAATACTTATCAATATGAACTAAGACACAAAGAAATTATTGATAAATATGGTCGCTATCCTCATCGTAATGAAATTTTAGGACGAACATCTACACCAGAAGAATTAGATTTTTTACAACAACCTGGTTCTTCATTCTAAAAAAAATGCATACCTAAAAAGGTATGCATTTTTGTTTCTTTTTTATAACTGATTAATCAGCTATAACTTTAGATTACATTGTAATATGCCATAAGTTATAGAAAGCGATACGGCCTGATAACTCGGCAATAATGACCGCAGTAGCACAAGTTACTAGCGTCATTTTTGATGCCTGTGCTTTTAGGGCTGTAAACCCAACGATAACAATACCCAATGCTAATACCGCTAATTGGAATCCCCAAAATAGAGATTGATCAGCGCTGAGTTCTGGGCCAGTAAAGCCAAGGAAGCTAACATAACCAGAGCGAGTAGCAAAAGTAATAATGGCACCGATAATAAAGGATAATGCGCCTAAACGTCTTGCACCTATTGCCATTGCTAATACACCACCGCCAACTAACAGTGTCATCCAGAATTGCAATGTAGTGTAGTCTGTATTCCAGTTAGCAATTGTAGGAATATGATAAACTTGCGGAATTGACCAAACAAATGCTAAACCAAAAACAACGGTAAATAGGTTACAAATTTCACGTAATCCCTTCCATTTTTTCATTATAGTGAGAGCAACAGTTGCGAAAGCAAAACCTGTAAACACACCACTTAAAAACGCTTCGTTACTCATTGGAGAACGACCAACGCCTAAAAGCATATTGAAAAAACGCAGTGGCTGACCAACGTGTAATCCACCAATACCTAAACCAACTAATGTTAAAACCAACGCTAAAATATTCGCATTACGTAGTTGGTTTTCATCAATTTGACCTAATTTTTTACTGATATAAGCAATAAGAAATAGGCCTGCTGCTGATGAACCTAAAACAGTAAAAAAGACTAGAGGAAGTTCATGCATGGTTTATACCTCCGCCGCATTTTGAACTGAACCGGTTTTATCACCAGAAGGTTTAGCTTCTTTGTGTGCTTTGATCACGATATTTGGATTGGTCAAACTAGGATCAGGCATTGGTGCGATACCACACTCAGTACCGTGTTTTGCTCTGATCACTTCAATATCATCAAAATCAAGTGCACGTTGAGGACAAGACTCAACACAAACCGGTTTCATGCCTTGTGCTACACGTTCGTAGCAACCATCACACTTAGACATGAGTTTTTTCTTCTCATCGAATTGTGGTGCACCATAAGGGCAACGTAACTCACAATAACGACAACCAACACAAATATCTTGGTTAACAACCACTAAACCATCTTCTTCACGTTTATGCATAGCGCCAGTTGGGCAACCTGCTACACAAGTAGGATTTGAACAATGGTTACAAGAAATGGATAAATAATAACTGTAGATATTTTGTGTCCAGATCCCGTCTTGTTTTGCCCAGCTACCACCACCGTATTCATAAACACGACGGAATTTAGGCCCTAAATCTAAATCTTTTTCATCCTTGCAACTGACTTGACAGGTTTTACAGCCAGTGCATTTAGTGGAGTCAAAATAAAAACCATATTGCTTCATGAGTTAACTCCTTATGCACGTTTCACTTCAACAAGGTTTGTATGTTGTGGATTTCCTTTAGCAAACGGCGATGGGTGCCAGCTTGTTAATGTATTAATACATCCACCTGTATCTACACCTGTTGTATCAAGTGAACGCCACGCACCTTGCGGTACTGCAATCACACCAGGTAATACACGATCTGTCACTTTAACGCGAATATTTAAACGACCACGATCATTATAAATCTCAGCAATATCGCCAGATTTTAATCCGCGTTCTTGCGCATCAATTGGGTTTAACCAGAATTGATGCGGAATAGCTTCACGTAACATAGCAACGTTATAGTAACTAGAGTGAACGTGGCCTTTGTCGTGGAAACCGGTCATTTGTAGAGGGAATTTCTCTTTAAGCTTAACGTTTTCAACACCTTCTTCATTTTTACAATATTCTGGAATTGCAGGGATACGGTCGCCTTCAGGTAAAACCCAGCCATCGGTATCTTGCATTAGTTTTTCAGAATAAATTTCAATCTTACCTGACGCTGTTTTTAATGGGTTAGCGATAGGATCTTGACGGAATGCTTCAAGTGCAACGTATTGATTACGATTAGGTAATTTACGATCGATAATTCCTACATCGTTAGTTTCTGCAAATGTAGGTAGCGCTGGATTTTTCTCACGCATTTGGTTATAGCAATATTCAATCCACTCTTCGTAAGTACGTCCTTCAGTAAATTGCTCTTTGGTGCCCATCTTTTCTGCTATGTCAGTTAAGACATCATAGCAAGGGCGGTTTTCCCAAAGTGGTTTAATTGCATTTTGTAAACGGACGACATAGTGGTAAGCACCACTTGCATAAGAGTTATTGATAAGATCGTTAGTCTCAACAGTTGTCACATCTGGCAATAAAATATCAGCGTATTTTGCAGATGGTGTCATGTGGTTATCCCACACTAAAATAAACTCACATTTTGATTCATCTTGCAGTAAATCATGTGTTTTATTCAAGTCAGCGTGTTGGTTACCAATCACGTTACTGGAATAACACCACATAAATTTAATACCTGTGTCGAGTTTATCTTTATTTCTAACACCTGCATTTTTGCTGGTCAGTTGATCACCGCGAGCAATTGCTTCAGACCACATAAATGTTGGGATCAAGGTTTTAACTGGGTTAGGCAGAGCAAAACTGGCAACTGGATAAGCAACGTTACCGCCCCAACAACCGGTATTTGTACCTGGACGACCAATATGACCTGACATTAATGGCAGCATCATAATCGCGCGACATGCCTGCTCACCATTTGAAGTACGCTGGATACCCCAACCTTGAGAGATCCACGCAGCTCTTGCACCACCAATTTCACGCGCTAATTGGATAATACGAGAAACAGAAATACCGGTTAATTTACTCGCCCATTCAGGTGTTTTGGCAATGCCATCTGGGCCATTACCTAAAATATAATCTTTATAAGAGCCATTTTCAGGCGCTGATGCTGGTAATGTTTGTTTATCCCAACCGACACAATATTCACGTAAGAAATCTTCATCGGTGATGCCTTCTTGGATCATTACATAACCTAATGCAGCGACTAATGCAGCATCGGTACCTGGATAAATAGGGATCCATTCGGCACCTAATGTTGTCACACTATCGGTACGACGAGGGTCAATGATGATAACTTTACTTTTGCTCTTATCTAACGCATTTAATGTTTCATAGAACTGACCACCACCAGACATACGAGTTTCAGCAAGGTTATGACCAAACATCACGACTAAGTCTGAATTCTCAATTTCTGTTAACAGTGATTCTAACATGTCCCCATAAACATAAGGCACAATACCGGTTAATTGAGAGTATGAATAAGTACCATAGTCACTTAAAAAGCCGCCAACAGTGCTTAATAAACGTTTACATGCGGTTCTACCGTGTAAGTTTGCGCCAGTAGAGCCTGTACCATATTGGTAATAAATGGACTCATTACCGTATTTTTCGATGGTATATTTTAATTTTTCCGCGATGATTGAAGTGGCTTCATCCCAAGAAATGCGTTCAAATTTACCTTCACCACGTTTACCAACTCGCTTCATTGGGTATTTTAAACGATCTGGGTTATACGTTTTCCAGCGTACAGAACGACCACGCAGACACGGGCGAATTTGGTGAAGACCGAATGTTGAATCGTCATACATAGTTTCATTAGAAATACGACGAATAACGCCATCTTTCACATGCACTTTTAATGGACAACGGCTACCACAGTTCACTAAGCATGCACTGTATTTGATAGTTTCTGAAGTCTCATCAGGACGAATACCCTGGGGGATTTGAGCATTAGCAGCGAATGGTAATGAAACCGTTCCTGCAACAGCGGCAGCACCAGAAATAACTGCTGCAGACTGAATGAATCCACGCCGACTCATTTCAGTAATAGAAGTATTATTTTTAATTTTTGACATTGACATTACCCTAACATTTTTCACAACAAGTAAAGTTGTATATATATGTTAAGTTATAACCCTTCTACCTATAATGATTTATATCAATATAAAAAATGTTAATAACGTTATCTAAAAAAATAATTATTAAACAAATGGTTACATTTTTTGATAAATACCACTTTAGTGGTAAACGAAATATAAATTAAATAGGATTTAACAATCAATCGATATGTAAAAAATAACATATCGATTTTCATAAATATCTAGAAAAACAAGATTGTTAACATAATAACAAAATAAGAGATTAAAAATATTTGTTAATTAGAAAAGTAAAAAAGAAGAATAACTCTTCTTTTTTACTTAATACGAAAATGATTTATTGAGGATTATTTTCGACAGGAAATCTGAGTGCTCTTACATCATTTCCGGTTGGAGATTGGTGAACTCTTAAGCCGAATTGAGGCAAAATAGCAAAGATATGATCAAATATATCTGATTGAATTGCCTCGTATTGAACCCAAACAGTGGTGTTCGTAAAGGCGTAAATTTCAATGGGTAGCCCATCCGAAGTTGGTGCTAATTGTCTTACCATAATCGTCATTTGCTTATGAACATTAGGATGGTTTTTTAAATAAGCTTCAACATACGCACGGAAGGTTCCAATATTGGTCATGCCTCGTTGGTTTAATGGTGTTTGACATTCATTGCCCAAGGTTGCATTGAATTGATTAATTTCACTTTCCTTATTTTTTATATAAGGCGCTAACAAGTGGGCCTTTTCCAGATTATCAATTTGTTTTTTATCTAAAAAATGGATGCTGTTAATATCAAGAGCAAGACTTCTTTTAATACGACGTCCTCCTGATTTTGTCATTGCTTGCCAGTTTTTAAAAGAATCTGAAATCAGAGAATAAGTTGGAATAGTCGTAACCGTATTATCCCAATTACGCACTTTGACAGTTGTTAAACTAATATCAATGACAGCGCCATCAGCTCCATATTTAGGCATTTCTAGCCAGTCACCAAGACTTATCATGTTGTTTGCAGATAATTGAATACCGGCGACTAATCCCATAATTGGATCTTTAAACACCAACATTAATACCGCCGTCATGGCGCCTAAACCACTGAGTAAAATAAGGGGTGATTTGCCAATAAGTAGGGAAATAATCATTATCCCAATCAGCACTGAGGCGGCGAGTTTTAAGCTTTGAAAAATACCTTTTAATGGTAATCGGCCAAATGAGGATGAATTTCTCATGATCTGCATACAGAGATCCATAATAGAGAAAAGCATCAACAAGCCAAAAATTAAGCACCATGCTTGAGCACTGGTGGTGAGAATTTCTTGGGTTTTACCCGATCCCATCCACACCAACGCTTGGATATTAACAACAATACCTTGGATTAAAAAAGCAAACCGACTAAATAACTTATTTATTTCTAGAGAAAGTTGCCATTTCTGATCGTACTGACTTATCGCTTTGGAAATTTTAGGTAAAACTAACCTGTGCAAAATAAAATGAAGAATGATTGCGACAAGAAAAATAATGGCTAAAACGAGTAGGAGAGAAGCAACTTGGGCGTACTCTTCATTAAATTGACGTATCCATGTAAGCAGTTGCTGCTGCATAAAATATCCTCATAGTTAATGCGGGTTGTATATTAAGATTATAGAAAAGAGAGCTTAGTTCAATAAGGTGAATTTTTTGTTACGAAAAATGCGAGGGTAAACGAAAGGGTGAATAAGCGTAGTAGAGTGAATAAAAGCCAGAAATAGTCTTTTGTACGATGAGGGTGCTATTTCTGGCTTTATACTATATTTTATTTTAAATCAAATAATTACAGTAAGCGAGTTGATGATAATTTTACAACAACTTGGTGCAGATGAGTAATAAAAGAAGTCATTGATTTCATATTAAGTATCCTATTAATAAAATGTGACTCATATCACAAATATTTTCTAAGATTGATTTTAATCACATTTCCATAACAGTCAATAGCTTTATACAAAAATATTTTAAATTTTAAATTATTTTTTATATTAAAGGTGTTTTTATTGTTTCCATAAATGGGTTCATATTGGAATGTTTTTTATCTTATTGTTTATTAAACATTTTTTTGTTTCGTCTAACAACAATGCTTAGTTGACTTTTTTCTATTGTGATTTTCGCTCAAATTTTTTGCTTTAAGCTAAAAATGGAATCGGAAAAAGAAAGGAAATCACTCAATGAATATCGAAACAAAAGAAGAACGTTTGCAAAAAATCATACAAGGTGAGAAGGACAAGTTAGCTCTTCAGCCTCCCGTTCATAATATGCAGTCTCAAGTTGTTACTGATGATGATGATGTGAAGATTGAGTTCAATCAAGTCAAATCATTACCAGATGAGACTGATAACGAAGTTAAAATGAACCGAGTTATCAAGTATGAGGTGGTTGTCACGGGGATTAATCTACGTTTGGCAGAATGGCGTACGAGTCCGAAAGGGATTTTAATTCTACCTAATAATAAAGATGTCTACATCACGATAGTGGATGACAACAAAACAGAAATTTCTTTAATGGGTAATCGAAGTGGGGTAGCATCATTACAATTAATCTTAAAAGATGAAGATGATGAAAACATTGTTCATTATGCAACACCGATTCAAATTCGAGTTACGCCTCCAAAGCCTAATCCTAATAATGATTGTATAGCGACTAATTGTGAGAAGTTTGATGACTTGTTAACAATACGTTCAGAATCTATGCAATGGCCAAGTAAGTGGGAAAGTGTTTCTAAAAGTTTTGTGGTACATCTTCAAGATGAAGAAGGTGAGGATAGTCAAAATAAAGAGGTCAAATTAATTTACGATGTGGAGAATAGCACATTAGCTGTTGAGCCAGAAATTTATAATTCCGATGGCGAGCAAAGTAATATTAGCAAAACGAACAAATACGGTATTGCAAATTTTAAAGTGAAATTTAAAAAGAGTGAACCTAAACAAATCGCTATATTCCATGCCGAAACTGAAAATAGCGAAGATCCAACGAAGCCAATTAAATCCAGAGATTACTATGTTGAAATGACAACGGAGAAATTGCCTTCTCCTAGAGTGCCTGCAACATTAAATGGTATTCTCAGCTATCATAGCGAAAATTATTGCGTTAACGCGAATCTTATTTTAGGTCGCGATATTAGTGAAAGCACACAAGTTGGGTTTTATTTTAATGACCAACTTAAGATGTTGCCATGTACTGACAAATCAGCCGTTTCTGTGAAATTAGAAAATCAGTCATTAACAAATGGTATTCATTATATTTCTTTCTTTACTGTTGATATATTCGATAATGTCTGTTTTTCTCGACGTGAACGTATTATTGTTGATAACTCTTTAACGGGGGAGTGCAGTAAACAAATTAGAAATATTGCACCTAAACCTAGTATTAGTGTCATTATTCCACAAATTTGTGACCGCTATTTTAACTCTGTAAATATTAGGCTTGTTCCTTCTTTATGTTTGCAAATTAAAAACCGCGTAGCAAAAATGAATATCCAAAAAATAGTCATCATCTTTAATGGTTATTCTCGGGCAAATAGCAGTGATAGAACTCTAGTGTATCGTTCTACACTTGAAATCTACGCCGATGATCCTCGTTTAGATGATTTCTTACACGATGCAACACTTAATAACGACCCTATTAATATCGTTGAAATTGTTGAGCCTGCATTAGAGAGTATTTTGGCAGATGCATTGCCTAATATTGAAGTCGGGCATCTCGGTATTCAGGTGATGGTATTTGAAAGAACAGGAAACTGTTATCTTTGTGGAGAAAATATGTATACGGTATCTCTGCGTTTACCTTGTGCTTAACATAAGAAGATTTTTTCTACTAAAGAGCCACATGATGTGGCTCTTTACGTTTAAAGCTACTGTTAGCTGAAAAGATGATTAGTGCGTCATTCGTTTTATAGCACCAGTAATGGATAAAATAGTGATTGAGCTTAAAATAAGCTGTATACCAATTAGCGCCATAACTAAAGCGATAGACGTTTCAAGATTAAATGCGAATAAGAAATAAGCGATAACTAAATCTAAAATACCCGCTAGAATATTAAACCAGCCATAATAATTATCTTTAATTTGTTTGAAACCGATAACTAAACGAAATATTCCTGCAAAAATAAATAAAAAACTAATAAAGAAAGCAAGACTTAGCATTCCTTGCAATGGATCAGAAATAAAAATATAGCCGAGCAGAAGATAAATAAAACCCGCTAATAATGTAATCAGTATTGACCAACCTGAAAACACTTGGGTATTAAAGCCACCAAAAATGGTCGAGATACCACAGACTATAAATATAATACCTAACAATACGCTGATAACGATACCAGAAGAGAGCGGATTAATAATACAGATAATACCCGCAATTAAACCTAATACAGCAATAACGTTCATTAAAGTGCATTGTTTTTTAACTAGTTTTTCTGTTAGTTGAGATAAATTATTTTTATTAATATCTAACATAGCAACCCCTTTTTCCTTATGTTTGGTACATAAGCTAAATTATAGCAATTTTTGCTTATATAGCATGATTTCTTTAAAAAAAAATATAATTAAAAAGAGGTATGAAGGTAGATAAATCATTTTTGAAATATAAAATTGAAAGAGTAGAGTGGTAGGTTAAATCAAAAAATAAATCAAATTTATAGCGGAGGTAAAATGTCTGATATAGTGTATTTAGACGGTCACTTTGTACCTAGAGAGCAGGCTAAAGTATCTGTTTTTGACCGTGGTTTTTTATTTGCAGATGCAGTTTATGAAGTTACTGCGGTTATCGATAGTCAACTAATCGACTTTAGCGGGCATTTCCAACGATTACAACGATCATGTAAAGAATTGGGTTTATCGATTCCCATTACTAAAGATCAATTAATTAATATTCATCATCAGCTTATCGAAAAAAATAATCTTCATGAAGGGCTTATTTATTTGCAAATAACTCGAGGTACAGATTCCTCTCGTTTTTTTGATTTTCCACCTTCATCCGTCTCTTCCACAATAGTGGCTTTTGTTCAACATTCAACAGTGGTTAATCACCCTAATGCAAAAGAAGGGATTTCAGTGATCAGTGTTGAAGATATTCGTTGGCAACGTTGTGATATAAAAACCGTTGCCCTATTAGCTGCTTGTTTAGCCAAACATCAAGCACATCAACAAGGTGCTGATGATGCCATTTTAATTAAAGAAGGCTATATAACAGAAGGTAGTTCAAGTAATTTCTTTATTGTTAATCATGATAATGAAATTATTACACGGCCACTGAGTCAGGATATTTTACCAGGTATTACACGCCAAGCGATTATTCAATTAGCGAAAGAAGAAGGGCTTAAAATAATAGAACGCCGATTTACACTTGATGAGGCGAAAAAAGCCAAAGAAGCTTTTATTAGCTCAGCGACTACATTAATTTGGCCAGTTATTTCAATCGATAATCAAGATATTAATCAGGGTGCAGTTGGGCATTTATCCCAACGGTTACGAGAGATTTACCTTGATAAAACACTTAAAAAATAATTGACTAGACAGATATTCTTTATCAAATTTATCGCACTGCTTTCAGATTTTTATTGTTATATAGCAGTGCGGTAAATTTATCATTTATTCTGTTAATCATTATCTGATAATTTCACTTCTAAAGGTAAAACAATAATAAAACCAATCCCTTTATTATTTAATCCTTCAGTAATAATTAGCGATGCTTGAATTTTTTTAGCGAGATTTTGTGCAATAGATAGACCTAATCCGCTGCCTGTTGCGTTAGAGCCAGGAACGCGATAAAAACGTGAAAATAGAGCATTGATATGTTCTTTTGCGACACCAGGGCCATTATCACGCACAATAACATGGATCCCTTCCACGTATCGATTCTCAATAGTTACCTCAACTTGACTACCTTTAGGGCAATATTTTATGGCATTATCAAGCAGATTATTAAATATAGAAAGTAAAGCCTGTTTATCGGTTTTAATCGTCAAAGCGTGGCCTTCATTAAGTGATAACTCAATATTTTTAGTAATCGCATAAGGAACGTGTTGTGCTATTGCATTTCCAATGACGTTATAGATATCAAGAGATTCTATTTTTAATGGGAAGTTGTCACATTCTAGTCGCGCTAAATCAATTAATTGATGAGAAAGAGCAGCTGCTCTATCAAGAGATTGTTTCATATCATCAATAATTTCTTCTCGCTCTTGCTGATCATCGACTAAAGAGAGTAAGTGTAATTGAGCAATAACTGCAGCTATTGGTGTTCTTAATTCATGAGCTGCATCTGCCATAAATTGTTTTTCACGAATATTGGCCTCGTCAATTCTGGCCATTAATTGGTTTAGTTCTTTAAAGATAGGGCGAATTTCTTTAAATTGTTGGCTTACATTAATTGGTGTTAAGTTACGCGGTTTGCGATTGGAGATAAGTTCAGCTGCTTGTCTTAAAGGCCGTAAACTAAAATATGCGGTAATTAAGATTGCAAAAATAACAGTTGCGAGAATAAATAAGAAAGGAATAAAGGTGCCTTCAACGGGGTTACTAATAACATGGCCTCTGTCTTCAACTGATTCACCAATAAAGACTTTTATTTTATGTTTTTCTCCCCAACTAAAAGAAAGTATCCATTTTTCACCAGCGACAGACACTTTTTCTGATGCTAATGAAAGTACTCTTGTAGGGATAGGCAACTCAGGGCGGTTAGTATAAATTAACGTATTATTTTCATCTAAGGCAATAAACCATGGTAGATATTGTAGTTCATCATCTTCACCATTAAGCATGGCATCGATATACATACCTTGTAAATTATGAGCGACTTCTTTGATAACTTCAGGTTGGTCAGCCACAATCTCTAAGGTATTAGCAAAACCCTCAGCAATAATTTCTTGCTGTTTGTTGTAAACTTTTTCGAACTCAGCAAGATAATCAAATTGTATCCAAGCTAACCAAACGCCCCAAAGCATAATTATGGAGATAATCTGAAGGACAATGGTGTAAATAAAGAAGGAGCGGATTTTCATTTAATTAGTTTCTTTTTTTAATAAATAACCTACGCCACGAACCGTGATAATACGTTCTTTACCTATTTTTCTCCGTAAATTATGCATATGCACTTCAAGGGAATTACTTTCAATTTTATCGTCTAAACCAAATAAACGTTGTTCCAACTCTGATTTACGCACCACATTGTCAGTATTACGCATTAATTCATATAATAGTTGATATTCTTTACCTGATAATAAAAGCAATTCGTCATTTAAAGTGACTTGATGGTTTGCTGGATTAAGTTGTAAATCGCCAATAGACCATATTTGTGAAGAAAAACCGGCCATTCTACGACTAACCGCTTTTACGCGAGAAATCAGTTCTGGCATAGCAAAAGGCTTTGGTAAGAAATCATCTGCACCTGAATCTAATGTTTGTACTAAATTATCAATTTGAGTGCGGGCAGTTAAAATGATAATCGGGATTTTCTCGCCATTTTTTCTAAGTGCAATCAGTTCATCCTGCCCCTCACCATCAGGTAGGCCTAAATCTAATAGCATTAAATCAAAAGGACGCTGACTTAATTGAACACGAGCATCTGCAAGCAATCTGACCCAACATGGCTGAAAACCAGCAATTTCAAGCCCGCGACAAAGTGCTTTACCGAGTTGTAAATCGTCTTCAACCAATAAAATATTCATGATAATACCTATCTAAAATTGTCTTAAGAAAGTATAAGAGCCAAATAAAAATTGAGCAATATAATAAAATGCAAAGCAAGGTTTGATTAATGAACTCTTAATGTAAGATAAATTTTTATTTAATATGTATTACTAAAAATAAATGACTGGAATTTTTAGAAATAAATTGAGGTAAGTATGCCACTTATT
Source organism: Proteus sp. G2673 (assembly GCF_009915125.1). NCBI lineage: Bacteria > Pseudomonadati > Pseudomonadota > Gammaproteobacteria > Enterobacterales > Morganellaceae > Proteus > Proteus sp. G2673. The sequence continues at coordinate 352,658 of NZ_JAABLT010000022.1, forward strand.
TCATGTTTATCGCATTAAGGCATTTAATATTAAAGATGTATTTAGATAGAATCCGTGTAATAAACACTAATGTGAATAATAAATATCTCGTCTTATTATGCTAAAGTAACTTAAATACTTTATTTAAACTACTTTAGATTTAAAAGTGAAGTCTATTATAAAATGATATTCAATAAATAAGGTTTCATTTTTAAAATAATATAAATATAAAACATTGATTTCATTGGTTAATATAGCTATCAAATTGATGTCTTATTCTTTTATTAAAAATAAATAGTTGTTTTAATATATCCCTGTTGTACAACATTTTATTAGATTTAAATTATTTACTTGATTCATCTATACTCTTGCAATAAATATTAACTACTTGAAAAGGAATTTAATTTTTAATAAAAGGAATTTATATGAAATTAGATGGTGTTATTTAGTATAAATTAAATCATTCTGTGTCAGAAATGCTCCCAACCCTCTGGGAGCATTTCACATGATGTTATTACTTATAAAGTGAGTTATCCCACAATATTAAGTTAAATGGCAAATTTAATGGTACCACCAATAACATATCATTAGCCCAATGTTGAAATAGCCAATAACTTTTTGGCATTAATGTATATTTTGTGTCGTCAATAATTGTTGTTTTATCTTACTGATAACGAACAGAAATTTGTATTTTTCCATTTTTACTTATTGGTGAAACCTGCCAAATTTAATGATTAATTAGCAAAATGATCAGTAATTGATACTGATCTTTTTGTTTTTCACAATGTGAAGTAAACCATCGCCTAAATGCATAAGATCCGATAGCCTTAAACTTGTATATTTAAATAGTATATACAAGTGTGAAGATATTTTTCTTTGCATAAATTCTTATTGGTAGCAGGAGGCTTTAAATGAGTTTGTTGTTCTCCCCTAAAAAACTAGGCCCCCATCAGTTAGATAACCGTATTATCGTTGCACCTATGTGCCAATATTCAGCACAAGAAGGTTACCCGACAGCATGGCACACTATTCATTATGGGCAACTAGCACTATCTGGTGCGTCGCTAGTGATTGTTGAAGCAACTGCGGTTGAGCCAAGAGGTCGTATTAGTTATAAAGATTTAGGCATTTGGTCTGATCAACATGGCAATGAATTAAAAAAACTTGTTGATAATATTAAGCAATATTCACCTGCAAAAATGGGTATACAGATTGCACATGCAGGACGTAAAGCATCGACCGATTTACCTTGGAATGGCGGAGCATCATTAGCGCCAGGAACTCCTAATGGATGGCAAAAAGTTGCACCTTCAGAAATTCCTTTTGGAAAAAATCATCAGCCTCATGCTCTGGCTATTGATGAAATTGAAGAAATAAAACAAGCTTTTGTTGATGCTGCGAGAAGAGCTGAGTCAGCAGGATTTGATGTTATTGAGATCCACGGTGCTCATGGGTATTTATTGCATGAATTCTTATCTCCATTATCAAATCACAGAACGGATCAATACGGTGGCGATTTCAATAATCGTAGTCGGTTATTGGTGGATATCTTTGTGGCTGTGAAAAATGCAGTTTCTGATAATGTCTGTGTCGGTATCAGAATTTCTGCGACTGATTGGGTGGAAGGTGGTTGGGACTTAGAAAGTACGATTGCGTTAACACAACATCTTGAAGAATTAGGTTGTCATTATATTCATGTTTCTTCTGGTGGATTATCAGAAAAACAAGAAATTAAACTGGGTCCTAATTACCAAGTACCATTTGCCCAAGCAATTTATAATGAAACGCAACTACCTGTTATTACTGTTGGTTTAATTACCGAGCCAGAACAGGCCGAAGCCATTTTGCTTACAGAGCAAGCTGACTTTATCGCTTTGGGTCGAGGTATTCTTTATGATCCTCGCTGGCCTTGGCATGCGGCAGAAAAACTCAAACAAACCATCAAAGTAGCGCCTCAATACTTACGTTGTGCGCCTCATGGTAGCAAAGACTTTTTTAAATAGTGATATTAAGCCACGGGAAATAACAGAGGGTTATTAAGGGTATCCGTGGCTTTTTCTTTAATAACCTTTATGATGGTGCGGATAAACTGCAAGCATAATCGTATTGTGTTGTAAAAATAGGTCGTAAACAAGATGAAAAAGAATCCTTTATTGCTTCAACCAAGGATTGCCTAAGACGATGTGTTTTGAATGCGAACACATCATCAGAGAATTAAGCATTCTTTGATGGCTCATTAATTTATTACGAGTCATATTATGAAAAATAAACATTGGTCACGTGTAGAATATCTGCACGAAACAGTTAAAAATCAAAATATTATCATTAAAGGGCAACACAGTTATTACAGTGATTGTTGGGATGATGGTTTTGAAACTTCTGTTGTTCGTTATCTTTATGGTGATGAAGTTAGCCTGCAATGGGAGCCATTGTGGGAAATTGATAAATTATATGTTGGTGATTATGTCTGTATTGGCGCACAGGCGGTTATATTAATGGGTGGAAATCATACTCACCGTATGGATTGGTTTTCACTCTATCCTTTTATGGATAAGCTTGAGGAAGCCTATATTGGTAAAGGTGATACTCATATTCATGATGGTGTATGGATAGGAATGCGTGCAATGATAATGCCCGGTGTGACGATTGGAGAAGGTGCTATTGTTGCGGCTAATAGTGTTGTTTCCAAAAATGTTGAGCCTTATAGCATTGTGGGAGGGATACCCGCTCGACACCTTAAATATCGTTTTGAGCCAAAGGTTATTGAGCAACTTTTATCTTTAAAGATTTACCAATGGTCGGAAAAGAAATTTGAAACACTTAGACCTCTTTTATGCCAATCATCAATTGATAAATTATTAATCGCAGAAGCACAATTTATTGAATAATGCTAACCCCCTAAACAGAAATAAGTTTAGGGGATTTACTTAGTGTTTCGTTTAATAAATGGCATTATTATTTCTAGATTAGAGATACCCTTTATTTGATCATTATCTCAAAAGTAAAAAATTTTTATTCTTTGTAAATAGCGAATAAATTTATTTGAATTTTATTTCCTTTTTTCATCAATATTCTTTAGTTATTGATTATTATTTAAATATGAATCAAGTAGAGACTTTTTATTTATAATAAAGTTAATTGTATTGTGATGTTATTATCTTTAATTAATAGAGTTTCAATTTATTATTAGTTTATTTTATAATATATATAATGTGTAAAAAATAAAATACATATTACTCTATATATGAGTTAATTAATTATGGAGTGATGTGGATATGATTAAAAATAAATATTTTAAGGTGAAACTATTAGTTATTTCATTATTATCATCACCTTTATCTTATGCAAATAATACGACCTTATTAGGTGTAAATAGTAGAGCCGATGGTAATGAATCTACGGCAGTTGGATACAATACGTGGGCACATTCTGATCAATCAACGGCAATTGGTGCTAATGCAGGAGCCGAAGGCGAAAATGCAACTGCAATAGGTCATAAAAGTACAGCTATTGGTGATAATGCGATGTCATTGGGAAGTGGTGCTATGGCTATTGGAGAAGGTTCTCTTTCTATTGGAACACAAGCTTATAGTGAAAATAAAGATTCAATTAGTATAGGGAGAGGGGCAATAAATAACGCTGAAAATGGTGTTATTTTAGGTAGTGGTAGCCACCTTTCTGATAATGCAGATAATTCAGTTATTATTGGTAGCAAATCTTCCGGATCAGCAAGTAATGCGATTATATTAGGCGATAACAGTAGTAATAATCGTAATAATACATTATCAATCGGCAGTGATAAAAATCAGAGACAAATTATTAATGTTGCCGCAGGAACTGAAGATACCGATGCGGTTAATATTTCTCAATTAAGGAAAGAAAAAAATAATATTCTTATTGAGACAGATGAGCGTATTAATGAAAATAATAAAGTAATAACAGAAAATATTATAAAAGCAAATGAAACAGTCTTAAAAGAAAGTGAATTAAAGGCAAAAGCATTTGCTGAAAGTGCAGAAAAAAAATCAAATCAATATACTGATAATAAAATCAAAGAACACCAAGATAATACAGTTAGTTATATCAATGAAGTTAAAAATGAAATTTATCTTTATAATGAAGACAGGTTATCTGATGTTAGGGTAGATGCTGAAAATTATACTAATAATAAAGTTAATAATATGAAAGAAGGAATCGAAAAAAACATAAATACTAGAGTTGCTGAATCTGAAAATAAGAGTAAAGAATACACTGATTTTAAAGTGAATGAGCATGATAAAAAAATAGTTAAACATGTTGATAATATTAAAGATGAAATGACTTTTTTAACAACTCGAAAGGTTAATGCATCAGAAAAAAATGCTAACAGTTATACAGATATTGAGATCAGTAAAATAGCATCAGGTGTGGAAAGGCTGATTGGAAAAAATAATGCGAAATTAACCAAAGAACATCAAAATTATGTTACCCAAAAAGGAAATGAGTATATTTATGTGACTAACACGATAATTAATGAAAGAGATGAATCGCTGAAGGAATATATCGAAAAATCAAAAAATGATTCTATCTCTATCGCAAATGAATACACCAATAATAAATTTAAAAATATCTTTCTTGATAATGATATTGCACTTAAGAATATGGATAATAAAATTGATAAGGCAGACAAAAGGGCAAGTGCGGGCATTGCTTCTGTCGCAGCGATGGCTAATATTCCTTACGTGACTAATCACACATTTAGTTTAGGTGTGGGAGTGGGTAATTATCGTGATGCGAATGCATTGGCAACCGGTGCCCAGTATCAAATAACAGAAAGTGCCATTATTCGCGTTTCTGCTTCATGGAACACAGAAGATCGCGGTGTTGTCGGCGGCGGTGTTTCTTATGGCTGGTAAAGCACTTTTGTATTGTATTCGATAGAATGAAAATTAGGGATAAGGCTGTTTCTTTTTTATTTATCTACTGGCTTTTATACCTTCGATTTGAATAATAAAGATAACAGCCTTTGTTTTCTATAATGAGTAAATTATGATCTATCTTCATTCTGGTGGTGGTGTTTTTGAAAAACAAGTAAGAGTTAATAAAATAGCAACGGAAAAAGCGCAAGAAATTGCTAAAAATAAGATAAAACAAGTGGCACAACTTAGCACTTTTGCAGATTTTCCTGTTGATATTGAAGATGTCGGGGTGATATTACTGATTGAACCCACTATTGAATTCGCGCTGGAAGTGGGGCGATTGTATTCACAATCAACGGATATTGTTATTGCTGAAAGTGCAATAGTGGGACGGAAACTGACTTTGTGTCAGATTGAATTTGTGGTAACAAAAATCTGTGTTCTGTGATTTTTTAGATTTATTCAGTTATCCACATTAATTGTGGATAACTCTTGTCTTACATGTTAGTAATCTTATTATTTATTGATTTTATTGGTTATTTTGTTTTGATTGAAAAATATCCATCTAAATTAATGTTATTAATACTTTGTTATTATTAAAAATAATAAAAAACTTAATAAAATAGTGTAGTTTTTAATTAAGAAAGATAAAAAGTATGACAAATCTCTCTATAAGATATTATTTATCGAATAATGGAGTTGGTTTTCCGTCATGATCAACCGCAACAAAATTAAACTGACCGTGGATCACTTCTTCACGACCTTCTGCGTACATATCTTCAAGAAAAATAGAAACATTTACCGTCAAACTTGTACGACCAACACGAATAACTTCACCTACTAATTCAATAATCGTCCCGGATGGAATAGGGTGATTAAAATTTATTTTTTCAGTTGAAACTGTCACTAGGCGTTTACGGCTAAAACGAGTGGCGGTAATAAATGAAACTTCATCCATCCAAGCTAATGCTGTGCCACCAAAGAGTGTTGAGTGGTGATTAGTCGTAGTAGGGAATATGACTTTAGATACACGGGTGATTGAATTTTTAATTTTATCTTGTAGTTCAAGAGATAAGTCAGAGATGGACATAACAATAAAGCCTTCTTTTTATACTGTAGGGAGAAATTGCCCACAGTATAAAATAGAGTAAATTGAAAGCAAAGTAGATGAAGGGCTGATTATATCGCTCATAATTAAAAGGTTATTTCACCAGTTAAAAAGAGTACAGCCTCTCCTGTCAGTAAAACACGATTATCTTTTAGCGCACAGTCGATATTTCCACCTCGTTTTGAAACTTGCCTTGCTTTTAATTGTTTTTTATTGAGTTTATTACTCCAAATTGGCGCTAATACACAGTGAGACGTACCAGTAACGGGATCTTCATTTACCCCTTTTACGGGGGCAAAGAAACGAGAAATAAAATCAAAAGGAGAGTGGCCTTTAGCTGTGATAATCACGCCGGGTAAATCTAACTGTGCGATTTGAGAGAAATCAGGTTGATAACTAATCACTGTTTCAGGATCAGATAAAAAGCAAACATAACGATCACGCGCTTGCCAAACTTCATCTATTTGTAATGCTAATTTTTCTTCAATCGCTGATTTTATACCGTTATTCAACGTCGCGGGTATGGCTGGGAAATTAAGTGTAAAGAGAGTGCTTTGACAAGAAACAGTGAGTTCACCCGAAAGAGATTGGAATTTAAAGAGATCATCAGGGGACTGTTTTATCGTTTTTAGTACAAAAGCAGTGGCCAATGTTGCGTGTCCACAAAGGGGAACTTCAATTTTAGGTGTAAACCAACGAATATGGTCGCCAACTAAAAAAGCGGTTTCAGGTAAATTAATCTCACTAGCAAGAGTAATTAAGGTGTTATCAGGCAACCATTCTTCTAATAAAACGACAGCCGCAGGATTTCCTGAAAAAGGTAGAGAGGAAAAAGCATTAACATAATAAATAGGAAGAACAGTCATCGCATTACCTTAGTGATAAACTATCAACAAATAGAAAGTAATGAGATTAAGTGTTTTAAATATTAGGTGCAATACTTAAAAACAGTGTTTAAATTGTAGGATATAACAGTAAAAAGCCATGCCTAACTAATTAGACATGGCTTCAATAACGAGCAAGTGAAATTAAGCTTGTGCTTTCTCTCTGCTATCTGCGCTTTGTAAAATCTTACGAACTGGAATAATCAGTGCAGCAAGAACAACGGCACAAATAACCAGAGCGATAGAAACATGAGAGAAGAAATCAGGCATCACATCCAATTTGTCTGGACGAATATTTCCCCCCATTAAACCAGCAGCTAAATTACCTAATGCGCTTGCACAGAACCATAATCCCATGACCTGACCACGCATTTTAGCTGGAGCTAAAATAGTCATTGTAGCAAGACCAATAGGACTTAAGCACAATTCACCCAATGTTAGTAATAAGATACTGCCAATTAACCAAAGTGGTGAAACGCCTTGTCCTGTTGCAATAACACTTTCAGATGCAAACATCATGACGGTAAAGCCACCCGCTGCAAATAAAATACCAATCACAAATTTAGTCATACTGCTTAAATTCATATTATTACGTGCCATCATTGGCCATAACCAGCTAAATACAGGCGCAAGAATAATAATAAACAGGGCATTAACAGATTGGAACCAAACTGCTGGGATCTCAAAACCCATAAAGTTTAAGTCAGTATAGTCGTTGGCAAATAAATTAAATGATGTCGGTTTTTGTTCGAATGCAGACCAGAAAAGGGCTGCTGAAACCAGTAATAGGAAACAAACAAATAAGCGAGAACGGTCACTACTGCTTAATCCAGCAAATAGGAATAAATAGATAAAATAGGCGATAACACTACCGGAAATCACATAAACCATAAAGTTAGCCACAACAACTGGGTTAAAAGGAATAACACCAGAAATGATAAGACCAACAATTGCCATAAGAACGACAGATAACGCTAAAATCCATTGACCGACATTACGACGAACAACCGTTGGGCGATCCCAACTTGAATCTAAACCCACTTCGCTATCAAAGCGACGCATGGTCGGTACTGCGTAAAAGCGGAAAATCAGTAACGCAACAAGCATACCAATCCCACCGATACCAAAGCCCCAATGCCAGCCATAATCACGCACTAAGAAACCGGTGATGAGTGGTGCAATAAATGAACCCATATTGATACCCATATAAAATAAGGAGAATCCACCATCACGGCGAGTATCATCCTTTTTATATAAGGTTCCTACCATCACAGTTACGCAGGTTTTAAATAGTCCTGTACCCAATACAATCAGTAATAAACCGATAAAGAACAGATTTTGTGACCAAAACGCTGAAAGTGCGATGGATAAGTGCCCTAACGCGATAAAGATAGAGCCATACCATACAGCTAGGCGTTGACCTAACCAGTTATCAGCTAGCCAACCTCCAGGTAACGAGGTTAAATAAACACCGCCTGCGAAAATACCCACAATAGCAGATGCCTGCTCTCTGGGGATTTCCATGCCACCCTCATAAACGGTTGCCGCCATAAATAGAATTAATAATGGGCGAATACCATAGAAAGAAAAGCGTTCCCACATTTCGGTGAAGAAAAGAGAGCTTAATGGATATGGGTGGCCAAAGAAAGTTCGGCTAGATTTTGAGTGAGTAGATTGCATCTTAAATTCCCAAAAAAAACCTCTACAGGTCGTTTGCAAGTAAAAAGAACAAAATATTAGCTAGTGGTTGAACAAAATTATTTCATTCTGTTATCAATATCCACTGCATTTAATTAATATATTTTTAACATACTTTTGTCGTAATTTAGTGACTAAAAGTATATTTAATACTTTATAAACCATTTTTTGGTGCAAAAGTCGATAAAAATCTCATTTTGCAATAGTTAACCTTGCAATTTTTTGAAAAAAGAGGACAAGAAGATTTTAGAGGTCTTAACAAATAGGTATTGAGAATATTCTTAATAAACAACAAATTACAAAAAACAGAATAAAAAAAGTAACAATTAGGCCTTTAAATGTAAAAGTATAATTTTTTGAAGAAAAAAAACTATTAACTGATCTGATTTGTAGATTTTTTGACTACTTTTTTTGTGGCGTTCTAAAGCTTAACCAAGAATAAATGAGATTAAAAAAGACAACGGCTGCGGTGAAATAAAAAACAGCTCTAAATCCATAGCTTGCAGCAACAAAAGCACCCATTAACGGACCTGTAACATTTCCAACATCTCTTAGTGCTTGGTTATAACTAAAAATGCGACCCGCAATAGCTGGGGTAATATTATAGAGAATAAGCGTTTGTACGGCAGGTAACATAGCTGCATTGACCGCACCAAGTAAAAATCGTAATGCACCAAGTTCCCAATAATTACTGACCAATGCCATTGGAATCAGCATAAAAATAGAGAGCCCGAGGGTAAAAATAAGGACTTTATCAGGGCCAATTCGGTCACCTAGCTTACCAAAACGAGGTGCGCTGATCAGAGCCGCAATACCCGGTACGGAGGCGACAACACCACTGATAAAGGCAAGATTGCTGACTGAACCTGTTAATTCACGAATATAAAGTGTCAAAATAGGTGTAACAGAGCCTGTTGCTATTTGAATAATCATTGTGGTGAAAAACAGGCATACAACGAGCCTTTTATTTTTAAGTGATGAAAAGACCTGTTTTGTGGTTAGTGCGTCTTTTTTAGAAACAGGCGTGAAGTTTTCACTCACGAAAAAGAGGGTGACTAAAAAGCAAATAAATAAAACCGCTGAAGTAATAAAGAAGACAGGTCGTAAACCGTAGAGATCGGCAAGCATACCACCAATTAAAGGGCCTATTAATGCGCCACTCACTGCGCCTGTTGAAAGTGTACCTAATGCCCAGCCGCTTTTTTTAACCGGAACTTGGGTTGCAATTAACGCATTTGCATTTGGAACAAAGCCACCTAATATACCAAGCAAGGCTCGCAGTACTAATAATTGCCATATATTTTGAGCAAATCCGATTAATACCATTACAATCGCCATACCAAGGGCAGAACGTAACAGCATTAATTTTCGACCTTTTCTATCCGATAATTTCCCCCAAAAAGGCGCTGCAATGGCAGAAAAAAGGAAGGTAATACTAAATGCAACACCCGTCCAAAGATTAAGCTCTTCATGATCGGTTATACCTAATTCTTCAACATATAAAGGAAGAAAAGGCATAATTAAACTAAAACCTGCGCCAGTTAAAAAACAACCAAACCAGACAATATAAAGATTACGTTTCCAAGAATTATTTCGGGGCTTGAGATCCATGTTACTCCTTTAGCCGAGAACGAGAGAGTAAACCAAGAAAATAGGCTGAACATAACCGTGGTGACGTTGAATATTGTGACAACGCATCGGTCTTCTTATTTATAGTGAATAAGAATATAGCCATGATACAGAATAAGTGCGATAGGTCTTGCTCTTATAATGTGTTTTTGCAGGAGTTTACAGCTTGTGCTGTTGCTGATTTTATTATTGTTGCTTCAGCGTGTTGTCATATTAAAAAGTGGCTACTTTAGAATAAAACAGCCACGTTGTGATTAGTGTACTTTCTTTATTTCGTTATATAAAGAAGCGTCACCTTCTGGGCGAGTTTTAAAGCGACGATGCAACCACATATATTGGTCAGGAGCGCGTAAGATTTCTTGCTCTATTACTTTATTCATAGCATTCGCGGCATTTTCTTCGCTATCAAGTGGGAAGTTTGCTACTGCCGGTGAAATAATCAACTCATATCCTTTGGCTTCGGGTAATCGCTTAGGAGTAAATGGAATTAAAGCCGGGTTTCCCGTTTTTGCTAGAATATAGGTGCCTGTTGTTGTCGCTGCTTTATCAACAGCAAATAATGGAACAAAAACACTTTTACGTGGGCCATAGTCATGATCTGGGGCATACCAAAGGATCTCACCTGCTTTAAGGTTGCGGATCATTCCTTTTAGATCTTTTCTATCAAGCATAAATTTATTGGAGCGTAATCGACCCCAAGTTTGTAGCCAATCCATAACTGGATTGTCATTTGGACGATAAACACCAATACCGGGATTTAACATACCAAAAATACGAGCGCCTAATTCTAAAGTTAGAAAGTGGATCCCAACAACAATAATGCCTTGACCTGTTTCTTGTACTTTTTGAATATTCTCTCTGCCACTGACTTTAACCCAGCGTTTTACACGCCAATCAGGCCAAAACCAAGCCATACCTGTTTCAAATAATCCCATACCCACAGATTCGAAGTTTTTATTCACTAAGGCTTCGCGTTCACTCTTAGGCATTTGTGGAAAACAGAGTTCGAGATTACGTTCTGCTATTTGGACTCGTTTTTTTAAAAAAACCTTTGAAAGACGTCCTAAACGCGTGCCTAACCAATAAATAACAGGATAAGGGAGCAGAACCAGAATATAAAGTAATCCGATCCCAAACCAAGTCAGCCAATATTTAGGCTGCAAAAATGATTTTTTAAATGGAGGTGACTTTATCATAAGCCTATCTATTTACTCTTTTTCCAATGAATATTTTATATTGTGACATTTTTTAGTGCAGATAAGAAATTTTGTCATAAATTAGGTGAAACTATTTTGATACCTTGTAGCGCTGTAACTAGCTCAGCAATATTTTTAGCTGCCATTTTATCCATCACTTTTGCACGATGTACTTCGACTGTTCTGATGGAAACACAAGCCACTTCCGCAATTTCACGATTCATTAATCCTTGAATGACATAATAGGCAATGTCTTTTTCTCTTGGCGTTAATGAAGCATAACGGCGACGAATATCATGTGCGGTAAAACGGGTATTAGTTTCAATAAATGCGGCATCTAAGGCAGATAACAGTGCATGGCTATCAACGGGTTTTTGTAAAAAATCAATAGCGCCTTTTTTGATCTCCTCAACGGCCATAGGAATATCACCATGTCCGGTTAAAAAAATGACAGAAAGTGTACTGTGTTTATCAATTAAATGCTGGTGGACTTGTCTACCGTCAGGTTTTGGCATCCTCATATCTAATAATACAACGCCTTGTTGATAAAGATTGACGTTGTTAATAAAAAACTCGCTATCATTCCAGACATGGGCAGAGTAACCTAAACTTTCTAATAAAAACTGACACGCATCAGTGACAGCAAGATCATCATCAACAAGATGAATAGTTGGCATTTTTTCTCCATTATTTATTTTTGTTAGGGAAAATAAGGGTGATTTTTAATCCAATTTTATTTTGCTCATTATTTTGATTTTCAATATGAATATCAGCGCCTTGAGAAAGTAATAAACGTTGACAAATGACTAAACCTAGTCCAAGACCTTCCATTTTTGTTGTTTGGAATGGGGCAAAGGGCTGTTCAAGTTGGCTGTCGGTCATTCCACCTGCATCATCTTCAATAACGATAAGCAGCCGATCAGGCGCCTTATGGGTGCTAATTTTTAGTACTTTAGTGCCAGCTTGGAGACTATTAGTGATTAAATTCGATAAAATTTGCTCTAATAATGTTTCAGGTAAATACAAGGTATCATGTTTATCAATATGGGTGACCAGTGAAACCTGTGGGTATTTCCCTTCTACGCGTAAAAGCTTCCAGATATGTTGGATACATTCCGCAATATTTTGATGAGAAAGCGAAATTGTATCGGTATTAGGTGTTTGTTTTCCAACCCATAAACGTAGATTTCTAATGATATCAGCACCGCGTTGTGCTTGTTTATCTATTTGTTGCAATGCAGGTAGCAATGGGTGCGATTCATTCTCTTTTTTAAGGCGAATAACGCTTCCTTGTGCATAGCTTTTTATCGCAGAAAGTGGCTGATTAAGCTCATGAGCAAACCCTGAAGCCATTTCTCCCAATATGTTTAAGCGTTGAGCGTGTTCTAACTCTTCTTTTTGCTGTCTTAATCGATTGTGTGCATGTTCCAATTGGCGACTACGACGTCTCACTAAATAACTGACCCAGACTTGATTTAGTATGAGAAAAAGGATAGCGGCTAATGAAAGACCAATAATAAATTGGTGTTGAATCGCCCAACTTTGTGCATCTTGCCAGAGTTGTCTTTGTCGAGGGTGCTGATTTACTTCTCTTAATAGTGTCTCAACTTGGGTATGTGATGCTGGAGCCCCCCATTTCATCGGCTTACTATCCTCCGTGAGTAAAATTCGTGTGACTTTATCAACTAACTCATCAGGAACGGTATCTAGTGCAGCAAATGACCAATTAGGGTAGAGCGGTGTACTAGTTAAACAAGGTGTGTTGGTTTGGTAGGTGATCACTGGCCGATAATCACTTTTTTTTATTAATCCCTCACTATCCATATTTTCCAACAAACAGACGGGGATAATTGCAGCATTAATATCTTCATCTCGTAAAAGGTAAAGCAAAGCATCAGCAGGAAAACCGGTGAAACGTAATGTGAAATCTTTATCAGGATCAATCCCTTGCTCTTGTAGCGCTTTATAACCTAAAAGGTATCCACCAAACGCATCGGGTGCAATGGCTCCGACACGTTTTCCTATTAGCTCGTTAACAGAAGTAATTGGACTATCGTTACGGACTAAAATTAGGCTACCAATGACATTTCTTGTTGTGTTATCAGGCTCATAGCCGGAGTGTAATGAGAGCAACCAACGTAACGGAAATGCATTATCTAATTGAATAAATTGCGCTGGATTTGTTAGTAAGAAATCAACGTTTTTTTTCGCTACCGCTAATTTCATTTCTTCAAGATTTAAAGGAACTAATACAAAGTTTTCTGTTGGGAGATGTTTATTCAATGTATCAACAAGTGGGTGCCAATGCCTTTGAGTTGATGCATCTCCTCGTAGTGCTAAAACGCCGATCGTCCACTCTTTTGCTGCGGCTTGTAAAGGAAGGATAAAAAAGAGCAGTAATAACCCGATGGTAACTGCATGTTTTTTCCCAATTGTCTGTTTTATCGTCATAAATATCTAATGTTAAATATTGTTTTGGATCAAGTTCGCACAGGGTATGTGGTAAACCACAATAGGTGCCGTCTTCAGTAATTTTTACAATGCTCTTATAACAAAACACATACTTTTTACTTTCTATTTCCTTCACTCATTGTGAGCTTGTGTTATTGAGTGATACTGGAGACAAATATGGATCTTGGAAAACGAAAATTTTTACAACAATTAGGGGTCCTTACTGCGGGTGCTTCAATAGTTCCTTTAGCTGAAGCCGGCATTAAATTATCGCCTGAGCGTCGTGAAGGCTCAGAAGATAAACGTTACGGAATGCTGATTGATTTACGCCGTTGTGTAGGATGCCAGTCCTGTACAGTAAGCTGTAATATTGAAAATCAGACTCCTCAAGGACAATTTAGGACGACAGTAAACCAATATCAGGTTGCTATCAAGGGGCAAGAAGGGATCACGAATGTCTTACTGCCTAGATTGTGTAACCATTGTGATGAACCGCCTTGTGTACCAGTTTGCCCTGTTCAAGCCACTTTCCAACGTAAAGACGGCATTGTCGTCGTTGATAATGAACGTTGTGTTGGTTGTGCTTATTGTGTTCAAGCATGTCCTTATGACGCACGCTTTATTAATCACTCAACACAAACAGCAGATAAATGCACGTTCTGTGCGCATCGCCTCGAAGTTGGATTGCTACCTGCGTGCGTTGAATCTTGTGTCGGTGGTGCTCGTATTATCGGCGATATGAAAGATCCTAATAGCACTATCAGCAAAATGCTGCGTACACATGAAAAAGAGCTGAAAGTATTAAAACCAGAAAGTGGCACATTGCCACAAGTTTTCTATCTCGGCCTCGATGATGCATTTGTACAACCGTTAGAAGGTCAAGGACAACCCGCATTATGGCAGCAGGAGGTTCACTCATGATCCCGCAAGTCTCTCAAATTCAAGAAGTCATTGCGATCCCGCAAGAATATTTTTGGTTGCCTTGGGCTGTGCAGTATTTCTTTTTTATTGGTATTGCTTGCTGTGCAACACTTTACGCCTGTTGGCAGTGTTGGAAAGGCAGTGCAGGTAATCAACGTTTAGAAGCTGTTGCGGTATTTATTGCAGTAACCGCGGGTATTACAGCACCTCTGGCTTTAACAGCAGATTTACACCAAACAGCACGTGTGTGGCATTTCTATGCTTATCCAACACCATGGTCGTGGATGGCATGGGGCTCACTGTTACTACCATTATTTTCAGCATTTAGCATACTTTATTTTGCGGCAATGATCGTTCGCTTAGTATGGAAACGTGAATATAAATTAACTCGTTGGGTGGCATTAGCTTGCTCATTAACTGCGATTGGTTTGTTGTTATATACAGGTCGTGAAGCATCTATCTTAAAAGCAAGACCTGTGTTGTATACCTATTGGTTACCGATCCTACTGTTCTTTAGTGCAATGCAAGTACTACCAACACTACTAGCATTAGGAACACGCCGTGAACCTGTATACCAGCGTGAATTAGCGATGTGGTTTGTGAGTTCTCTGATGTTATTAGCAGTATGTACGGCTTTTTGGGTTGCTGGCGATACAATTTCAGGCCTAGCAATTAGAGAACAATTAGCGATGGGAAGTCTTGGCTGGTGGAGTGCCATAGGTGTTATCGCACTATGGGGGATCTCTGTCGTGATGGGACTTTTGATGGCAAAACAAGCACGTTCGGCTGTGTTTATTACCATCATGGCATTTGTATCAATGGGACTTGCGTGGGTATTACGCTGGTTGATGTTGATGGGGGCTCAATACATTCCCAAATATAACATCATTACAAACCCTTATGAGTTTACGCTAGGTAATGATGGACTGATGTCAATTGTCGGTACATTTGGATTGTGGATAGCGTTAACCATTTTATTTAGAGAAAGTATTCGTTGGGTTGTCAGGAGAGTGCAGCATGGCTAAGTTTACAAGACGTCAATGGCTTAAAGGTGGGTTAGTTATCGGTGGTATTGCCGCATTTGCTGCCAGTTACCGTG
The DNA here is from genome assembly GCF_009915125.1 of Proteus sp. G2673. NCBI lineage: Bacteria > Pseudomonadati > Pseudomonadota > Gammaproteobacteria > Enterobacterales > Morganellaceae > Proteus > Proteus sp. G2673. Next base: position 368,521 of record NZ_JAABLT010000022.1, read on the forward strand.
ATGTTGCTAAACGTGCCGTAGATGGTTTAGTTGATGGCACATCAGGCAAAGTAACACTTGATAGGATCAACGGGAACTCTTTATTACCTGAAGGTAAAATTGTAAAAGACGCGAAATGGCAAGCAAATACAGAGCAATCTGTTTGTATGACCCAATGTTTTGGGTGCTGGACACAATGCGGTGTGCGTGCCCGTGTTGATAGAGCAAATAATAAAATTTTGCGTATTGCTGGTAATCCTTATCACCCACTTTCTCATGATCATCATTTTGGCTATAACATGCCAATTAAAGAAGCATTGGAAAAAATGGGGGGGGAAAGTGGGTTAGAAAACCGCTCGACGGCTTGTGCTCGTGGTGCAACCATGATGGAAAGCCTTGATAGCCCAACACGTATTCTTGAACCAATGAAACGCGTGGGTAAACGTGGTGAAGGTAAATGGAAACGTATCAGTTTTGAGCAGTTGATCCAGGAAGTTGTCGAAGGTGGCGATCTCTTTGGTGAGGGGCATGTTGATGGTTTACGTGCTATTCGTGATTTAGATACTTTAATCGATCCAAAACAACCGGCTTTAGGCCCTAAAGCGAACCAATTATTGATGACAAATGCGGGTGATGATGGACGTGATTCGTTTATTCGTCGTTTTGCTCAAAACTCATTTGGTAGTAAAAACTTTGGTGCTCACGGCTCTTATTGTGGATTAGCGTACCGTGCCGGCTCTGGTGCGTTAATGAACGATTTAAATAAAAACGCTCACGTTAAGCCTGATTGGGATTACGTTGAATTTGCTCTGTTTTTAGGAACATCACCGGCACAATCAGGTAATCCATTTAAACGTCAAGGCCGTCAGTTAGCTAACGCTCGAATTCGTGATTCGTTTAATTATGTGGTTGTTGCACCAGCTTTACCTCTAACAACGACATTAGCGAACGATCATGGTCATTGGGTTCCTGTTCAACCGGGAACGGATGCGGCTTTAGTGATGGGAATGATCCGCTGGATCATTGAAAACAAGCGCTACAATGCAGAATATCTGTCAGTACCAAGTGAAGTTTCAATGAAAAATGTGGGTGAGAAGAGCTGGACAAATGCGACTCACCTTGTGGTCAGTGATGAAAAACATCCACTTTCAGGACAAATGCTCACTACGGCACATTTAAATGATGTTGCAGAAGGGGAAGAGCAAAACTTAGTGTTATCGCTAGATGGTGAATTAGTTCCCGCAACACAAGTCGATAAAGCACAATTATTTGCTACGTATAAAGTCATTTTAAAAACAGGCGCAGAAGTGACTGTAAAATCAAGTTTTCAATTACTTGATGAAGCAGCTAAACGTATGACTCTGGCTGAATATAGCGAGCGCTGTAAAGTACCAGAAACGACCATTGTTGCATTAGGTCGCGAATTTACTGCTTATGGACGAAAAGCCGCAGTTATCTCTCATGGCGGTATGATGGGAGGAAATGGTTTTTATACTGCTTGGAGTGTGATTATGCTCAATGCACTAATAGGTAACTTAAACCTTAAAGGTGGAGTATCTGTTGGTGGCGGTAAATTTAATGGCGCAACAGACGGCCCTTGTTACAAAATGGATAGCTTTAAGGGTAAAGTGAAGCCAAAAGGCATGGTGTTATCACGCAGTAAAGTAGCTTATGAGAAATCTGATGAGTACCGTGAGCGAGTAGAAAAAGGGGAATCTCCATATCCAGCAAAAGCACCTTGGTATCCGTTTGCTGCTGGGCAATTAACTGAACAATTGGGTTCTGCGTTAGCGGGTTATCCTTATTCATTAAAAGCATGGATCACGAATATGACCAACCCTGTTTATGGGATTGCTGGTATTCGTCAAGTAATGGAAGAGCGTCTTAAAGATCCGAAGCATCTGCCTTTAATTATCGGTATTGATGCTTTTATGAATGAAACAACTGCGCTGGCAGATTATATCGTGCCTGATACACACAACTTTGAAAGTTGGGGGTTTAGTGCGCCTTGGTCTGGTGTTCAAACTAAAGCAAGTACTGCACGTTGGCCGATTATTGAACCTCGTGTTGCTAAAACAGCGGAAGGCCAACCAATTTCAATGGAAACATTCTGTATTGCCGTTGCAAAAGCCTTAGACTTACCCGGCTTTGGTGATAAAGCTATTGAAGATATGGATGGAAATTTCTATCCAATCAACAGTGCAGAAGATTACTATTTACGTGTTGCGGCTAATATGGCATTTATGGGTGAGAAACCTGTTGTACCAGCAACCAATGAAGATATTTTATTAAGTGGTGTAGATCGCATTTTACCTGCGATAACTTCAACGTTAAAAAATGAAGAAGTTCTTCAAGTTGCGTATATCTATACGCGAGGTGGCCGTTTTGCACCTTATGAAAAAGCATGGAATGGTGATGAAACAGGGCCGCAGTGGAAACAACCATTGCAGATTTGGAATGAAGAAGTGGCGAAAAACCATCATGCAATAACAGGTGAACGTTATAGTGGTTGCCCGACTTATTATCCGCCACGTTTATCGGATGGTAGCGATATTCATCAGCATTATCCTGAAGAGCAGTGGCCATTGAAATTAATGTCCTTTAAATCTCATGTGGTGAGTAGTTCAACGGGTATGATACAACGTTTACGAATGGTGAAACCGAGTAACTTGGTCGCAATTAATCCTCAAGATGGTAAAAAATGGGGGGTTAACCATGGTGATAAGGTTCGTATTGTAACACCTGGTGGGCAAGTTGAAGCTGAGATTAGCTTGCTCGATGGTGTAATGCCGGGGGTTTTAGCTATTGAACATGGATATGGGCATCAAGAGTTAGGTTCTCGTCAGCATTACTTAGATGAACAACCATTACCAATGGATAAAGGTATTGGTAGCGGTATTAACCTTAATGATTTAGGTTTTGCTGATCCAACTCGTCAAATCACTAATACATGGTTAGATTGGGTATCTGGTGCATCTGTTCGCCAAGGTTTACCCGCTAAGATTGAGCGTATAGCTTAATTCTCAATCTGGTATTGTGAATAATCACTTCACTCTTTATTAGAAGCAGAGTGAAGTGATTGCAAAACAAATCAGTTTTACTTTATTTTTTATAAGATATAACTATATTAGTTTTATTGTTTTAATATCATATATATCCTAAATACATAATAGTATAATAATTTTAAGGTGACCACCACGCATATTAGCCACCTCATTACAGTGAGTAATAATAGGAAATGGACTCCTTTTTTCTTTCTTTTGTTTATTTTTTTGATCGAAATTTAATAGGGTTATTTCTCATATATATATTTTAAAATGTTATATATAAAAAATAACTCAATTCGATTTTTTACATTAATTTTTTCTGTAATATGTCTTTTGTGTGAATATACTGTGCTACTACTAATGGATAGTTTTTTAGCGATTTGATGATTAGGTATTTCACTCATCCAATAATTAATTATTTTTTGTTCTTGTAAACTAAAAATAGAACATAATGAATGTTTATAAGTTGGAAAGAAAACTTGGCACCGAGAAGTGAACATCGATGCCTTTTCAAGCACCCAAGGAAGTATCTTTTTTGGAAGGATAAAACAGTTGTTTGTCAATGAGATAGGTCTTTCTTTATCTGGATAGTTTGCATCTAGATAAAGATAAAGCCGACAGTTCTTTGTTGAAAGAAAAAAAAGCTGCAAATGAGGGCAATATGCTATTTCCCGGCAATATCTTGTGAGATCAATAAATATGATATCTGGCATTGAGTGATTAATATAATTATTGGCTTCCTGTATAGATGGCATATCAATTATTTCATGTCTTACATTTCTCTTCTCAAAATAGTGTTTTATACCATTACGAGTAAAAAAACATTCGTCAATAATTAATACTTTCACAAATAACTTCCTTGTTTGTCGTTGTTTTAATTTATTAAAATAAAGATAACCTTATTTTATGTCAATTCGGCTTATGTGTTCTTTTCTTGAAGATATATCGAATAAAAAGGTTATGATTATTTTTCCATTAAATGGGAGTCGATTTATTAATATAACTAATTATTTTTATACTGTAAGAGCTGGCTTATATAGATATAAACAATATGTGGTAGTGGATTGGTGAGAGATAAAATGAGAACAGGAGTACCAAGTACTCCTGCTTTGCGTTCGCTATCTTTTCTAGATTTTTTTATTAATGCTTGGTGTTGACTGAAACAGAATCTTCAGATGATTCAATTTTATCAATACCTGCTTGAAGAATATGAATCAACTGCTTAGCTATGTCTGTTGTGAGCCAAAGTGTCTTATCTACAACTGCATTTTCTGGATGATGTTCGTTTTCAGGAAGATAATGCAAACGCAACATCATGGCATCGTAGATGTCAACGGTACTGATGTCCCAGCCTACAACAGGGTGTGTCTGAATAACTTCATTTTTTCTACTCATAATACCTCCTAATCATACAACCGGTTTTGACTAAGAGAGAAGCTCCCACGCAATGTGGTTACTTTTCAGTATACGAGATTTATCATGATTAAAAAGATAAATTTTTGTTGTAACAAAAAAATGTGTGCTGGCTCTGATAAAAGAGCAATGCACCATTAACAGTCTAACAAATGTTATATGGTGCATTTTAGAAAAATATCAAGGGGGTGAGATTAATCGACAGTAATATCCCAGTGAATATTTTCATTCGCTAAGAATGGGATAAGTGCTTCATCACCACAAAGGATTTGTGCTGGAGCCTCAACAGTTTTTTCAGTTAATGTGATGGTTCCTTCATTAACCGGTAAACCATAGAAACGAGGGCCATTTAGAGAACAGAAAGCTTCAAAATGTTGTAATGCATTGAGTTCTTTAAATACGGTTGCGTAAGCTGCCAGCGCGGTTGGCGCATTAAATACCCCAGCACAACCACAAGATGATTCTTTGCGATGTTGTAAGTGAGGTGCAGAATCTGTACCTAAGAAGAAGCGAGAATTTCCTGACGCAACAGCTTCTCTTAGTGCTTCTTGGTGAACGTTGCGTTTAAGAATAGGTAAGCAATATAGGTGAGGTTTAACACCACCTACCAACATATGATTGCGGTTAAACATCAAGTGTTGCGGGGTAATAGTGGCACCAAGAAACTCATTTCCTTCTAAGACATACTGAGCTGCTTCTTTAGTTGTAATGTGTTCAAAAACAATTTTTAGCTCAGGAAATTGCTTGCGTACAGGAGACATAACGCTATCAATGAAACGTGCTTCTCTATCAAAAATGTCAATGCTTGAAGCGGTTACTTCGCCGTGGATCAGCAATGGCATGCCGATTTTTTCCATCACACTTAAGATAGGATAAATCTTTGTGATATCAGATACACCATGACTTGAGTTAGTTGTTGCATTTGCAGGATAAAGTTTACAAGCAGTAAAAACACCTTGTAAGAAACCTTGTTCGACTTCTGAAGGTAGTGTGCTATCTGTTAAATAGCAAGTCATTAACGGTTCGAAGTTATCTCCGGCAGGAATAGCCGCTTTGATGCGATCACGGTAAGTGCGAGCAGCTTCAATCGTTGTAACTGGTGGAACAAGGTTTGGCATGACTATAGCTCTGCCAAAATAGCGACTGGTATAAGGAACAACAGTTTTTAGCATGTCATCATCACGAAAGTGAACATGCCAATCATCTGGACGGTGAATAGTGAGGGTGATAGGTTGTGCAGTGGTCATATACCGGCTCCGTGTGTCTTAGGAAAATCGAAAGATCAAGGATTGGATTGGACTAGGTAGTCAAGCCGGAAATGAATGCTAATACGAAAACGATTAAATAGCTACCATTTAATCGCATTTTTTTATTATATTTTTGGGAAGTGTGTAAGGTAAAACAGAGAATAAAATCAAAATGTTACGAGGGTGACACAAAGAGAAATGGCTCCTCCAACTGGACTCGAACCAGTGACATACGGATTAACAGTCCGCCGTTCTACCGACTGAACTATGGAGGAACATCATTAAGTGGCGTGTATCATATAGTGGGTGGTTTGATATGTCAAAGGACAATCGACGATATTTGTTTAAGTGCATAGATAAACGACATATTGTTCGTTTCTAAAACAGATAATCTAATTATGAGATAATAAACATTTTTTAATTGGATGTTTTTTCCACGCCGAATACTGAAAATAAAGAAATAACGTATTTAAGTCAACGCGGAAATCTAAAAAATAAATGAGATAGAAAAAGAAGAAAGGTAATGATAATAGAAAAGATGAAAAGCAAAAAGCCCGCACTGAGATAGTGCGGGCTTTTCTAAATTTGGCTCCTCCAACTGGACTTGAACCAGTGACATACGGATTAACAGT